>CAYVMN010000128.1:0-13840 GCA_964452575.1 uncultured Desulfobacteraceae bacterium | reverse complement strand
TGACTCTCTGGGGGTCGAAAAAGGCCTTTCGGGCCTCCCGGAATGATACACCATGTTTTTCCTGATTAACTACGTTCTTGCTTTCATCCCATTCAAACATGACCACCGGTTAACCGAGAAGAATGGCTTGGTTTCATGATTCTAAATATACATCAAAATATATGCTAATTCAAGACAAATCCTAGCGGCTCAGTAGTATTTTTGAAGTACGCCTAAGGTTTGAGTCATGGGGAGTTCTCGAAAGAGGCCCGATTCCACCGCGAGCGTGTATACCTGATAGGGGGCCTGCCCCCCCTTCTTCGGATCATCAAATATATCGTGTATCACCAGATATCCTCCGGGTAGGAGGTGTTTTGTCCAGCACCGATAATCGGTTAGCGCGGCCTCATAGGAATGCCCCCCGTCGATAAAAAGCAGGCTGAGGGGAGTTGACCATAGGCGCGCCGCCACCTCGGAGCGACAAACGATCGGGACGACCGTATCCACAAGGCCTGCCTTCTCAATTGCCCTTCGAAATTCCTTAAAGGTATCCACAAGGCCTGTCTCCTCGTCGAAGAGATCAGGGTCAAAGTATTCCTCGCCGGGCTGCTGCTCCTCTGAACCCCTGTGATGGTCGATTGAAAAGAGTATGCCTCTGTTTTCCCGGCATGCCGTCCCTAGGTAGATGGCCGATTTGCCGCAATAGCTTCCTATCTCCAGGCATGGCCCGAGCCGACTTGCCTCCAGTGCGGTCTCGTAGAGCCGCATTCCCTCTTCTTCATCCAGGAATCCCTTGACCCCGTCAAGCAGTTCCTTTTCTGGCATCATCTACGGGCCCACCTCTTAGACTAATTATGGAACTCAGAATATCGGAGAAAAAGGTTCCCTGTCAATTGAGAGAACTCCCGTTTGCTGCCATATGCCTCATCGAACAATTTCCCGCATCCGATCCAGCAGTTCTGGCTTGACCATTTCACCCTCGGTATCTTAAAATGAATAAAATTAAATTAAAACGTTTTACAGGACCATCATTCTTGGCCCTTTTCCGAAACAGGAAATTGGGTGAACGGATCGACAAGGAGCTGATAAGGTCGCCCAGTGTCAAGGACCTGATTGTTGGTATGACGTTTGGAGGATTTTCAAATGCACGAAAAGCCCACTTATGAAGAATTGGAGCAAAGGGTTGAGGATTTAGAAAGAGAAGTTGCGGATGCTGGCCGGGCCAGAGAAGTACTACACCAGGCCCAAGGTATATTAAGACTCCTTGATTTTGCGCCGTTTGGCATTTTTCTCATAGACCTATCGGGTAAGATTATAGCCTGCAACAAAAGAGGTGCAGGGCGTTTAGGAAAGACCGTCGAAAAGGCCATTGGAACAGTTTTAACAGAATATTTTCCTAGGGAGGTGTCCGAAAATAGAAGGCTAAAAGGTATAGAAGCCATTAGATTGAGAGAACCGGTTACTTTCGAAGACCAAGTAGAGGGAAGATGGTATAATAATACTATTTTCCCTGTTTTTGATGAGGAAGGGAAAATAACGCAATTAGCAATTTATAGCGTTGATATTACAGAATATAGGAATGCACTAAAGGCATTGCGGGAGAGCGAAGAGAAATATCGCCTCCTGGTAGAAAATGCCAATGATGCCATTTTTGTTGCTCAGGACGGCGTTGTAAAATTCCCTAATCCCAGGACGCTTAATATAGTCGGATATTCTGAGGACGACCTCGCCAATCGTCCATTCCTTGAGTTTATTCATCCTGAAG
This sequence comes from uncultured Desulfobacteraceae bacterium, assembly GCA_964452575.1. Taxonomy (GTDB): domain Bacteria; phylum Desulfobacterota; class DSM-4660; order Desulfatiglandales; family Desulfatiglandaceae; genus CAYVMN01. The sequence continues at coordinate 12,096 of CAYVMN010000128.1, read as the reverse complement.
ACAGGGACATGGTCCTGGAAAGATATCTAAGGAGACTGAAGGGAGAGGCCCTTCCCAGCACCTATTCCTTTCGGGTCTTTAACAAAAGTGGCGAGGAGCTATGGGTGGAACTAAACGCTGTGCTTATCAGCTGGGAAGGGAGGCCAGCTACCCTCAATTTTATAAGGGACATAACGGAAAAGAGGCATCTTGAGGCCCAGCTCTGGCATGCGCAGAAGATGGAGTACCTGGGAACTCTGGCAGGGGGTATAGCCCATGATTTCAACAATCTGCTTATGGCCATCCAGGGAAATGCCTCTTTAATGTTGCTCAGAAAGGATCCTGCTGATCCGGATTATAGGCGATTGAAGAACATTGAAGAGTACATTCAGAGTGGGGCGGAGCTTACCAGGCAGCTCCTGGGGTTTGCAAGGGGTGGAAGGTATGCGGTGGGACCAACGGACCTCAACGAGTTACTCAAGAAGAGCTCTGATATGTTTGGGAGGACCAGGAAGGAGGTAGGCATCCATCCCAAGTACGAGGAAGGGATATGGCCTGTGGAGGTAGACCGGGGGCAGATGGAGCAGGTCCTGATGAACCTCTATATCAATGCCTGGCAGGCCATGCCCGGGGGTGGGGAGCTATTTCTTGAGACTGAGAATGTTGAACTTGGTGAGGACTTTGTAGAGCCGCACGGTGTGAGGCCTGGGAGATATGTAAAGGTGGCAGTTACGGATACCGGAGTGGGTATGGATGAGAAGACTCGGGAGAGGGTATTTGACCCATTTTTTACCACCAAGGAGATGGGGAGGGGAACGGGTCTTGGGCTTGCCTCAGTGTATGGGATTATCAAGAACCATGGTGGTATCATCAATGTGCGGAGCAAGAAGGGTGAGGGAGCCACATTCATTATCTACCTGCCTGCATCTGGGGGGGAGGTGATTAAGGAGGAGGAGCCCTCTGAAGAGGTATTGAGGGGTGAAGAGATGATCCTCCTTGTGGACGATGAGGAGATGATTATGGATGCAGGGAAGGAGATGCTGGAGGAGATGGGCTACAGGGTGATTACCGCCACTAGCGGACAGGAGGCCGTAGATATTTTTGAGAAGAGGAAGGATGAGATTGACATGGTCATCCTTGACATGGTGATGCCGGGAGTGAGTGGTGGAAAGAGCTATGACAGGCTCAAGGAGCTAGACCCTGATGTAAGGGTTTTACTTTCTAGCGGGTACAGCATGGATGGAGAGGCGGCTGAGATACTAAAGAGGGGCTGCAATGGATTTATCCAGAAGCCTTTTGACATGAAGGAGATTTCAAACAAGATAAGAGAGATCCTGGACAAATAAAGGACTTTTAATTAGGGGGGAAATCATGAAGACGCCCAATCCGGAGCATGTTCAAAGACTCATTACTGTCATAAACAGCGCGCCTTACTTTCAACTCCTATCCATGAAGATCCAGAATATCGGTGCTGGATATTGCGCCGCAATCGTTTCCGCCCGCCTTCTCGCAGGACTCAACTGCCTCCGGATACGGCTGCATGAGACTATCATAGAGGCCTCGAAGCATGGCTTAAATCCGATAGACCTGGGAGAAATAGCGTTCCGTTGACTTTATTTGATTTTTCTCCCATAATCCCAGCCTGTGCGGTTAAATAAGTAGCAGAATTTCTAACAAAATTTATTGGTTTACTGCTGGACTCCCGCCCCCCGCTTTCGCGGGATTAACGGCTTTGAAGGCCTTTTAGGGGTCCGTCAAACATTGAGGGCAGCCAATGATTCAGTTACAGTTTTTGGCGCGAGTTGATGAGAAAAGGTGCAGCGGCTGTGCGCTCTGCGAACGTGTCTGTCCAGCGGGCGCCATAGAGATGGTTGAAAGAAGGGCCGCTATCAATGGTGATCGGTGCATCGACTGTCAACGATGCATCGATCGATGCAACAAGGAAAACGCTATCAGTCGGGCCCCCCGTCCTTCGGAGATCGTTCGATATGTGGATTGCTCAGATGTTGATCAGCTACAGCTTGAAACGCTTTGTGCAAAGGCCGGCCTGCTCCCCGATATGCCGGTTTGCGGATGTACCCGGACCACGGGCAAAGAAGCCGTTGCCGCCATCCTAAAAGGCGCAAATACCCCTGAGGATCTTTGCGCTATGACAGGGCTTCGAGCGGGTTGTGGTATCTACTGTATAACAAGGATTTTTCAGCTCCTGCAGGCCTGTGAAATCGAGCTGGATAATCCCCCGGACGGTCGATGGATTAAGCTAACCCTCTCCCTCAGCGATATTCCGGAGGAGAAGGTGCTTCAAATCGACGAAGCCTACCCGCAATGCTGTGTCGGGGAAGATTGGAAAAAGGTGAAACAAAGGAATACTGACTCTCCCGGAAAGGAGGATACCCGTGTATAGGCCAGCGGTCCAACCACCGGAGTTGATGGAATCGTTCTACGGCCCGAAGCCCAAAGGGCGTGCGGCAGATATACTGGATCTGGTTTCTGTTGCAGTCGGCGATCTCTTTCCGGATATTGCTGATCGGATATATTCAGATGGGGGCGACCTTTCTGTTATAGAAGAGGCCACTGAAGAGGCGCTGTCTTCGGTCGATATGACGATGATAAGGCCCGCGAATACGGTCAAGCTGCTCAGTTCAGAGCATGGATACAGCATAATGGGGGGTGAGCCCTATATTAGAATGCTTAAAGCCATCAAGGATAATATCCAGGCCAGGACGGGCTGCGAGGATGTTCGTCTGATGGTGGGGGCCTATAAGGGGTTTCGGGAAGCGGATGAATTCATCGCACACTATGACCTCAAAGGGCGTTTTGCTGGCAAGGTTTATAGATATGGTCCCTATGACAAAGGTGTGGCGATTGAGACGGAAATCGGAACCCTCTATGGGATTAAGAAGATATTCGATGGGGACTGGTTTGTTCACTCATATTATGATGATCCCAGGGAGATATACTATAATCGACAGATTCAAAGGGCATATAAGCCATTCAGCATGTCGTATGTCCGTTTAGAGACGCGATCCGTTTATCACATGAATTTTGCAAATCGGTCAGCCAATTTCCTGCCCATAGCCCTTTTCAATTCACCGTTTATCCAGGAACAATATGCCTTTTCCTGTGTCTTAAGACATTCTCCAGCAGGAATATTATCCATAGATGCCGACAAGGATCTTACAGCCCTTGATAAGAGAATCACCATCAGTCATCTAAGAAAGTACGGGAAAATGATGCGGCTCTTACATGAGATCGATGAGTGTATTGCGGTGGTGGATGGCGGCAGGTGGGGATTTTATATCCATGCCGGTGGTGTTATTTTCGGCGTCTTTATGCACGCCCACGACGATCTCTTTGATCTTTCACATCCTAAGGTCTTGGGCGGGTTCAAGAGGAATGAAAACGGAGAAATCGTTCCTATGCTTGTCAATCCGGCTATTAAGGTGATCGTGTTGAATCAGGCCTGGCCTGGAATAAACTATTTGGGCCTGGAAGAGACGCCTATTGTGATAGCCGGTGAGGACCATGCCGCCATGTGGAAGGCGGACCATTGCAACCCGTATATCGCTGAAGTGGCGCGGACCGCAAAGGATCTAAAGAGCGCAATGGATATGGCCTATGACATCTACAAGACCGACAAGATAATCGTATTTGATGGCAGTTTTGGGTACATCAACTGCAGCCCGTCCATGGCCCAGCTATTAATGAACAAGGCGCCTGAAGTGAGCCGGAAAGTGGACGAAGAACTTTTGCCCATGTGGCTAAGACAGCGCGGGATATAAGGATCAATCCCCCGCAGGTGTTATGTTTGCGGGAATGCCCAAGGCAGGATTGAAATAGAATCATAGCCTTGGAGGGGAACCATGTGGGAAGGCGTTCACAGGTTCCGGGTTCAGAGGTTCACGGTTAGGGACAAATTCAAACTCAAAGTTCTTGGGACAAATGCTGGTTTTCCCAGATTGATGGGAAAGAAAAGCCAGGTTTCAGGTTGGAATTTGATTAAATCGGCGCTTCTCTCATAGACACTTCTTGCAAAAGAAGGGGCGTGAGAACGAGAAGCAACCTTGAACCCCTGAACCTTTGAACCCGTGAACGGCTAACCATATGGGAAGGAGGAGACATGTCAGATTTTTTCCAAAATGGTGAGATTGCAACGTTTCATAGGCTGAACCCCCGTGATGTCAGGGAGCTTGAGGCCGAGCTGGAGGAGGCATCAAGACATCGACCTATTTCTTTAGTCCTTCCATATATTCCGGCTGAACTTCATGGCGCTGGTTTACCGAGGATCGTAGAAATGCTGCGTGACGTCAAGTATCTCAAGAACATTATTGTTGCTGCCGGAAGATCAAAGGCAAGGGACTTTAAGGAAGCCAAGAAGTTCTTTTCAACGCTCCCACAGAAACCAAGGCTAATCTGGTGTACCGGCCCTAAAATTAAGAAGATTTATGATCTTTTGGCTGAAAACGGGATAGAGTTGGGTGAGGATGGTAAGGGAAGGTCTGCGTGGACCGCCTACGGATATGTCCTTGCGCGCGAGGATAGTCATGTTATCGCCTTACATGACTGTGATATTGCCACTTACGATCGAGATTTACTCGCAAGGCTCTGTTACCCGGTGGCCCATCCGACCATTGGCTTCGAGTTTTGTAAGGGATATTACAGCAGGGTCAGCGACCGGTTGCACGGCCGGGTCACACGTATATTCGTCACTCCCCTTCTCCGTTCCTTAAAGGCAACCCTGGGGCCGAATGAGTTTTTGGACTATCTCGATAGCTTCCGTTACATCCTTGCCGGTGAATTTTCGATGGACACGGAACTTGCAAGGCGAATGAGGATCCCTGGGGACTGGGGAATAGAGGTTGGAGTGCTTGCTGAGGTTTACCGCAATTGTGCCCTGCGCAGGGTCTGCCAGGTGGATCTGTCAGACAATTATGAACATAAGCATCAACCGCTTACGCTGGAAGATCCTAATAAAGGACTACTAAAGATGGGCACGGACATCGCCAAGTGTATATTCAGAACCATGGCAAGCAGGGGGCATACACTGACAAATGAGTTCTTTATATCGCTGAAATCATGCTACCTGCGGATCGCCCAGGACTTCATTGCCCGGTATGAATATGACTCTGCCATTAACGGGTTAACCTATGATAGGCACAGGGAGGGAAGCGAGGCAGAGGCCTTCGTTCAGTGCATCGAGAGCGCTGGCGATCAGTTTCTGGAAACGCCCATGGAAGTGCCCTACATTGCCAACTGGAACAGGGTAGTATCAGCTGTTCCAAATATCTTCGAATTGCTCATCAAAGGAGTCGAGGAAGATAACAAAAACTAGATATGCTTCTTCCTGTACCTCCCCGAGCAGCGGTCTCTCCCTAAGGTAAGGCTGAAATCGACCTGTGTGGGGCCAAGGGTGTTATATCTAGTCTTATTTCCTCGATTACACTGTGGCACATTGATCACCATGTGATCTAAAAATATAGGAATACCAATGGAAGGCCTGCATTGGGCAAGAAACCAAAAGTTGACGAGGGAAATTATGCTGCAACAACACAAGATCATTTTCGACCCAGTGAACATTGGAAAGATCCAGCTGCAAAACCGAATCGCCCTGGCCCCCACCCATGTTGCGATGGGGGATGACAGAGGGATGGTAACGGATCAGTACCTCTGCTATTATTACGCCCGCTCAGCTGGTGGTGCCGGGCTCGTCATCGTTGAAATCACGGGGGTTACGGGACGCTATTCCTTTATCCCGGGACCTGGGCTCGGTGCGGCATCTGATAGAAGCGTTGCTGGTTTTCGAGACCTTGCCCGCGTCATCCACTGGGGAGGAGCCAAGGCCTTTGTCCAGATCTTGCCAGGGCATGGGGCCCAGGCCCTAAGGCATCACGAGAAAAGGCCGCTTGTGGGTCCTTCTGATGTCCCGGCCATCGTCCAGAAGGAGGGGCTCCCCAAGGCCTTAAAAGGGATTCTAAAAGAGAGCCCCGAGCGTCCCCGCCCCCTGGATGTACAGGAGATCCAGGGACTAAAGGAGGCCATGGTCAGGGCAGCCGGCCGCATCAAGAGGGCGGGCTTTGAAGGTGTAGAGATCCATGGGGCGCACGGATACCTGCTCTGCCAGTTTACCTCTCCCTACTATAACCGACGTAACGACGATTACGGTGGCTCACCCGAGAAGCGATGGCGTTTTTCGTCAGAGATTATCCGGGATATCAAGGAGGGCTTGGGACAGGACTTCGTCGTCGGCTATAGGTTCAGTGCCCGTGAATGGATTCCGGACGGCCTTGATCTGCCTGAATCTATTGAGATGGCCAAGGCCCTCCAGGAGGCCGGGGCAGATTACCTTTCAGTGAGTCAAGGTTGTTATGGGGCTGCAACTCGTATCTTTCCGAAAGGGGAAGATAGCATTACAGAGGATGCCGCGAAGATCCGAAAGGAGGTCTCCATCCCTGTAATGTGCCCCAATTTCCAGAATCCGGACAAGGCTGCAGAGGCAATCTCAAACGGCTCGGTGGATCTGGTGGCCCTCTCGAGGGCCCTCCTGGCAGACCCCTTGTGGCCAAGGAAGGTCAAGGAGGGAAGGCCTGAGGATATACAGCACTGTAAGCGATGCTACCAGTGCATTCAGGCGGCGGTCGTTGACCATGTTCCTGTTCGTTGCCCGGTAAACCCGAAACTTGGTTTCGAGCGTTTCGATCCCCAGAGCCTTCCCCGGCCAGGCGGGGTTCAGTAGGACCTGAAAGGCGATCATTCATATCGAAGGGCTTCGATGGGGTCGAGGCGGGACGCCTTCCACGCCGGGTAGAACCCGAAGACAATGCCAACGCTAGCGGAGACAATCACCGCGGCGGCGACGGCAACCGGAGAGGTTTCGACCGGCCAGCGCAGCATCAGCCACACGAGGTAAGAGCCGCCGTGGCCAAGCAGAATGCCCAAAGCGCCGCCCACGAGGCAGAGCACGACGGCCTCCACCAGAAACTGCCGCAGGATGTCCCTGGCCCTGGCCCCAACCGCCATGCGTAGGCCGATCTCGCGGGTCCGTTCGGTGACTGAGACGAGCATGATGTTCATGATCCCCACACCTCCAACCACCAGCGAGATCATGGCCACGCATAGCAGGAGATTGGTCATTAAGGTCGTAGTTGATGAGAGGGCCTTGGTCATCTCGGTCATGTCACGGATACTGAAATCATTCGGTTCGCCGGGGCGAATGCGATGACGCTCACGCAGCACCGTGGTTATCTGGTCTATGGCGTCGGAAATTCCCTCAGTGCTCTGGGCCGCTGCCAGGATATGATCGATATTGGCGAAACGTATAGGCATGGGGTTGTTGGCGGCCTGGATTTCCGAGCGTTCAGGATAGAGGCTCGGCTGGCCACCTGGGTAGAGGTTGCTCAAGGTGTTTATGGATCTGCTGGAACCGCTGCTGGTGCTCTGGTTGGCGTTTTCGAGCATGGAACCCGTTACGCGGTATTTGATCGTGGTCCACGGCGCCACGACGATGTCGTCCTGGTCCATGCCCATCATGTTGGCGCCCTTGGTGCCTAGCACCCCAAGGACACGGAACGATACGTTCTTGATACGGATCTCCTTGCCGACCGGCATTTCGCCTTGAAAGAGCTCACGGACCAGTGTCTGGCCCAACAGACAGACCTTGTTGGCGTTCAGGACATCGCGGTCGGTGAAGGACTCTCCCTCTGCCATTGTCCAGCCCCGCACATCCAGAAATGCCGGTGTGACACCATAGATAAACGTCGGTACCCAGTTCCGGTTGCCGTAAACCACCTGGGTCCTGGTGTGGACGAGGGGAGTGGCATTGCGAATGGACGGGCATTCCCGCAGGATCGCCTCGCAGTCTTGGGGCGTGAGGGTTGTGGCGCTGCCTGATCCGAAGGTCACACCCCCGCTGGAGGCCGCGCCGGGTCTCACATCCAGGACGTTGGCCCCCATGGTTGCGATGGTCCTTTGAATGGCCGCCGATGAGCCGGCACCTATCTCCATCATAGCGATGACGGAGGCAACGCCGATAACTATGCCCAGGGTCGTCAACATAGCACGCATCGGGTTGCGCCTCAGGGCCTTCATCGCCGTTCTGGCTGTGCGGTAGACCTTCATCTTTCGACTCCTGTTTCCTGAGCGGGGGAAGTGAAATCTGTCTGGGCTTTAGGCGGTTCTGCTGCGGCAGCAAAGGTACCATTAACGATCACGCCGTCGCGGATGTGGATAATGCGCCCGGCGTAATGGGCAACATTGGCGTCATGGGTGACGAGGATGATAGTGATGCCGTCCTCTTTATTGAGCTTCTGGAACATGCAGAGGACTTCTTCACTCGTGCGAGAGTCCAGGTTGCCCGTAGGCTCATCGGCGAAGAGCAACGTAGGGCGGTTGATCAGGGCCCTGGCAATCGCCACGCGCTGTTGTTCCCCACCGGAAAGCTGGGAGGCCTCGTGATTCAGCCGGTCCCCCAGTCCGACCCGGCAAAGCATCTCACGGGCCCTTTGCCGCGCCTCGCGATCCGATACCTGATCGGTCGTGTAGGAAAGCGGCATCGCCACGTTCTCCAGGGCGCTTGTCCGCGGCAACAGATTGAAACTCTGGAAGACAAAGCCGATCTTGTGGTTTCTGACAAGGGCACGCTGATCTGCAGACAGCTGCGAGACCTCCCGGCCGTCGAGCTTGTACTCGCCAGAGGTCGGCCGGTCTAAGCACCCCAGGATGTTCATCAGGGTACTCTTCCCTGATCCTGACGCCCCCATAAGGGCGACCAGCTCACCGCGAGCGACCGTCAGCGACACCCCCTTGAGCACTGGAACGGCGATGTCGCCCATGTGGTAGGTCTTATGGATGTTGCGCAGTTCGATCAATTTCATGGGCATATTTACCTCCTGAAAAGGCAGCGGCCCGGCCCAGGGAGGCCGTGGCCGCTGAGTCCCGGAGGTGAAGGCTATTCTTTTCTACTTTACCTGTATGTCGTGGGCTTGTCAAAAAAGGTTACAAGGTTTTTTGTTGTAACTTTTTGAGGGTGAAGGGCGACTTTAACTGTGAAGGCCCAATTTGACGGCGCCTGAGCCGGCTTTCCGCCCCAAGATTTGTTTTTTAACCAGTCCAGTCAAAAGTCACCAGTAGAAATGCAAAGAGACTCGCTCAGGCCCAGTGATGCTGAAATCGTTCGCCAGGTTCTTGATGGAAACGCCAATGCATTTGAGCCCCTGCTGAGGAAGTATAGTTCTCTCGTGTTAAAGATCGTAAAAAAACACGTGCCACATGGTGATGTTGAAGAGACAACCCAGGATACTTTTGTACGGGCTTACCAGTCTTTGCCTACGTTTAAAGGGAAGGGCAATTTCAGCCGGTGGCTGTCTTCAATTGCAGTAAGAACCTGCTGTGACTACTGGCGAAAGGCCTATAGATCTCGAGAGGTCCCCATGAGCACGCTCACCGAGAGGCACCAAAACTGGCTCGAAGAAGTGATATCAGGAGAATCAGAACAGGCATTCAATGAAAGAGGCTCTCAAATAGAGGCCAAAGAGTTCCTGGACTGGGCCCTCGGCAAACTCTCGGCCCAAGACAGGATGGTCCTTGAACTGATGTACCTGGAGGGACTCTCTGTGAAGGAAACGGCTGGCCTCCTGGGATGGAGTATGGCCAACGTCAAAGTCCGCTCCTTCAGGTCGCGAAAAAGGCTGGAAAAGCTCCTCACTGGGGTGATGCTACAGGGAAGGAGGGCACTATGAGATTCAGGATTTCCGAGAACGAGGCATTGAAAGAGGCATTGTGCGATGCCTACCTGGCAAAGGAAAACATGGGCACCGGGGATGAGTGGCAGTCGCAGGTCATGAGGCGAATCCGCGAGACCGGCCTCCCAAAGACCGGTTTAGAGTTTTGGGCCACCTTTGAACGTATGGTATGGCGGCTTGCGCCGGTGAGTTGCCTCTTGGTCCTTGCGTTAGCCGTCTTCTTATTGAGCATGGACCTGGATCGAAGCTACGATTACCTGGGAACTGTGACGGCGGAGCTTGAAAAGCCAACGCTGGGCGAACTCTTTGGCCTTGAGGGGTAGCGATGAAGAGATGGAAACTAATCGTTGGGGTTACATGCGTCTTCGCCCTGGGCGTGCTGGTCGGTACCCTGGGGACCCAGCTCTATCACAGGCACTGGGTAGATCGCTTCTGGAAGGACTCTGCTGGAAGAAGGGCGCTATTTCTAAAGAAATTGACTAGGGAACTCGGTTTGACTGAAGGGCAGCAGAAGGAATTCAAGGTCATCATTGAAGAGGTGGACAAGAAGCTGGTGGAACTGCATCGGCAGAAACGCGCTGAGGTCAAGAAGATTTTGGATGAAAGCTTCTCCCGTATGAAAAAAGGCCTTGACCCTGATCAACAGCAAAAACTTGAGGAGGTGAGGGCAAGGCGTGAAGCGCGCATGAAAGATTGGAAAAGGAGGTACAAATGAAAATTCTTGCCATATCCTGCCTTAGGTGTTAAAAGCCTATCATTAGTCATCAATAGTAGCTCGCCATGAAGGATTGTAGGTGTCCGATCGTTCGAAATTGAGGCTCTCGACAGTTTCTGAAATGGCGCAAATTTTGCTCTCTCTGTCTTACCTATCAACTTTAGAAGAAGTTTATCCAAAATATCTGAAGATGCCCAGGGGCCTGTAAGGGTACATGGGAAACCCCTGAACCTTGGAACCTATGAACGCTTACAGCTACAACTAGTCATTAGTCATTGGTCATTCGTGAATCCGAAGGGGGTGCCTGATGGCAGAGAAGAAAAAGAAAAGAACCATTGCCGAAAAAAAGGATGACGCAGCGAAGAGGCCTGTTAAGAAGGCAAGAGAGAAAAAGAAGGCACCACCCCCCAGGCCAGAGGGGCAGAAGGGTTTCTATATAGTTGGCATGGGGGCCTCTGCAGGGGGGCTGGAGGCCTTTGAGAAGTTCTTCCAGAATATGCCGCCTGATTCGGGCATGGCCTTTGTGCTGGTCCCCCACCTGGACCCCACCCACGCGAGCATGATGCCAGATCTGATGACGAAGTTCTCGTCCATCAAGGTACTTTCCATAGATGATGGGATGGTGGTTCAGCCGAATGTTGCATATGTGGTTCCACCCAACAAGGACCTGGCAATCTTGAACGGCACCCTTCAGCTCATGGACTTCACAAATGCCCGGGGAAAACGGCTGCCTATTGACTATTTTTTTCGTCCCTGGCACAAGATCAAAAGGAAAAGGCGATCTGCATCATTTTTTCCGGAACAGGAACAGACGGCGCCCTGGGCATGAAGGCCGTCAAGGGTGAGCTGGGGATGGCCATGGTCCAGGACCCGGACACTGCCAAATACGACGGCATGCCCAGAAGCGCTATTCAGGTCTGCCCGGTGGATTTTGTCTTGCCACCGGAAAAGATGCCTGCTGCGTTGATCAGATACACGAGCCACGCCGGCCGCAAGGTGGTGCCGAGCAGGGCCGCCATTGAAAGAAGAATCTCTGAGACCCTCCCCAAGGTCTTTGTCCTCCTCAGAAGCCAGACCGGGCACGACTTCTCCAATTACAAAAAGAACACCCTCTGCCGCCGAATTGAAAGGAGAATGACCGTCCAACAGATTGAAAATGTCGGCAATTACGTCCGTTATCTCCAGGAAAATCCCAAGGAATTGGAGATCCTCTTCAAAGAGCTCTTGATCGGAGTGACCAACTTCTTCAGGGATCCTGAGGCCTTTGAGGCACTAAAAAAGGTCCTGCTGAGGGACCTTACGAAAAGGTCCATTAAAGATGCTTTCCGGGTATGGGTCCCGGGCTGTGCCAACGGTGAAGAGGCCTATTCCATAGCCATCATTATTTGGGAGTGTATGAGGGAACTACGACAGGATTTCGATGTCCAGATTTTTGGCACCGATATTGATACGACCGCCATTGATATGGCCCGAGGGGGTATTTACCCGGCAAACATTGCCAACGATGTGAGCGAGGATCGCCTGGAGCATTTTTTTATCAAAGAAGGGAATGTTTATAAGATCAGGAAGGAAGTTCGGGAAATGGTAGTTTTTGCGCCTCAAAGCATCATCATCACCCCCCTTACGCAAAAGATAACCTGGCATCGTTGTATCTGTCATTGATCC
>CAYVMN010000127.1:0-13992 GCA_964452575.1 uncultured Desulfobacteraceae bacterium | reverse complement strand
TGTCCAGGCCTCCAACAATGCAAAATGGACGACAAATGAGATCTGTGCGATTATAAGGAAAAGCAATATCAAAGACCTCTTATTATTCTGAAACGACAGAACAATAAAGAGGAAGGCTATAAATCCAATTGCCTGTGCCAGTATATGGTTTGCCATCATACCTCTGCTTCTCTTAATGTTTCTTTTTTGTCACTGCCCGCCCCAAATGACTATAGCCTGAAAAAGTGAGAAAAGGAATCCGGAATCGATCTTTGCATGGGTCTAAAATTAATTGACCGCGACCCGTTCCATTTGATAGCGTCCCCTAAGAACCACCGGAATCGGCACGGACAGGCCCAAAAAATCGAATGCGGAAGGAGGCGTGGAAATGAAGATCTTGGCTCTGCTTGGAAGTTTTCGCAAGAACGGCAACTCTGATATTTTGGCCAAAGAGGCCCTGATGGGAGCGGAATCTGAGGGTGCGGAAGTGGAATTCCTGAGGCTTACCGATTACCGGATTCAGGCCTGCCAGGGTTTTGGCCTCTGCCTCTTTCGACAGGAGGGATGCCACATCCAGGACGACGTTAACCTAATCTGGTCAAAGATCGACGAGTCGGACGGCATACTCTTGAGCGTGCCCTGCTACTTCCTTGAATCAACCGCCGTCCTCAAGCAGTTGATCGATCGGGCCTGGGTACAGGCCCATCGGGGAACCTTGCGGGGAAAATATGCTTCAATCCTGGTGCCTTACGCCACCAGGGGATGGATCCCCTATGCAATGCTCCAGCCCAACATCTTTTGCGGGATTCTGGGGCTCCATGTCATCCACCGCGAGACCTTCAATGTCCAAGGGCTGGGAGAGGCCGTCCATGACAAGGAAGGTATCCAGAGGGCCAATCGGGTGGGACAAGAGCTTGCCATGGCAATTCGTGCCCAGGACAAGGCCTACCGTTCAAGTCAAGGACTATGCCCTATCTGCCAGGACTGGAACATCCGCATCTTGAAAGATCGAAGGGCAGTGGAATGTCCTACATGCGGCATACGCGGAAGGCTATTGATCCGTGATGGAGAAATTGAGGTCAGTTTTGCCGAACAGGCCCTGGACGATTATCGTTTTGATCCTAGGGTAAGCTACAATCATTTCACATATCACATCAAGCCCTCCAGGGACTACTTCATGCGGACCAAGGACGAACGTAAAGAACTGGTGAAACACTATAAGGAATATCTGCCTAAGGAGGGATGATCCATGGCAAAATACAAAGTCCACTTGCGCTATTACGTTGGAGATCCACTGGCCGAGATCCGCCAGGAGAATTTGGATCAGATCGGCAGGACCCATGGGGTGGAGGTCTCTTTTAAGAAGATTGAAAACCGGGTCATGAGTGACGGCATGATGCGGGAAGAGACCCTGGACAAGGCCATCGAGGAGATCACCCAGGATGTAATTACGGTCCTCTCTGATGACGAAGAGGGGTTCCGGCAGGCATTAAGGGCCATATACGAGAGGTACCGTTCTCCGAGGACCCCGTACAGTCTCTGGGGAAGCAGCCCCGACGGCCAGCGCGTGGCCAGGGAGGCACTGCAGGAGACGGGCGGAGGTTGGTAGGCAAGATAAGGAGGTATTAAGCATGATAAAGACATTGACCGAAGGGATGGAGGCCCCTGATTTTTCATTGCCCTCGGATCAGGGAAGGGAGGTACGCCTCAGTGAAATGAGGGGGAAAAAGGTCGTCCTTTATTTTTACCCCAAAGACAACACTAGCGGGTGAACAAAGGAAGCAGTGGCATTCCAGGGTCGGAGTGGAGAATTTGACCGGTATGGGGCTATGGTCGTCGGGATCAGCCCGGACTCCATAGAGTCCCACAGAGAGTTTCGGGAAAAGCAAGGGCTCACATTCCCCCTCTTGAGCGATCCAGATTACAAGGTGGCAGAGGCCTACGGTGTGTACAAAGAGAAGGCCATGTACGGTAAGAAAAGCATGGGGATTGAACGCTCAACCTTTGTGATCGATGAACAGGGCGTCATCAGAAAGATCTTTCGAAAGGTTCGGGTAGATGGCCACGACCAGGCAGTGCTGGATTCATTAGAGAAAATGGAGCCATAAAGGCGGGAGGGGGTCCTCCATGGCAAAAAAATTTATTGATCTATCCCTGGCCATCGAGGACGGGCTTCCCTCGGACCCGCCTCAGATGATCCCCAGGATTCAGTATATGGCCCACAAAGATGGGGCAGAGGGAATGAAGGCCTTTTTCCCTGGGATTGATCCCGAGAAGGATCTCCCGGATGGCCTCGGGTGGGCCGTCGAGGTCTTGACCGTGAGCACCCACGCAGGGACCCACATTGATGCGCCGTGGCATTACCACCCCACGCAGGACAGGGGAAAGCCGGCAATGACCGTGGATCAGATGCCCCTGGAGTTGGGAATGTCCAACGGCGTTGTCCTTGATTTCAGGAAGTTTGATGACGGCTATAAGGTCACACCACGGGACGTGGACGAGGAGCTTGAAAGGATCAGTTACCGCGTAAGCCCCGGGGACGCGGTCTTGATCATGACCGGGGCAGACAAATACTGGGGGAGTCCCGAGTATCTTGTGAGGGGATGCGGTATGGGAAGGGAATCGACCCTCCACATCCTCGATATGGGGGTCCGGGTGGTCGGTACTGACGCATGGAGCTGGGATAGACCACTCCCATTCATAGCCAAGGAGTTTGCAGAGACTGGGGATTCAACTATTATCTGGGAGGCCCATTTCGCTGGAATCGAAAAGGGATACTTCCAGCTGGAGAAGCTTACCAACCTCGACAAGGTGCCCCCTCACGGATTTACATTCATATGTTTCCCAGTAAAGATAAAGAGGGCTTCCGCGGGATGGGTTCGTGCAGTGGCTGTGGTAGAAGAGTAGGCCTCATGGCGCAACCGTCAAACGAGGTCAAATCCATGAGAACCCTCTATCTTGTCCGCCACGGGAGGCCGCAGGCAGGCTGGAACGCAGCCTATGATCCAGGGCTCGACGAGCACGGTCGGGCTCAGGCAAGAGAAAGTGCTCGGATCTTAGGACCCCTGGGGCCGCTTCATATCGTAACAAGCCCCCTGGCCCGTGCCCGAGAAACAGCGGAACCATTGGCGAAAATCTGGCGCCGCACCCCTTGTGTGGAGGAGCGGTTGGGGGAGATCCTGTCTCCCACAAACGATTTGGCAGAGCGGGCCGAATGGCTGGGCCGGATAATGAAAGAAAGATGGTCCAATTTGGACCGCGATTTAACACTCTGGAGACAGGATGTTATAGATGCCCTTCGCGCCATTGATACTAGTGCGGTTGCGTTTACGCATTTCATAGCAATTAACGTAGCAGTAGGGGAGGCAACGGCAGATGACCGCGTGGTGGGTTTCTGGCCCGATCATTGCTCGGTAACCAAAATTGGGGTGACGGGCAAAAGGCTTCACCTGATCGAACTGGGCGCCGAGAAGCAGACTCCCGTTTTCTGAGGCCGAACGGATAGGCCATCTATTTCACCACGTGCAGTTTCATCATGTTTGTCGTTCCCTTCACGTTAAAGGGTGTGCCGGCGATTATGGCGATCCTGTCCCCCTTCCTAGCGAGTCTCTGCTCCAGAAGAAGGGCTTCGACCGTTTGGATCATATCATCCGTGCCAGTCAAGTCCGGTATGACCCTTGCGTTAACGCCCCAGTACAGGGCCAAGCGCCTTTGCACTACCTCGTCAGGGGGAAAGGCTATAATTGGAACTGAGGGCCTGTATTTGGAAATCAGGGCCACAGTAAATCCCGACTGAGAGAAGGCCACAATCGCCTTTAACCCGAGGTCGTCTGCCGCCACGCAGGCTGCCTCGGAGATAGCATCGGGAAAATTCGAGGCCTTGCGTCCATAGAAGGACTTAGGGGCAAAATTGTTTTCTGTCTCCCGGGCAATCTTCTTCATCATCCGTACGGATTGGACCGGGTACTGTCCTATGGATGTCTCGGCGGAGAGCATGACCGCGTCTGTCCCATCCAGTATGGCGTTTGCCACATCTGAGGCCTCGGCTCGCGTCGGGCGCGGATGATCTGTCATGGACTCGAGCATCTGTGTCGCAGTGATAACGAGTTTCCTTTTTTCATTTGCCATTCGGATCATCTTCTTTTGTGCCACCGGCACCTTCTCCGGTGAGAGTTCAACTCCCAGATCCCCCCTTGCCACCATTATTCCCTCACAGGCATCGAGTATCTCCTCCAGTTCTTGGAGGGCCTGCGGCTTCTCAATCTTGGCAATGACCGGGATGTCAGCCTTTTTCTTCTTGAGGAATCCCTTTAGTGCCCGTACATCTCTGGCGCTGCGAACAAAGGAAAGGGCGACATAATCCACTCCTGCCTCAATGCCAGCCTCCAAGTCCTCCTTGTCTTTCTTGGTCAAAGAGGGAATCCTAGTGGTAACGCCGGGAAGATTGATCCCCTTATGCGCACCCAGGACACCGCCGGTAACTACCTTGCAGTAAAGTTGCGTCTTGTCCTTGGACAAGACTGTCAACTCCATAAGGCCGTCATCTATCAAGATCCTATCTCCCTTTTTGAGATCATTAACAATCCCGCGGTAGGTTGTGGAGATAAGCCCGGGCCCCCCTTTTACCCTGCGTGTGGTTATGATCCACTCTTGGTTCTTCTTTAGTTCAACACTTTCGCCTTCAAACTCCCCGGTTCTTATCTTCGGCCCTTGGAGATCCTGAAGAATGGCCACCGGTTTATCCAGCTCCGCTGAGAGTGCCCGGACGGAATGGATCACCTTTTCATGGCCCTCGTGCGAGCCATGCGAAAAATTCAAGCGCGCCACATCCATACCCGCCATAATGAGCTGTCTCAAAATCTTTCTGGGACTGCTCGCTGGGCCGATGGTACAGACGATCTTTGTATTTTCACCCTGCATAACACCTCCATCCTAATATTCCTGACTCTCGAATTTTTCTCTTTGTATCATTTTGGCCTTTTTCTGAGCTCCAGTTTATCCTACACAATGAGGGTTAGGGAAGCCCCCATTGACCAGATTTCAGGGCCCTAAGGTATTACGTCTCTTCCATAATATAGAGAGTAGAGCCTCCTGTTGTTCATACCCAAAAAGTAGAGAAACATTACCAGGTGGTTCTTGCACGAGGTTCGAATGATCCCCTTCATAAGAAACCTTTGGGGAGAGGAATACAATGGCTGAGGGATAATCATCATTTTTCCTATCTTCTTGCAAGCCCTCACAAAATCCACATCTTCCATCAGACATCGATTCCTGAACCCTCCCACCTTTTCAAAGACCTCTTTGCGGCAAAAGAGCCCTTGATCACCGTAAGGCAGGCCAAGGTAACGGGTACGGAAGTTGGCCAGCCTGGCCACCAGCTGTAAAGAGAGCCGTGATGTACCATAATCCAGTTGAAAGCAACCCAAGGCTGTGTCAGAGGCCTGCGAAATCTTCCTGACATGATACCCAAAGTTGGGGGGTGGCACAGTATCGGCATGTAGAAACCATAAGAGATTGCCATCTGCTGCTCTGGCGCCATGATCGAGTTGAATACCACGTCCCCTGGGCGCTGACAAAAGGCGCGTACGCGGGGTGATGTGTTCTGTTCTCAATCTGGAAAACCCGTCCGCCCGGACAATGATGACATCATCACCCGGCCAAAGTTGTGCCTCAAGGGAGTCGATTAAGGAGGCGAGTCGGGTTACCCTCCCGTCGAAGGGTATTATTATTGACATCTTATCCCTAAAGAGGGAGGCATCCTTTATGGTGATCAGGTCTTCAGCCCGGTCGATGTCCCTCCTTTCTGGAAGGAACCTGACCCTCAGGCCAGAGTCAACAAGGCATCCTAGGGTCCTTTCAAATATAGAGGAATGGGACCAGGAATCGAACTGGAACATCTTTTCAAAGGGCAGACTCAATCCAATCAGATAAAAGCCCCCGTCTTGTGCAGGCCCCAGGACGACCTCACCCCCTCTGAGGAATCGAAAGGCGGCATCAATATCTGAGACCATGAGATCAGCGATATCCGTACCAATAAGGACAACCTGCTCATACCCTTTACAAAACAGGTCCCTGAAGGCCGATCTCATCCTTGCACCCAGGTGTCCGCCGGCCTGGGGTGAGAATTCCCACGGGCCGGGACAGGCCTTCCTTAGTATTGCCTCTCGGTCTGGTGGGACGAAGAAAAGAAATAGGTCCGCGCCCCCTTGATCGTCCTGGAATAGTTTGAAATCGGACGCTATTCCCAGGGTGCGCCGGATTAGTTCCTCGTAGAGTTTCGTTGCCCTTCGTTGACCTATGTCCCTCCCGAGCCTGGTTTTGACCTTCCCGACGTCCGGGTATTTCAGGAAAACAATCAGTGCCTTACGACGAGATTTCATTAGCGCTTACGTGCCGCCCGAAGGACCCTGCCATCGCCACACCCAAGATCTACAAGAAGATCTTCCCGGTCCATGGGTACGGCATCCAGGAAGACCCGGATCTTGGCCCTAGCCTCCCTTATTTTTTTATAAACTATAGCCAATAGCCTGTCAAAGTCGGAACACACCCGCAACGCAAAGTGAGCTATCCTGACACCATAGTGGCATTTTTTTGACATAATGTGGTATCTGTACTACATACTCCTGTGCGGGGCCTTCTCCGACGCGGGGCTAACCATACAGAATTTATGGCAATATTTTTTGCTTGAAAAGATGGCAAGGATTTTGCATCAAAAAACTAAGTATTTCTTGATCTTTGCAATAAGGTCAAGCCGTAGTTAATGCCTTAAGTGCCGTCCAACTCAAAAAACGACAAGAGCAGTTGATGATGGCACTTATCGGCTTCTCGGATGTGCGTGCATCTTCTCTTTTTGGTATCTTTAAACATTTGGAGGAAAGATCAGTTGCAAAGGGAATAACGGCATCTCGGGAAGCCAACTTTTGCCTCCCCTTTCATCTCAACCCCCTGTCCAAGGCAGGGCCTCCTAGGGGTTCTGCCTTTTCTTTATCTTGCTTTTTTGACCCTCGCTTGGTGCTGCCACCCTAGACTTGACACCAGGTCGCCTTTGTCCTATATGTTAGGCCGGTCTCCAAGAAGGCCTGGTTTCCATGTTCACCTTGACACTGCACACCTGCCTGCAGCGTTTTTGTACGCCATCGGGCTAGAGAAGCCGGATCATCATGCTGGACACCCTTCTTTTTCTCCTTATCCTTTCTCCGTTCATTGTCGCAGCCCTTTGCTACCTTGTAAGAATCGGACATATCCGTTCCATTATCATCCTCTTAATGGGCTGCCTGCTGGCCGTCGCCTCAATCCTCCTTTTCATCAAAGGCCCCTTTTCCCATACGCCCCCTCCACTCCTGGGCATCCCTATCCACTTGTGGATCATATGGGGCGACGATGTCCTCCTCTTGACCATGTTGTACTACGGATTCAAACACCACCACCTGTTCAGCAAGATCCTGATCATCTTTCAGCTGTTGTCACTCGACTTTTTTGAACACTTTATGGTCGATCATACGAAGACGTTTCCATTCTTTGTCGCCGATAACCTCTCACTGATTATGGTCCTTATCATATCAATAGTGGGTTCACTCATCTGTGTATTTGCAATCCCTTATATGAAGACGCACGAGGAACATCAGGGGCTGAAAAAATCCAGGCAACCCAGATTTTTCACCTTCCTCATCGTAATCATAGGGGCCATGAACGGCCTTGTGCTTTCTAACCACATAATCTTCATGTACATGTTTTTCGAGGTAACGACACTCGGCTCTTTCATGCTCATAAGCCATGACCAGACCGAGACCGCTATCAGGAATGCGGTCCGGGCCCTCTGGATGAACTGCCTTGCAGGGGCATCTTTCATCGCGGCCATGATCTGGGCCTATAGGACCCAGGGCACCGTTGATGCCCAAAAACTCATCCAGGCAGGTCACATGGGCGGGATCATGCTGACTCCCCTGGCCCTCTTGTGCTTCGCCGGGATGGTCAAGGCCGCCCAGATCCCCTTCCAGAGCTGGCTCTTGGGGGCCATGGTCGCCCCGACCCCCACTTCGGCCCTGCTCCACTCTAGCACCATGGTCAAGGCCGGTGTATATATTGCGCTCCGGTTTGCCCCTGGCTACGCCGGGACATTCCTGAGCCAGTGCCTGGCCGCATGCGGGGCCTTCACCTTCCTTGCCACATCCGCCATGGCGGTCAGCCAGAGCAACGGCAAGAAGCTCCTGGCATACTCAACCATCGGCAATCTGGGCCTCATCTTTGCCTGCGCCGGCATCAGTACCCCTGAGGCCATCACCGCGGCCATCTTGCTCATTATATTTCATGCATTCTCAAAGGGCCTCCTCTTTCTATGCGTGGGAGACATCGAGCAACACATTGGGAGCCGCGACATTGAGGTCATGCGTGGACTCTACGCCAAGATGCCCCGTACAGCCCTTATTGCCATGGTAGGCATAGTAACCATGATGCTCCCCCCCTTCGGGGTACTCCTCAGCAAATGGATGGCAGTAGAGGCAGCATCCAGACATCTCTTCGTGATCGTCCTGCTTGCGGTGGGGAGTGCCCTCATGGTCATGTACTGGTCCAGGTGGGCCGGGGTCCTCTTGAGTGCCCCCTATGCCGATCACGTTGAGCCTGAGAGACAGGGCCTGCTCACACGCATTCCCCTCCTGGCTCTCGTAGGGGGGGCCGTGGTCCTGAGCATTTGCGCACCGCTTCTCTATTCCAGGCTAGTCGCTCCTTTCCTCAGCTCCCCTTCCTTTTCCGTTCGTGCCGGCATTTTCGAGAATCCCACGGGGGCGTTCCTTCTCTACCCGATCATGCTGATCCTTGCCCTGGGCTTCCTTTATGCTGTTTACGCGGCCAAGAGGGCACGAAAGGCCCACGTCTCAGGCCCTTACATGTGCGGCCTCCAGACAACAGACCCGGAGTCGTTTGAAGGCCCCATGAAAAAGGCTGTGGCCGTTACATCCAGGATCTACTATTTCGAATCCATCTTCGGTGAGCAGAGGCTTAACCTCTGGTTCAATATCTGCGGGGTAATGCTCCTGGCACTTCTGATAGGAGGGGCGCTGTGATCAGGGGGGCGATCATGGTATCTGTTGGCGTCGTTGTGGCCCCACTGCTGGGAGGCCTGATCGCCGGTTCAGACAGGCGATTGACCGCCTGGTTACAGTCCCGTTACGGCCCGCCCGTCTGGCAGCCCTTTTTCGACGTGATGAAGCTCTTCGGAAAAGAGCGGCTGGTGGTCAATAGCTGGCAGGTATTTTGTGCCTATGTGTATGTCACAGGGGCCATGCTTTCCGTTGTCCTCTTTTTCCTTAGGTCCGATCTGCTCCTGATCTTGTTTGTGCAGGCGGTGGGCGCCATCTTCCTGGTCATCGGCGCCTTTTCCACCACATCCCCTTTCAGCCAGGTGGGGGCCAATCGAGAACTCATCCAGATCCTGACCTATGAACCCCTGATTGTCCTGGTATTTGTGGGCATCTACCTGGTAACGGGAAGCTTCAAGATATCTGAGATCTATGCCCAAGGCAGGCCACTCCTCAAGAGCCTACCCCTCCTATATATGGTCCTCTGCTACGCCCTGACCATCAAACTCCGCAAGTCGCCCTTTGACTTTTCCACCTCTCACCATGGCCACCAGGAGGTGGTGAAGGGTTTTCTGACCGAATATTCTGGCCCCTACCTGGCCTTGGTGGAGATAGGCCACTGGTATGAGGTGGTCCTGATCCTAGGGCTTTGCTCACTTTTCTGGGCCACCAGCTGGATCGGGATAATAGTCCTCGTTGGGATCACATATCTATTCGAAATTCTAATCGATAACATCATGGCCCGCATGACCTGGCGGTGGATGCTAGGCTATATATGGAGCATGGGACTTGCCATGAGTTTTATAAACCTCATCTGGCTTCATGGGCGATAGGGCGCGACTGTGGACACCCTGAAGGCATTCATCGCCAAATCCCGTATCAAGTCACCGTGGCTGCTCCACTTTGACTGCGGCAGTTGCAACGGGTGCGACATCGAGGTCCTGGCCTGCCTGACCCCTGTCTATGACATTGAGCGCTTTGGCATCATCAATGTGGGTAACCCCAAACACGCAGATCTCCTGTTGGTGACAGGCACGGTGAATCACCGCAATAAGAAGGTCCTGGCCAATCTGTTCGAGCAGATGCCCGACCCGAAGACCGTCGTGGCACTTGGCTCCTGCGGCCTCTCTGGAGGCGTCTTCCGGGAGGCCTATAACGTGGTAGGGGGTGTGGATAGGATCATCCCTGTCGACGTCTATGTCCCGGGTTGCCCCCCAAAGCCCGAGGCCATTATCGACGGCGTGGTCGCAGGCCTTGCAAAATTTGCCGAAAAAAGGGGTGACAAGCTGTGAAAGAGGAAGTAATTTCCATAACTCCGGATACCCTGGTCAGTGAGACGCTGGGTATGAAGAGGAGCGGTTACCGCCTTGTTACCCTGTCATGCGTGGAACTTGACCCTGACACCGTGGACATCCTTTACCACTTTGACAAGGACCTCCGTTTAAGGCACCTTCGGCTTACCATCCAGAAGACCAAGAAGGTGCCGAGCATCTCGCTGGTCTTTTTCGCCGCCTTCCTTGTGGAAAACGAAATCCAGGACCAGTTCGGTATCCGTTTCGACGGCCTTGCCCTTGACTATGACCGAACGCTCTATCTCGAAGACGCGGTCGAGGGCGCGCCCTACTGTAGGATAACGGTTTCTCAAGGGAAGGAGAGTAAAGAAGAAAAGGCATATCAATGAGTCGCACCGTCATACCTTTCGGACCGCAGCATCCGGTCTTTCCCGAGCCGCTCCATCTGAAGCTCGTCCTTGAGGATGAGATCGTCAAGGAGGCCGTACCTGCCCTCGGATTCGTCCACCGGGGGCTTGAGAGGCTTGCCGACATCCGGGACTTTAACCAGATGATCCAGATCTGCGAGCGTGTCTGCGGCATTTGCTCCACCATACATGCCCAGTGCTATTGTCAAGGGATCGAGGAATTGATGGGTATTGAGGTCCCGCCAAGGGCCAGGTTTCTTCGTGTCATCTGGGGGGAAATCCACCGCGTCCAGAGCCATCTCCTTTGGCTAGGCCTCTTTGCCGATGCATTTGGGTTTGAGAGCCTTTTTATGCAGTGCTGGAGGGTCCGGGAGAAGATCATGGATATCAATGAGGCCACCGGCGGAAACAGGGTGAACCCCTCGGTCAATATAATCGGCGGCGTAAGGCGGGACCTGGATCCTGAAATGGCCCGCTGGATCCTCTCCGAACTGGATTTGGTGGAAAAGGAGGTCAGAGACCTGGAAAAGGTCCTGCTCCACGATTATACAGTCAGGAAGCGGACCGTGGGCAAAGGGGTCTTGACAAGGGATAAGGCCCTGGAATTGGGTGCGGTTGGCCCCACCTTGCGCGGAAGCGGGGTGGCTCAGGACATGCGTCAGCTCGGTTATGCCGCCTACGGCGAACTCTCCTATGAGCCTGTTGTGGCCGAGGACGGCGATGCCTATTCCAGAAACAGGGTGAGGTTTTTCGAGACCTATCAGGCCATTGGGCTTGTGAGAGAGGCCATAGGGAAATTGCCCGAGGGTGAAATCAATGTGAAGGTCAAAGGCAAACCCGAGGGAGAGGTGGTTAGCAGGGTGGAGCAGCCCCGGGGTGAGCTGCTCTACTATATAAAAGGAAAAGGCGAGAAAAACTTGGACAGGCTTCGGATCAGGACCCCCACCTTTGCCAATATCCCGGCCCTGTTGACTATGCTCCCTGGCATAGAACTGGCCGACGTCCCGGTGATTACGCTATCCATCGATCCCTGCATCAGTTGTACGGAAAGGTGAAAGGGGGAAGGGGCCGTGTTTAGGATGACGCCCAACGTACTCCGGAATTTTTTCAGGAAGAGCTCCACCAGGCTCTACCCAAAGGAGACGAGGGAGAGCTTTGGGCGCGCCAGGGGGGAGCTCTACAACGAAATCGAGAACTGCATCTTCTGC
Source organism: uncultured Desulfobacteraceae bacterium (assembly GCA_964452575.1). Classification (GTDB taxonomy): domain Bacteria; phylum Desulfobacterota; class DSM-4660; order Desulfatiglandales; family Desulfatiglandaceae; genus CAYVMN01. The sequence goes on along the minus strand of CAYVMN010000127.1, from coordinate 2,029 downwards.
AGGACCTGTGCCCGCAAGTGCCCCTCCCAGTGTATCAACGTGGATAACAAAGAGGCCACCTGGCAGTGCGACCCATTCGCATGCGTATACTGCGGGGTCTGTGTTGAGAGCTGCCCACAGAAGTGCCTTCATCAAAAGCGGGACTACCGAAAGCCGGCAACTGAGAAGACAGTCATTTACATGAAAGGGGAGCTCAAGAAGAAGCACAAGAAAGACGCTGAAGGGGCCGAGCCGTCAGTCCACCCTGATTCTGAAGACCTTTCATGATTTTCCCTTTCATCATTCCGATATTGCATCAGTCCAGGAAAGACCATGTGGCCACAGTTCGTTAGGGAGCCATGGGTATGAAAATCACAAACGAGATAAACCAGGTCGGGGGAGGGACCTTGACTTCCTTTGAAGATGCAGCCATCTACCTGGTCAATTTTTCAGGGGCTTCCGCCTTGGTGGATGCGGGCTCCGGCCGTTCAGTCAAAAAGGTCTTGCGCAATATCAAGGCGTGTGGGGTAAGCCCGGAGGAGATCCAGTATCTCCTGATCACCCACTGCCATTATGATCACACCGGAGGGGTCGCCGGGCTGAAGGAGGCGACTCAGTGCCAGACGGTTATGCATGAGCTCGATGCCCAATTCCTCGAACTCCTCATCTCCCTGAAGGCCGACATCCTCTGTGAAGGCCATTTTGGCGTATACCAAGGAAAGAACCAGGTGGAAGATTTCATTCGATCATTCTTACAGTAACCGTGAACAGGGATCAGCGGTCAGCTGAGGCCCGAACCCTGGCGCCTATTAGCTGCTGTCATGCGGAGGAGACCTGATGATTGATATAGCCAGGATCGACTATTCGGCCCTGGACCGGCCTGAAATCCTCATGTTTCTCTTTCATCCCAGACCTGAATGGGGAGGCTCAGGCACTCGAGGCAGTGCTCAGGATATATTGATTCCAATAGAAAAAGATTTGGTAATCGGCGGCAGATTCCACATGAAGGAGAAATCAGCCCCAAATATCCTCTTCTTTCACGGAAATGGCGAGATTGTAGCCGATTACGATGAAATGGGACCCCTGTATAATCAGATGGGCATTAATTTCCTGCCGGTGGATTATCGCGGCTATGGCCGCTCAACAGGCAGACCCACCATCACCGCCATGATGCGGGACTGCCATGTGATCTTCGATTATGCGAAAAAATGGTTGAAAAAGGCGGGTTTTTCCGGGCCGTTCATACTTATGGGCAGGTCCTTGGGAAGCGCATCTGCACTCGAACTCGTCTCCCATTATGGAAATGAGATCCACGGACTCATTGTGGAAAGCGGTTTCGCCTATGGCGGCCCCCTCCTTCAACTCCTCGGAATAAACCTGCTAGCCCTAGGTTTCAAAGAGGAACAGGGGTTTCGGAACATCGACAAGATCAGGGCATTTACGGGCCCAACACTGATCATACACGCAGAGTATGACCACATCATCCCCTTTTCCGACGGAGAGGCCCTCTACGATGCGTCCCCGGCCCCTGACAAGAGCTTCCTTAAGATCCCAGGGGCCAATCACAACGACATCTTCATGCGCGGCATATCCAAATACATGAAGGCCGTAAGGGCCCTCTGCGAAAAAACTATGCATCCTAAATAGCTGCCGAATAAAAAAGCCTTGCTCAGGCCAATCGCCGCCCCTAAAAAGGGCGGCTTGGCAGAACCCGATACAAGACCAAAGGAGAGGATATGAAATGAAAAAGTGCATGCTGTCACTAATCTGTTTGATTGCGTTAGGTTGCGCCACATATCCGCAGACGAGGGTGACCACAGAAGGAATCAGGTTTGAGACCGGAACGACCAGAAGGGCTGTCATGGATGCCATAAGCGACGTCACAGAGGATGAGGGGTTTACCATCGAAAAAATAGATGAGAGTGAAGGGGTTATTATCTGTAAGCCTCGTGCGATGCTCAATGGGATATTATGGGAGAAGACCGAAGATAAACGATGGAACATACAGAGTAAGGCTGCTACATACAACCATGAAATTCGATTCTCCGCC
>CAYVMN010000126.1:0-14024 GCA_964452575.1 uncultured Desulfobacteraceae bacterium | reverse complement strand
GGTTGTCATGTTGACAACATAGAAAAAAAACTATCCTTATCCGATCACGTATGTACGGCTGTTATGGTAAGCGTGTCACGGTCTTATTTGGAAAAAGGGAACACAGCTACGTACTCTGTGGACTATTTCTCAGCAAAGAGCACTATCGGGAAATGGAAGTCGAAACATAGAATCACCGTTGACAGTGAGAAATGGAAGACTGCACTTAGAGAAAAGCAAGAAAAGATGTCCAGACTCGGACTTGGGTTTGACGTTGCCTCCATCAGCGAAAAGATCACAGTGCGCATGGTAGTTCCTATTAACCAACCAGATCCTCGGTTCGGAAAACGGAATTCAAAGCTTATTGGCAAGGCGGTACGGGCAACTGGTCTCCGTGTCGTTGAGGATGAGATCGAGATAGACTATCCGTTGGATTCAGCACCATTGGGCAAATCCCCTTTTCCAAGTCTGAATCCATTAGAGTTGGAAGTCGGTCAAACATATATCGTTACAAAACAAACGCCTCTAATGCCATCACACAGTCCGGCTGATCCCATGGTAGCACTGCAAAAGATGAAACAAATTCCCCAGGGTGGGGGCTTTAAAGTGCTTGACACGTTCGACAAAAAAGGTAACCCCTGGTATAGGGTAAGCGCATTTAACCAAAGAAAAAAACAGATTGGAACAGGCTGGATTAACAGTACTGCCTTACTTGGTCAACAACTCAAAGCATACAAGTAGCCCATTGGACTCCCGAACAACGGCATTAAGGGCGACGGCAAAAAGCCGCCGCGCCTTATGCCGAACGTTACCGCGACGCTTGCGCGTCGCGGTAATGCGGTGTTGACTTCGTCCAATGTCGTGGGAATAGAGGGACGTTGTTGGTGAGCTTGACTTATAAACTGACATTAGGTATGTTATTGAAAAAGATTTCTGGAACGAGGTTGATCCAAAATGCCATGTCAAGCGCGAGTTAGATGCCCCTGGGACCGTTCGCTTGGTGGCTGGAGCGCGACATTATCTATTTGGAAAGATAATGAAATGTCCCTTTATTCCCGTTCAAAAATTATACGGCCTGGATTGTGCCTCACCTCCATAAAACCCCTCTATCTCATCACCAAGGCTGTCAAGGTAATCATCCAGCTCGCCTCTGTGATCAAATCTGAGTATGCTTAAATGACCCCTACTGAATTCGATCCCGGTTTCGTGTGCCGGTTGAGACATTGCCTTTAGAAACTCAGAAGGATCACCTTTGTATTTCTCGGCCAATTCCTCTTCATCTATCACGCCAGTGGGATGCCCATAGACATCAAAATAGACGTAGTATTTCATCTTGGAGACCTGTTCATATCCTTTACCCTGTCGCTAGTCAGGGCCCAGGCAAAAACCCCTTTTGAATCTAAGCTAGTATATCCCTCTCTTGGTTCATCCAGGATATCGTGTCGGCCGCATGAAAAATAAAGGCTCATGAATGAGATCACCAGTATATTCCTTATGGCCTTCTCAAATATCACCGGATTTCCTTCATCTCTTGCGTCAGAATGGTTTGCGCCTCCTCATGGCCTCGGCCATAAGCACCGCCCCTTCAATGGCGGGCGAGACAGGCACGCGGTTTAATTCGAAGCCCTCGATTATCATACTATACTTGTCCACATGGGGTACATAGGCCACGAGGGGTTTACCTTCCCTTCGGTGGACCTGGCTCAACCTTGCCCCGAGGTCCGAGGTAATCCCCGGAATATAGGGCAGGAGCAGAACCATCACGCAGTCTATCTCCGGTGACCTGCTCAGGTGTTCGGCAGCCGCAACAAAATCGTCATCTACTGAACTGCCCGTAAGGTCAACGGGATTCCCCAACGAGGCAATGGGCTGGACGCTTCGGGATAGTGCACCTCTTAACTCCTCCTGCAAGTCCTCGTGAATGGTTGGTACCGAAAGCCCATGCTGATAACAGCAATCGACCGCCAGGGCCCCGTGGCCGCCGCTGCCAGTTATTATCCCTATCCTGCCGTCGATTGATCCCTTATAACAGCCAAGGGCCTCGCAGAAGGAGACCAGCTCAAAGGTACTCCTGGCCTCCACAATCCCGTATTGGGAAAGGACCTGAGAAAAGACCTCATGGTCACCAGCCAGAGAGGCGGTGTGGCTGGAAACGGCCCGAACCCCTCCGGGGCTCTTGCCCGATTTCAAAACAATGACCGGCTTGGGACACTGATGGGCCGCCAAAACAAAATCCCTCCCCTCATCTTTTCCAAAGCCCTCCACGTAGAAGGCGATGACCTCTGTACTGGCATCATTGGCAAGATAACCCAAAAGGTCTACTTCCTTTATGAGGGCCTTATTCCCGATGCTGATCCCGATTGACAGGCCGATCCCCTCATCCGCGAAGTTGATCATCTGGTCCACCAGGATGCCTCCACTCTGGCTCACTATTGCGACATTGCCACTACTAGGTTGCACCAGTCTCTCGCTTGGCAGAAAAAATGTGTCTACATGGGCAGGCGAAAAGATCCCGAGGCAGTTGGGGCCGATAAAGGGGAACCTCGCCTCTCTACCCATGGCCACCATGCGATCCTGAAGGTCTCCCCGGCCGCTTTCGGCAAACCCCCCTGAGATAACGGCCGCGCCGCCGACCTCGGCCCGGATACATTCTTCTAACACATCCGGGACATTTTCAGATCGCACCGCAATTACTGCCAGATCCACTCTTTCAGGGATCTCTGATATCCGGGAATATACACTTTCTCCCTGGAAGGTCCCGCCGCCGGGATTTACCGGAAAGACCCTGAGCGGATAACGTAAGTGATTCTTGTTATAGATCACATTGGCGGGATGGCGATCGTTTTTCATGGAAACCCCGATGATTGCCATGGTCTTGGGTTGAAACATCCTTTTAAAATCCATCGCGCCCCCCCTTTATCAAGACCTCAGAGTTTTTGTTCCAAGATTCTTGCCTTGCGATATGGTAGGCCATCCCGGATCTCTCACCAAAATAAGAGGTGTTAAAGCTGATACTACCCCTTCTTGAGGGCTTCTATGGTCTCCAGGATCTCGTCTTTGGTTACCCCTTGCCTCAAGGTCTCCATACGTTGCATGACCTCTGAAAACCTGAGGCCTTCTGCCGCACTGATCCACTCCAGCTGAAGTCTTTCAGGACGGATACCAAGCTTGGACATCTTTTTGTGCACCCTTTTCACCCGTTTCTCGGTCCAGTGGTTCGCATCAATGTAATGACAGTCCCCGATGTGGCATCCACTTACCAGCACCACTGGCGCTCCCTTCAGGAATGCATGCCAGATGAACCTTTCATCAACCCGGCCGGAGCACATTGTCCGGATGAGCCGTACATTTGGGGGATATTGGAGCCGGGATACCCCGGCGTAGTCGGCCCCGGCGTACGAACACCAGTTGCAGGCAAAGGCCAGGATCTTTTCCTGCGGATCGCTCTCAAGGAGTGCATCTACCTGCACAAGGATCTGGGTATCCGTGAAGTGGTTCATGGTAATTGCACCAAAGGGGCACTCTGCGGCACAGGTGCCGCACCCGGCACATGCGGCCGCGTTAACCACGGCCGGGATCTTTTTCTTCACATCCACGGTAATTGCATTATAGGGACAGACCTCCGCACACCTCCCACATGACTTGCAGTGCTCTGAGATCACCTCGGAAGTGATGGGCTCAGAGGTGATCTTGCCTTCATGCATTAACCGGATGGCACGTGCTGCTGCGGCCGATGCCTGAGTGACACTCTCCTTGATATCCTTTGGCCCCTCGGCGCATCCGGCATAAAATAGTCCCCTCGTTGCTGCATCCACTGGCATTAGTTTGGGATGTGCTTCAAGGAAAAACCCGTCAGGGCTCAGTTGAAGCCCCAGCATCTCCTGGAGCCTCTGGGTGCTTGAGGCCGGCTTGATCCCCACTGCCAGAACCAGCATATCCAGGTCAAAGACCTGAACCTTCCCTGTAACCGTATTTTCTACGGCCACAGCGAGCGTCCCTTCAGGGGTTCCCTCAACTGATCCCGGCAGTCCTCTCAGGTATTGAACCCCCAACCTCCGGCTTCTCCTGTAGAGATCTTCAAAGCCCTTGCCGAAGGCCCGGATATCGATGTAAAAGACCATGATCTCCATATCCGGGTAATGTTCCTTCAAGGTCAGGGTGCTCTTTACCGTATTCATACAGCAGACATTGGAGCAGTAGTTGCTTCCCTTCCTGGCTGAACGGGACCCGACGCACTGGATAAAGCCGATGGATCGAGGCCTCTTCCGGTCAGTGGGACGGATCAGCCCTCCCTGGGTCGGCCCTCCCGCATTCATAAGACGTTCGAATTCAAGGCTTGTCAGGACATTTTCAAACCTCGTATATCCATACTCATCAAGCTCTGTTGGGTCATAGACCTCCAGTCCGGTGGCCACGATGATTGACCCTACCTCCTCCAGGATCTCCTCATCGGACATGCGAAAATCTATGCACCTCTTATCACATGCATCGACACACTTTGCACAAACCACCGGGTTGTGGCCAAGGCACTCATTAATATTTATTACATAGGCAGAGGGTACTGCCTGTGGGAAGGGGCTATAGATCGCCCTCCGGGATGACAGTCCGAGATTGAATTCGTCGGGCCGGACCACAGGGCAGACCTTGGTGCATTCCCCGCAGGCGGTACACTCCTTTTCATCCACATAACGGGCCTTCTTTAGGATCTTCACCTGGAAGTTACCCACGTAGCCCTTGACACCTACCACTTCGCTCATTGTGAGGAGCTTGATCCTGGGATGTCGACCGACATCCGTCATCTTCGGACCGAGTATTCAGATGGAACAGTCCATGGTAGGAAAGGTCTTATCAAGCTGTGCCATTGTGCCACCGACAGAGGGCTTCTTCTCCACCAGGACGACATCAAAGCCATTATCGGCCAGATCCAAGGCCGCCTGAATCCCCGCAACACCGCCTCCAATGATCAGGCTCCGCTTTGTGAGGGGGAGAACCTCTTCATAAAGAGGCCTGAGATGACGTACTCTGGAGACGGCCATCTTGACAAGATCTGCGGCCTTGGCTGTTGCGGCCTCGGGCGCGTCCATGTGGACCCAGCTGCACTGTTCACGAAGGTTTGCCATCTCTAGCAAATAGGGGTTGAGACCGACCTCCTTGAGCATCTGCCGGAAGGTGGGTTCATGGAGCCTTGGTGAACAGGAGGCAATCACTATCCGATCAAGGCCATGTTCTAGGATATCATCCTTGATTTGCTGCTGGCCCGGTTCGGAACAGGCATAACCCACGTGTGTCGAGACGATCACACCATCCAATTGGGCAGCCGATTCAGCCACCTCTTGGCAGTCCACTGTCTGGGCAATATTTAATCCGCAGTGGCAGACATAGACCCCTACCCTGGGCCTTTCCCGCAACCCTTCTGGTACTGTCGCTAAGGCCTCTTGGTTCATTTTCTCCTCTCTCCGCAGTCTCACTTACTCCCAATTAATGGTCTTGGCCAGGACACCTGTGAGATCCATCATATCCATATTGAGCTCTTCGCCGATGAAGGGATCCTCCATGGCGCACCGCAGATGAATCTGGCATTTAGGGCAGGCCGTGACCAGGAGGTCGCTCCCGGTACTGTGGGCCTGGCGGAGCCGTTTCACCTGGAGTGCCTTGCTGTATGAATCACACCCGGCCCAGGCACTGTTGCCGCAACAAATGGCCCCTCCGGCACGATCCTGCATTTCGTGGAACTCAGTCGGGTTCAGTCTGCTTATCAATCTCCTGGGGAGCTCCGGCCGGTTCTCAAGACGACTCAGCCTGCATGGATCTTGAAACGTCAGCCTGCGGTCAAATTTCTTAAATCCGACCGCGCCCTTTCCTATCTCCTCTTCCAATAGGTCAAAGATATGCCTTGTCTTAAAATTCGCCTTCACTCCCTGCTCAGGATAGTCATGGGCAAATGCCCGGTAGCATTCTGGACATGCTGTTATGAGCTCCTCAATTCCGAGCCCATTCATGGCATCTACGTTTAGCCTTGCCAGCTTCAGGAAGTTCTCCTTGTCTCCACTCCACAAGAGATCATGCCCGCAGCATCGTTCACCTTCAAGCAAGGAAGGGGAGATGTCGAAGAAGTTGAGGAGTCTCAGACTATCCACCAAGATATCGCACGTCTGGATGCCCAGAAAACCCTTGAAGAAGATGTCAAAATAGGGTGCACAACCGCCGAAGAAGAGGGTCTTGCTCTGCCGGTCCACCTGGATATCATCCGGGAGCCAGTCCCAATGCCTCACCTTTAGGGCCGTGGATGTCATGGTCCTCATGAGGGACTGGAAAAAGCCTCCGTGGGCCAGGTAATTCCTGGAACCACCCTTCTTGAGGAGACAACGCATGTCCTTAATAAACTCCGGGAAGTTTACGGCAGAAGGGCACCGATCATAACAGAGCCCGCAGGCAAGGCAGGACCAGACATCCTTCTCCACAGCAGGAGAATCCGTGTTGCCTGAAATGATGTTACTGGCAATTGCCCTGGGTGAAAAGGGTTTCCCTACCAGGGTCAAAGGACAGGCTGAGGAGCATTTTCCGCAATCCTGGCAGGCGTAGATGTCGTGGGCCGCCACAACCTTCTTGGTCAAATCGAGGGCCTCGGATGGGGGCTCCGCCTCTGGACTGGGGGTAACTGGGCTCTTCCCGATTGTCCTTATCTTATTGCAAAAATCCGTCAGGAACCGCAGCAGCCCTTCCGAATCCTCGGGCATGAAGGTCTTTAACTGAAGGCGATCTTCCCCCAGACCCAGCAGGTGGAGGATCGCTCGTGCATGTTCTGCGTTTCTCTGGGCCGTGGGGGTCCCGGTCCCATAGCGACAGGCACCTGTCTCGCACCCTGCCAAGACAACCCCATCGGCCCCCATTTCAAAGGGCTTAAAGAGGAGGGCCTTGCTTATCCTCCCCGAGCAGGGGATCCGCACCATCTTGATCTCTGTTGGAATTTGGGCTGCATTATCCTGAAGGGTCTGGAAGGCAGCATGAGGTCCCCAGTTGCATAAAAAGAGGATAATAAAAAGATCCGCAGTATCTCTATGTCCGTCTTTCATGAGACCTTTGAGCCCCCTTCCCATACCCACAGATCTTCCAGCATCTTCTCAAGATAGGCCTGGTTTCGATAGGGGCTATCTGCTGCGTTTGACGGGCAGACAGAAATGCAGTTACCGCATCCCTTACACAAGGCCTCATCCACCGCAGCAGACCATCCGCCGGCAGGATTCCTTATGAAGGTAATGGCCTGATAGGGACATGCCTCTGTACAGCGGCCGCAGCCCCGGCATCTGGTTTCATCCACCACGACCGTATATCCCTTGCTCTGTCTGGGGCCTCGGGGCATGATTGATGCTGCCATGACAGCGGCCGCAGCCCCCTTCTTGGTCTCGGAGACAGGTATGTCCGGAGGATTTGCCAAGAAGAGCCCCGCAATCGAGGTTGCCCCTGGATAGAGAAAGGGTATACCAGAGACCCCACGTCTCTGCATTGAGGAGGCTACCTTGCGACTGGGGAGGCCATCCTGGGGGAGATATTGAATAAGATGCCTTGACTCTTCTCCCAGGATGACTGCCCCAACCTGCAGGACCTGAGAAAATCCCCCGGATTCCATAAAGACCTGAAAGCCGCCCAGGGTCCCACTCAGCCCCCTGACCTCAGAGCCTTCGAAGTAATGGATGTTGGGATGGGTCAGCCTGACCGAGAGCGGTCTATCAGGGGTCCCAAACATGAATACCTCAAGCCCTGCATCTGCGAGGGTCCTCGCGCTATTCAAGGCCGCTTCAGAGTCTCCGATCACGGCAGTGGTGAAATTGTAGTTTCTGGCAGGTGCCGGAAGGGGCCTCAGCCTCTTGGCCCTGTAAATTGACCTTTCAATCAGGCCGGCAAAACGGTCCATTGCAAGAGATTCATCCATCCTGAGGAATGGGAGTGCCTCTCCCCTCAAGTTGCATGTCTCCACCATGGAACGGCTCACGCCTGTTCCTCTGAACAGGGCATCCTTCAGGCGGGTGCGCTGATCTGTACATGCACTGCACACAAAATCAAGGGGGCAACAGACACAGGAGGCAAGAACCACGCGCGTAATACCCTTTTCTCGAACCGCCCTCAATATGCCTGAAAGGCCCTCTGCCACACAGGCCGACGGCATGACCTCGGCGTGTACGATTTCCGGTTTCTCTCTCAGGCGATCCACATATTGATCCATCTTATCAATCCAGCCTAGGGAATCGTTACACCGGCATACAAATATCCCTGCGCGTATCTCAGGGGAGAGCTCTCGGTCGGGCGCCAGGAAGGAGACCCCTCGACCTCTCGGCCTCTGTGAGGTACCCTCCAGTAAGATCATGGCCTTGGAAGCGGCAGCAAAACCCCGTGTGATCATTGCGTGGACGCCTGGCTTGGCAGCCTTTGGCCCGTAGGCCCTGATCACATCCTCCCCTTTCACTGGAGGTGCCGCCTCAGGATCAGCGATTATCACGACTCCGGCATGCTCGACGCCTTCTTCCACTTCTTTTTGGTGATCTATGGCCCCAACGGCCTTACAGACCTCAATGCAGATCAGGCATTCAGAGCAGACCCCGCATTGGAGACACCGTTCGGCCTCTGAAAGGACCTGGGTTTCGCTCAGGCCTAATGCGACTTCCAAAAAATTGTCTTTTCTTGCCCCGGGCTGCCTTTCAGGCATGGTGGGTCTAGCCAGAGACGGAATATCTGGTGGGATCTCTATAAAATCCTTTTCTTCAGGCCTAGATGTCCTTTTTGTAATGGGCTCTTCACCACTAAGGTAGCTGTGAACTGATCTGGCAGCGGCACGGCCACTGGCCATTGCCTCTACTACCGAGCTAGGACCGGTAGCGGCATCTCCTGCCGCAAAGACCCCTTGGATACTTGTGGCAAATGACTCGTCCACTTTCACAAAGCCCCCCCCGGTAATAGAGAGGGATTGCTGGTGGTGCCTTTTCTCCCTTTCCGGACCTTGCCCTAACGGACCGACCTGACCTATGGCCACTATGACCCGGTCAAATTTGAGCTGAACCGTCTCGCTGCCTGGGACGATAACCGGCCAAGGGATACCTTTCTCATCCGGTTCGCCAGGCCTGGTGGGTCTGCAATGAAGGAGGTCGACTCTTCCGTTTTCACCGGAAAATCCAACTACCTGTATGCTATCCCTGACTATGACGCCTTCCTCCAAGGCCCTTCTGATCTCCCCCTGCTCGGCCGGAATCAGTTCCTGTGGGAACCAGGACAGTATGGTGACATCTTCCCCCAGACGCCTCAGGGCGCGTGCCGAGTCAAAGGCGGCATTACCGTCACCTATCACAGCTACACTCTTGGTCTCGGCCCTTTGCCTCGCCCCCGCGTTAAGCCCTCCAGGATCGCCCCGATAGATCCGGCTCAGCACAGAAAGGCATCCATCTACTCCCTCCAGGTCCTCTCCAGGCACACCCAGTCTTCTATCAACCCAAGACCCGATTGTTATTATGACGGCGTCAAAGTCGTCAGTGAGTTTTTGAAGGCCCTTGGGTATCTCGATTGGATGGGAGGGGATGAATTGGACTCCCAGGCCCCGGATATACCCCAGTTCATGATCAAGGATATCCCTCGGAAGCCGATGAGGCCCTATCCCGTAACGGAGCAATCCGCCGGGCATGGCCTCCTTCTCAAAGATCGTCACCCCATAGCCGAGACGGACCAGGTCAGCCGCAGCAGCCAGCCCGGCAGGCCCGGAACCGATAATTGCAATCCTCTCTTCACTTACCCGGGTTTCAGGGGGCTTCATTTCCTGGGGGTTGGCTATCTCATAATCGGCCAGGAATCTCTTGATATCCCTTATTGCTACCGCCTCGTCCAGGTCACTCCGCCTGCACCCTTCCTCGCAGGGGTGTGTGCATACCCTTCCGCAGATCCCTGGCAGGATGTTGTCTCGCCTGACTACCTCCAGGGCCTCCTTGTATTTCCGGCCCTTTGCCAGGGCGATGTAGGCCTGGGCATTAACCCCCAGGGGGCACTTGGCCTGGCAAGGGGGCTGTCGCCTCTTATTGATCACAGGTCCACCCGGCACGCTGTTCCTGCCGTTAAACCCTATGGGCCTCATGCCGTTGGGGGTGGAGACCGGACAGATCTCGACGCATCTCCCACATAAGGTACACCGATCCGGATCTACGAATGTCTGCAGTCGCCTTACTTGAGCCCGGAACCCCTGGGGATTGTGTTTGAGGGAGGTTACCTCTGCTGGTAAGAGGCAACGGATCGCTGGATTTCTGAAGATCCTGAGCAGCCCGGACCTATGGGCAAAATTAAGGGGCAAACCTGACGGCAGCCTCCATTCTTCCTTGGAGAGTTTTTGGTTCAGGTCCGGGTCACTATCTATGAGCGTGACCGGGATGCGCAGTTCACCCAGTTTATTGGTAGCGGCAATACCGGCCGGATTTGCCCCGATCACAATGACCCTATGGAGGCGATCCTTTGGGCGCCTCATATCCAGGCACCTGCCCTTCCCCTGGCCTTTTTTTCTCGGCCCTTGAGCAGGGCTGTGCCATAGTCACACCCCTTATTAAAGGCCCTCCCGTTCAGCTCCTCTGTTCCCTTTGGAACCGAGGCCAACACGGAATTGAGCGCAGCCCCCACAGAAACAGCCCCGGTAACCACAGTAAAAAAACCGAGCATAATAATATTGGCCATCATCTTCCTTCCCAGTTCCTCGGCCATCCGCGTGGAGGGGATGGAGAAGTAATCCCCCTCGATCCCAAGGCCGCGGGGTTGGACCAGATCCTGGTCAATGAGGAGGGTCCCCCCCTTTTTCAATTCGCCGATGAACTTGTCATAGCCGGCCTGGGACATAGAGACCAGGATATCGAGATCTCTGACATAGGGGTAGTGGATAGGCCCGTTGGATATGATCAACTGGGCACTACATGCCCCGCCCCGGGCCTCAGGTCCATAAGACTGGACAAGGGTGCTCTGTTTGTGGTCCCCCAGGGCTGCGGCCTTGCCAAGGATGCGGCCCGCCAGCACAATACCCTGGCCGCCGAACCCGGTGATTGTGATCTCTTGCCTCTGCCACTTATTCATGGTCTTACACTCTTCCTATTTCCCGGCCGTCTTATAGTGCAGGGGCCTGGCTCAAGTTCCTGTAACTTACATGGGGCTTGATGCCTGATACTGGATAGCCCCAAGGTCCTTTCCTTGTCACCAGAGGTGACTATGCAGCCCTTTCCTCCAGTTCCTTAGGCCGACATGTATCATCATACATCTCTGAACAGGTGGGACGTTCCGTGTCAACAAACTTTCCCAGGATGATGCCTCTCTCAATGTCAATACCAAGTTCCGAAGGGTGGGCCTCGTTCTTGATAATGGTATGTTCTTGATAGATCCTCAGGGTATCAAGGGCCTTTTCCTTGTTGCGGCGCCCGTAGTTTATGGGACAGGGGGCCAGAACCTCTACGAATGAAAAACCTCGCCGCAGCAGTGCCTCCTGAATGGAGTCCGTAAGGTCGCGGGTATGGAGAATGGTCCATCTGGCCACATAGGTGGCCCCCGAGGCATAGGCCAACAAGGGGAGGTTGAATGGGGGCTCGGGATTACCCACAGGTGTTGTAGTGGTCCTTGCCCCATAGGGCGTGGTGGCCGCCACCTGACCGCCCGTCATGCCGTAGTTGAAATTATTGACGCAGACGATGGTGAGGTCCACATTCCTCCTGGCTGCGTGGATGAAATGGTTTCCCCCTATGGCAAAGAGGTCTCCGTCGCCACTGAACACCACGACGTTGAGCCCCGGGTTGGCGAGTTTCATGCCGGTTGCAAACGGGATTGCCCTCCCATGGGTCGTGTGGTATGAGTCCATATTGGCATACCCTGCACCACGGCCAGAGCATCCTATACCGGAAACCATGACCGTCTTTCTTATATCCATGCCGCTCTCTCTAATGGCGATGAGGCACGAAGAGAATGCCGTCCCAATCCCACACCCAGGGCACCAGATGTGCGGAATGCGATCTGTCCTCAAGAGGCCATCCAAGGGATGACCGCCTCGTTTCCTGGGCTGGTTCATTGTCATTCCGTCCACCTCCCTAGAAACCCTTCTTCAGGACCTCGACAACCCGCTCCGGGGGAATGATAGTTCCCCCTGGGTGTCCCACCAGAACGGCGGGGACCTTACCCCCTGCACACCTTTCCACCTCCAGATGGATCTGCCCCAAGTTGATCTCTACGGTCACAAAACCCTTTACCCTCTCTGACAATCTTCGGATCTGCTCCTCCGGAAAAGGCCAGATGGTATTCAGTTTCAGCAGCCACGCCTTGATACCTTCCTCCCGGGCCTCCTCTACCGCGGCCAGGCCGGTCCTTGCAGATACACCGTAGGAGACGACGACGATCTCCGCACCTTCAAGGGCGTAGCCCTCGGTGGAGATAATATCATCCAGGTTTCTACGAATCTTCCCCACCAGGCGGGCCATCATCTCGTCCTGGGCCTCTACCGTCATGACTGGATAGCCCCTTTCATCATGGGTCAGGCCGGTCACATGGATGTTGTACCCCTCTCCTGCAATGGCCATGGGCGCTACCCCGTTTGGACCCGGTTTAAAGGGCTTGAACCGGTCCTTCCTCCCTTTTGCTCTCGGCCTTGAAACGGTCTTGATGGCCTTTGCCTCCGGTACGACGACCCTCTCGCTCAGATGACCTACCATTTCGTCGGTCATTATGAGAACCGGCAGCCTGTAGGTCTCACTCAGATTGAAGGCCCTGACGGTCTGGTAAAAGGTCTCCTCAGGAGATGAGGGAGCCAGTGCAATTATTTCATAGTGGCCATGGGAGCCCCACCTTGCCTGGAGCACATCGCCTTGGGCCCCTTGGGTTGGCAGCCCGGTGGATGGGCCGGCCCGCTGAACATCAACCACAACGCAAGGGGTTTCGGTACAGATCGCAAGCCCGATGTTTTCCATCATCAGGCTGAAACCAGGGCCCGAGGTAGCCGTCATGCTCTTTACGCCGGCACATGAGGCGCCGATGACAGAGGCCATGGCGGCAATCTCGTCCTCCATCTGGATAAATGTCCCGCCTACCTCAGGCAGGCGTGCGGACATATGCTCGGCTATTTCGGTGGCAGGTGTGATGGGGTATCCGCCGAAAAAGCGACAGCCGGCCGCGAGGGCGCCTTCGGCACATGCCACATCCCCTGTCATAAAATGCTCACCTGTCAGGACCGCCTGACTCATGCCTTTCTCCTCAGATACGGTATATCCCAATCCCTTTCATAGGGGACTATCCGGACAAACCACACGTCAATTTGCTGGAATCTAATCCGGGGCGACCTCCACAGAATAGATGGCAAATTCGGGGCAGATGATTTCGCAATAATGACAATTTACACACTCATCCGGACCTTTCACGCTCGGAGGATGATACCCCTTTTGGTTGAATGTGGTAGAAAATTCAAGCACTTCCTTTGGACAAAACTCGATACAGAACCCGCATCCCTTGCAGCGGTCTTCAAGGATGTGGACCACACCACGTGATATCTGGATCTCTTCAACGTCAAGGGGAACCCGCCAGAGTGCCACAACCCTTTCCTCAAATTGGCCGAAAAAGCCCTGTTATTCATTCAGAAGGGGCGAATTATATTCCCTGGACTAAGCATGTCAAGATAAAAATTTCATGTTCACCAGGAAATTTGAAGACAGGGTCAAATTTCTTAAGGGGGTATCATTTATTTCTCTCTTCCTTGGAGCCTGCCAAACAAACTCTAGCACATCACCAATTGCCTCCTTGATATGAAATTAGGACACAAGGACCCTTATAAAGGAATTTACAGGACTCCCTTTCAGTTTTTTGGGGGGGTTGATTGGACCCATAGAGACCCATGCCCACTCCCAGAGCCAACCAATCAAATCCATTGACACGATCCCTGCTTTGGGCTAACAGTAATTGCTAAATAGGCAACCCTCTTAGGGAGATCTGTCAATAACCGGCAGATGGAGAGAAATCATGTCCAACACCGTAGTGGTAGGAACACAATGGGGCGACGAAGG
>CAYVMN010000125.1:0-14106 GCA_964452575.1 uncultured Desulfobacteraceae bacterium | reverse complement strand
TGGGGCTGTTCCGTAACGAGGTTCAAGACCTCACTGCCGTTCTATGGAGTGATGCAATCCTTTACGTCCTTTGGAAAAAAGACCCTCGCGGTCGCCTGCCTTTCTTTCAAAACGCTAAAGTGTTGCGGAGTTTTCAGTCCCGGAGCCATATTCGTATGAATCGAATCAAGAGCAAAGGGGATCTCATCGGAGCCGTGCTGGTTGTCGGAGGGGGGATTGCCGGTATACAGGCCTCGCTGGACCTGGCTGAATTGGGCTACTATGTCTATCTGTTAGATAAACATACCTCTATAGGAGGTGTGATGGCGCAGTTGGACAAGACGTTTCCGACCAATGATTGCGCCATCTGAATCCTGGCACCCAAACTGGTAGAGGCCGGTCGGTCTCCAAACATTGAGATCATTACCAAGGCAGAATTATTGTCGATTGAGGGTGAAGTCGGCAATTTCACTGCAAGGGTCCGACGTCTGCCCCGTTATGTGGATGAAGGACTGTGCACTGCCTGCGGCACGTGCACGGGTTACTGCCCGATGCCTGTCAAAGACCCTTACAATGAAGGGCTTTCCTGCACCAAGGCGGTGCACATTGATTACCAGCAGGCCATTCCCGCCGCCTTTCATATAGATGAGAATGCCTGTCTATTCCTGACAAAAAAAGAATGCAAACAATGCGAGAGGGTCTGCCTCGCCAAGGCCATTGACTTTGGTCAACAACCCCAGCATACGGATCTTCATGTGGGTGCGGTGATCCTGTCTCCTGGGTTTGGCCATATCCGAAGAGATGTACTGGCAAGATATGGTTATGGGAGATTCCGTGATGTGGTAACCGGTTTGGAATTTGAGCGTTTGACATCGGCCTCTGGGCCTTTCATGGGCGAGATTATCAGACCATCAGACAGGGAACACCCTGAAAGGATCGCCTTTCTTCAATGCATCGGCAGCAGAGACCTGTCAAGCGGCAACGGTTATTGTTCGTCCGTATGCTGTATGTATGCAATCAAAGAGGCCTTAGTGGCCAAGGACCACAACCCCGATCTGGATATAGTTATTTTCCATATGGACATGCGTACCCATGGGAAGGAATTCGATAATGCCAGGATGCGAGCCAAAGAGGAGGGCATCCGCTTTGTGAGAAGCCGATTTGGAAGTATTCGGCCCAGGGGTAAAGGCCTTGAACTGAAATACGTGAAAGAGGAGGGGGAGCATTGCAGGGAGGTGTTTGATATGGTGGTGCTCCCTGAAGGGCTTGAATCCCCTGAAGATGCGTGTCCTTTATCAAAGGCCGCCGGTATCGAGCTGAACCAATATGATTTTTGCAGGACCCAGGGTTTTTCGCCGCTTGAGACCTCCCGCCCCGGCGTCTTTGTAGCGGGCGCCTTTCAGGGCCCCAAGGATGTGCCGGAGAGCGTTACCGATGCGAGCGGTGCGGCCGCCCTAGCCGCCGAGGCCCTCTCTCAGGCGCGAAATACGAAAGTTGAGGTGAAGGTCTATCCAGATGAAATAGAGATAAGGGAATCGGCCCGTATCGGCGTGTTTGTCTGCTCTTGCGGCAGCAATATCGGCGGCGTTGTTGATGTCCCGGACGTGGCGGATTATGCTGCAACTCTGAAAAATGTGGTCTTTACAGATACGAATCTTTATAGCTGTGCCCAGAACACCCAGGAACTCATTACAACTAAGATCAAAGAGAACCGCCTGAATCGAGTGGTGGTGGCCGCGTGTACGCCACGCACCCATGAGCACCTGTTTCAGGAAACCCTGAAGAATGCCGGCCTGAACAGGTCCCTGTTTGAGATGGCCAATATCAGGGATCATTGCTCATGGGTCCATTCCCATCTCCCTGAAGAGGCAACACAAAAGGCCAAAGACCAGGTCAGAATGGCCGTGGCCAAGGCCCGCTTGTTACGCTCCTTACCGGAACAGAGGATCGCAGTCACCCCAAAGGCCCTGGTCATTGGAGGGGGTCTCTCAGGGATTACGTCCGCCCTGAGCATAGCCCGGCAAGGATTCGACTGCTTTTTGGTGGAAAGATCATCAGGGCTGGGAGGCAATCTCAGGGACGTCAGGTTCATGCTCAGCGGTGATGATCCCCGTCTATTCCTGAAGGGTCTCATAGAGGAAGTCATGTCCCATGAACGGGTGACGGTTTATACTAATGCCCATATAAAGGAAATCTCAGGCTACGTTGGCAACTATGCCACCACGCTTCAAACCGAGAAAGGGACCGAGACCTTACAGCACGGAGTTATTGTGGTGGCCACGGGGGGGAGGCCGTATGGGCCCAAACAATATCTGTATGGTCAATCGAGTCACGTGGTTACGCAACTCGAACTGGAGGAGATGTTGGCGAGCTCTAATCGTATCGAGACGACAAACAGTATTGTCATGATTCAGTGTGTAGGCTCCAGAGGAGAAGACCTGTCCTACTGCAGCAAGGTGTGTTGCGCTCAGGCCGTTAAGAATGCCATTCAGATCATGGACCGCAACCCGTCGACCGACATAACCGTTCTCTTCAGAGACATGCGGACTTACGGGTTCATGGAGGATGCCTACAACCTGGCCCGTGAAAAAGGGGTCAGTTTCATCCATTTTGATGGAAATAATCCTCCGGATGTGACTGAACGAGACGGGAGACTCCGCGTAGAATTCTGGGACAAGCTCTTGGGAGAGAAGATGGCCCTTGGGCCTGATCTCCTTGTCTTGGGAGTGGGCATCGTACCTGCAGAGACAGAGGGGTTGGCTAGGATTCTCAAGACCACGCTCACCGAGAGTGGGTTCTTTTTGGAGGCCCATCCTAAGCTTCGGCCCGTGGAGTTTTCAGTAGACGGGGTTTACCTCTGCGGTCTTGCCCATTCCCCCAGGCCTATCTCCGAGTCCGTTGCCCAGGCCAAGGCCGCTGCCGGTAAGGCATGTATCCATCTGGCCAGGGGATATATTGCAGTAGAGCCGATCGTTTCTTCAGTGGATCAGGAGACCTGTATCGGATGCGGAATATGTGAAGGCCTCTGCCCATACAATGCCATTCAGATGACAAGGGTTGGAAATAAGAAAAAGGCGGACACGGTCTCGGCATCATGTAAGGGGTGCGGAATTTGCGCCTCCCATTGCCCTGCAATGGCCATATCCATGGGGGGTTTCAGCAGCGAACAGATTATGGCCCAGATAAGGGCCTACGGAGAAGGCGGCTAGTTATTGGAGGTTTTTCTTTAATGACCGGTAAGAAATCATTTGAGCCAAGAATCCTGGGTTTCCTTTGTAACTGGTGCTGTTATGCGGCAGCGGATTCTGCGGGGATTTCCCGTTTTCAGTATCCCCCCAATATAAGGGTCATCCGGATTATGTGTACCGGTAGAATGGACCCCCTGTTCATTATTGAAGCCTTCTGCTCAGGTGCTGACGGCGTCTTTGTGGGCGGCTGACAACTCGGGGAATGCCATTACCAGGTTGGTAATTATGACGCCATCCTCACCGCCCATTTCGCCCGGAGGATTCTGGAAGAGGCAGGCGTCCATCCAGACAGGGTTGCCCTTGACTGGGCCTCTGCCGCTGAGGCCCCGCTTTATGTGAAATTGATAACGGAGTTCACCGAGCACATAAGAGAATTGGGCCTGCTCGGAGAGTCAGAGGGAATGCCCTTAGAGAAACTCAAATTGAGGTTATCCGCGGCCAGGTCTGTTGCAGCGAACCTTAAATTGCGTACGCGGTTTGCCAGGGTCGCCGTGGAACTGAGAAAGGCAGATGATTATTCCTCTCAGGTGATAGAGGCCAGGATGTCGGAAAAGTTGAACGAGGCCATTTCTCGCGAAATGTCGGCTGTAAGCGGATAAGGATGGGCCTTTCACATTGACAAACACCCATTTCCAACCGAGATTCAAATCCGAAGTCAGTGTCATACCGGGCGGAGAGCTGGTCAGTCGGTGCTTCGGCTGCGGCAGCTGTGCAGGTATATGTCCGGTCAGTGAATCAGGAACCGGCTTTGATCCGAGAAAAATCCTTCATATGATCCAAATGGGCCTCAAGGATAGGCTTCTGAGCTCCCCCACGATTTGGCACTGCACCCATTGTGATTCGTGTGCGGTTGTCTGTCCCCAGGATATCCGGTTTAGCTCTGTTGTGGATGTGCTTCGAGAAATGGTCATGGGTGGGGAATATCCCGGCGGTAAGGACGTGGAGAGGTGGGGGACCGCCCCTTGCAAGGCAGCCTGTCCCGCACACATCAGTATCCCCGGTTTTGTGGCTGCTGTTGCAGACGGAAGGTATGAAGAAGGACTGAAGCTCATCAAAGAAGAGATGCCCTTCCCGGCCGTATGCGGACGTATATGTCCCCATCCCTGTGAGCTGCAGTGCAACAGGGGAGGGATCGATAAACCAATTGCCATCGAGTTCTTGAAACGTTTTCTGGCGGATCTGGATATCTCAAAGGAGACTTCCTATGTCCCGAGGAAGAAGCCTGGCAAGAAAGAGGGAGTTGCCGTCATAGGGGCAGGACCGGCCGGGCTTACGGCAGCCTATTACTTGGCTATCGAAGGTTATCATGTAACCGTCTTTGAGAAACTTCCTGCGGCCGGGGGTATGATGGTCCTGGGAATTCCTGAGTTTCGCTTACCTCGAAATATCCTCCAGGCTGAAATTGAGGTGATTAAGAGGTTAGGGGTAGATATCAGACTCAACGTCGAGGTCGGAAAGGATATCGGTTTTATGGAACTGCAAAGGGAATTCAATGCCATTTTTGTCGGCATTGGATGTCAGCGTGCCATAAAGCTCGGTATCCCTAATGAACATGGGTTGGCCGGCGTCTTCGACGGCCTCACGTTCTTGAGAGACATAAATTTGAATAACATGCCCGTTTGCGAGGGCAGGGTGGTTGTTATTGGCGGCGGAAATACTGCGGTTGATTGCGGCCGCGTGGCAAGGCGATCAGGACCTCACAGTGTGGCGATCCTTTACAGGAGGACGCGAGAGGAAATGCCGGCAAGCCCGTGGGAGGTCGACGAAACCCTGGAGGAGGGAATTGATATCCAGTTCCTGACAGCACCTGTAAAAATCCTGGGCGAAAACGGGAAGGTTTCCGGACTTGAGTGCATTCGCATGAGCTTGGGAGACCCCGATGACTCGGGTCGGCGCAGACCTGTGCCTATTGAAGGGTCTGAATTCAGAATCAGGGCGGAAACGGTGGTCATTGCCATCGGTCAGGCGCCGGACCTAACCTGTCTGCCCCATGGGTTGGAAATGAATATTGGCAGAAATGGGCGCCTAATCGCCGATCCGCACACGGGGAGGACGCAAATTCCGGGAATCTTCTCAGGGGGGGATGCGGTTTCGGGTCCAGGGACTGTTGTGGAAGCGGTCGCCTTTGGAAAGGAGGCGGCAAGGTCAATAGATCGCTTCTTGAAGGGTGAAGATGCCGAGGCCGGGCAGAGGCGTGACTGGAAAGGGATCGCGTTTATATCTGAGAAAGTTGAGTTTCGAGAAAGGGAATCAATGCCCCGCCTCTCCCTGGCAGAACGGAGGAGGACCTTTAAAGAGATCGATCTGGGATTTAGTGAGGAACAGGCCAGATGTGAGGCAGAACGGTGTTTGAGGACGTGCGGGGCCCAACTTAAAACCTTAGTCACTTCAAGCTGGTAGACTCCTGAGGCCACCCTGAGTCTTTCTGCCATTGCTTCTCCCCGTTTCCGCTGAAAATGTAGCCTAAATAAAATAACCAGTTTTACTCTAAATAAGATTAATAGAATTCTCGGGCCACGTCAAGGATAGGGCATGTGTTAACAGGGCATGTGACCTCTATGATGCTACGGGAAAGGCGGGGGGAACCAACTATGTGAGGCCTTTCGAGGCATGTTGCCGGTGGGCCTGCAGATATGACCTCACCTCCGGCGGAACCGCTGTGAAGCGAATTACGTGGGGATTTCCACGATCCCCGGCATTCCCTATCACCTTGCCATAGAAGACCTTATCCATCAGGTCTTCGTCGACTCCTCTCAGGTTCATCTTTAGGTTGCTCAGGAGCTCGACGGGTTCGTCGAGGTCAATCTCAGCACATTTTTTTGAGAGTTTGACCATAAGGCCCTCGATGCCCTTTCTCCCCACGTGCTTGCCCTCGAGCACCGCGTACCGCACTGGAATTTGTCGCACAAGGGCAACAGGAGCAGGGTCCATCTCCTCCAGGGCGAGATTGAACCCCCCGGCTATGCCTCCTACTTCGTAAATCTTTAGCGGCGTTTCAGCCCCTTTAGGAAATACCTCTCGCTGGGCGTCAATGCGCATGATCTCGCCGGCCTGTTCATACAGGGATTCCGAGATCAGTATCTGTCCACCGACCGTATAGGACTCAATCCGGCTTGTCATGTTAACGCCGCTCCCCACCACGGCATACTTGCTTCTCTTGCTGGATCCTATGTTCCCGACTATCACCTCGGCCTCGTTGAGACCGATCCCCATTTCCAGCTCTGGAAGCCCATTAGCGCGGTTCTCTCTGTTTACCTCGGCCATGGCGTTTTGCATGGCAATGGCACATGCAATGGCCCGTTCGGCCCGGTCCGGCATCTCCTGTGGCGCACCAAAGATGACAAGGAGGGCGTCTCCGATTATTTCATTTATGGTGCCGTTGTATTTAAGGACCACCTCCACCATGACCTCGAAATAGGAGTTGAGCAACTGAACGACCCGCTCAGGCTCAAGGCGCTCTGAGAGGGCAGTAAAGCCCCTCAGGTCGGTCATCATAATCGTGACTCTCCGCTTCTCGCCCCCTAATTCGAGGGCCAAAGGGTTCTCAATGAGGGAATTCATGACCTCTGTCGACAGGTACCGGCCGAACATCTTCTTGAGAAGATCGGTCATCTCAGCCACCTTTGCCTCCCGGTCCCTCCACCGGATGAAGACATAGGCAGTGAGCAGGAGCATGAGGAGAAAGACCACCATCACAATGGCTAGGGTGCCAGCAAAATAATAGGTCTCTATCCTTCCGTCCGTAAAGGGAGATGATGAAAAGACGGGTGCGTATGGTATAAGTCCAGCCCACGTAGCTATTGATGAACCCAGGGTGAGGGCTATGAAGGTGATGGCCCACGGCAGGGCGATTTTCGTTTCGAAGAGGAGGAAGTTGAGGGTCCCAAAGGCCATCCCCAGGAGAAACGGCCCTGGGTGGGTCACAGACCCAAAGGCGTAACATACCAGTGACACATGAACTGCGTTGTATTGAATAACAATGTGTACAAAGGCCCTGCTTTCAGGAGAGCGCCGACGTAACCATAGGCCTAAGAGCAAGAGGAGTATCCAGGGAATCCCGACAATTCGATTTAATTTATAGCCCAATTGTATAATATTCCAATTGATCCAGGGCAAGCGCCCAAAATACTTTGATACCGCAATGGTCATGACGAGATTGCTGGCCCCTCCCACAAAGCAAAATAGGGAAATGAGAAGGAGGCAACGGTCGACCGTCCTCCATTCCAAGGGGTTCTTGTTTCTCCGATTATATCGGAGAAGCAACACGCCGGTAAGAAACGCAAACGCCCAAGGGAATGCGGTTTGCGAAAACTCCTTGAGCCATATCCCTTCCATGACCAACACTCCTTCTCTTTTCAACTCTCATCAAGTACCAAAGGGTCTCAAGTCAGGGCTGCAGAAAGCCATTTCACCGGACAGTATCCTCTCCTTCACTCACCGCGATGTTAAACTGGACCGGAATACAGTTCTTAATTGTACGGGTAAGATGGCAATACTCCTTCATCAGCTCCAGGCACCTTTCGCCGATTTTCATCTCGCCTTTTTCAACCACTATTTCCCCTGAGACAGTAATATCCTTGATAATATACCCCCTCCCGTCAAATCCCACAGTGGCCTTACCCTGAAGGTTCAACAGGACAAGCTGGATGTCGAACGCCCTTTGAAAGTCAAGGAATGTATTGTTCAGACATCCAAGAATGGCCGAGACAAACAATTCATCTGGGCAGATCCCTTTTCCCATGCCGCCGAATGTCTCGGGTGCGTCAAAGGCGATTTTGCGGCCCTGACTCATTGTTGCAGTGCCGCCTGTCTTACCGTCCCAGGCGCTGTCTGCGTGGAACGTGAGGAGCTTTGGATATCTAAATCTCAGGTCCATGGCATTGCTCCTTCTACAGATTGAGGTGGAGAAGTACGTGGGAGTGAAAATCTGATCTCCTATACTCCTAGCAGCACTTGTAAAGCCTTAAGAGGCGCTCGTCCATAACAAAGTAGAACTTCATAAATGAAGAGCCGTCCCATCGTGTCCTTACCCCGTGAACCGTATTTGCGAGAGCTATGGTGCTGCGCAGGTGGGTGATCATGATGAGTTGCTTATCTCGGGCCATGGTCTTTAGAAGGGCCTGCATGGACTTGTGATTTGTATAATCAAGAGATGGTTCGACTTCATCTAGCAGGTAAAAGGGGCTGTCCAACTGCCCGAAAATGGCCAATTTCAGGGCAAGGCTCGTTATCGACTTTTCTCCGCCGGAAAGCTGGTGAGATTTGCGTCTTCGATTCCCCGGTAAGGTAACCTCAACCTCTAACCCCCTTCGGCCATTCTGCTCGATGACCTTCAGGTGCCCCTCGCCCAATGGAAACAGGAGATCCAGGTACTGACGAAAAAGGGGATCTATCTCATCGTAGATGCGTTCTCCCAGATCTGACCTCCTGCCCGAGGACAATAATTCCTCAACCCAACGAAAACGTCTCCAGGGATCCAAAAGGATCATATCATTGATCTGTTCCTGCCTGATAATCGACCTTAGGGCATGGGGCAGTTTCAGATTTATCAACTCCTGCTTGTACTGTTCCCGTTGATAGGGTTCATCTTGAACCCAATAGGCATCCTTTCCATCCTTTGTCATTTCTCGTATCATGCGTATGGTAGGGGCCTTCTTTTCTGTCCCCTTTCTAAAGGTTAATTCGACCCGAATCCGTGAGGCTGGAGGATAGTCCTTGCTGCCGCAGAAGAATAACTCGTCTTTTTCATAGCACCTGAGCCGGTCGAGATTATCTTCCCCCAGTGCCCAGACGATTGCATCCAATATGTTGGATTTCCCGACCCCGTTATTGCCTATGATTACCCCAATACCAGGTTGAAAACCCATATTCGTTAGCTCTGAAAAGGATTTGAACCCTTCAATATTTACATCCTCCAAGTAGAAGCCTTTCGATGTCTTGATTCCCTTCTCTTCTGATAAGTCCATCACCCTACCTCCCTGACACATTCAACAAACTCAGCCACTATTCCTGTTAAGGTGTCGCCGGCGTATCTCATCGCCCAGTTCCTCCTGCCCTGGGATTATGGCCTCGTATACCAATTCTCCATCCAGTGCGACGCTGGGCAGAGACCTGGCCTTGAGTTCTCGGAAGCGCTGGATCCCCTCGCGCGTGCGCATATCCCATTCCCTTACCTCTATAAGATCTTGAATCTCTTCCGGTAAGACCCTTACCGACTCCGCCATATAGACGCAGGCAAGTCACTGATTAAAGTCTGTCAGAAGCACATCAACAACGACCTTTTCCGCCATATTAATTTCCTCTAATTATCTCACCTCCATGATCTTGAAGGCGATCCCTTCACCTCTTCGCTCTAACAGGCCCCAGGCCGGCCCTAGACTGATGAAATCTATTCCTCCTACAGAGTCCAGTGCCCCCATTCCTTTGACTGGCTGAATGCGATAATCTCTGCTTCGAACTGTGGTGCCATGGCCTCGACAGCAGGAAATACCGTCTCATCGCGCAAAAACCGGGTTAGACCGCACACCATATTTATTTCAAGGGCAAATGGTTCGAAGTCCGAAAACCCAGGGAGATCCTGGAGGTATTTTCCAAAAAAGGCCATCCCCTTCTTTTGAGCCATCTGGAACGAGAGGACCTGGGGAAGACAGGTAAGGTAGTCTCTCTCCTCCTGCCCTAGATCGGGCATTCCTTGCGACTCCATTCCCTGACCGTACTGCCAGTCCAGTTCCCCCTGAATGGCCAGGAGTCCTTGTTTCCTTATCAGCCCGAGGATATCGCTACTATTCGATGATCCGCTTTCAATCGGCATCTGCTATGACGCGTTCAATACAGGCCCTCAATTCCTCCTGACCAGGGGTCTGAGCGAATACCAGTTCCCCTTCAATAAAGATGCTCGGAACAGGCGCGGGCCGGCCCAGGGCCTTGGAAATCTCGTTATACCGGGTTGCACCTTCAAACTGTTTGGTGATGACCTTTTCCACTCGGAGGGCGTCACCGAAATCTGGTGCCACGGAATCGACCACCCTGGCCATGTATACACATGGGATTCAGTGTTCCCCTTCATGGAGGAGTAGCAGGTGTATTGGTTTCATCTCACGTCTCCCTCAGCAAGTTGAAGCGCAATAATGTTCTTTCCAATTAGAGGTTTATTAGGGAATTTCCTTGCGGTTGGAAATCGTCCAAGGGACGATTTTTCCAAACAAACTGGATGATAATAAAATGGGGCTAAAAGCGCAATAGGGGGGCAGATACCTTTTTAAGGGCCTCCTGAAGGCGGGTCTCTGTAAAGGTGTTTACGATTTCTTTGATTACTGCATATTTGAGCAGCACGGTCTTTTTCATGCCCAGGGCAAACGAGGTCACAAGAAAACTGAAGTCAGAATGGTATTCCTCCTCGAATCGGGTTTGCAGGTCGCCCAGGGGCCTCCCGAGATCATATACCCTCTTTAGAAGCTCCATGATCCCTTCGTCTGAAAGAGGTTCAGGTGACTGGATTTGGACCTTGCTGCAATAATCCATTTCGAATTCAACAACATCGGCAGGAAGCTCCACACCGTACCTCTTCCACATCTCCTTCAGGGCCTTTTTCCCTTTACGGTCTTCCAGGGTCCGGGTCTTTCCCATTTCCTGGCTCCACAGACCATAGGATCGGCACCCGAATGTCCGGAACTTGTATATGGTGCACAGGCCGTCGGCCATATTTCTACCTCTTGGAGGAACGTCTTTTTATCAAATTCCGGCCCCAGTAATTGAAAGACCCGCTCTACGATGGCCTCCAGCATGGCTTCGTAAAAGTCGCTTCGATCTGCGTCTATTACGATCTTTTCTCCAAGCAGCGTGATCTTCGAATTCATGGCTTAGGCCAAAACCACAATTAGTCTTCCTGTGAAAGGCCTACAATCTTTCCAGACCGGTTATTACCCCGTGGCAGCGGCAGGCCGTGCTCAGAAGAAGCTGACCTCCTGCCTTATCCACCTTGTCCATCAACGAGCGAAGCTCCTCGGGGCGGTACCCGCCGACACCCGGCGCAAGCTGGAGGCTCCTGAGGGCGAGCGGCCTATAAGGAGGAAACCTTATCTTCCCAAGGATCTCAAACATGTTCTCTTTTCTCTTTTCTCCTGTGGCTGTACAGATATCACGGGGCTCCGCACAATCATCAGGGCACCTGAAATCGGCGTGACTGACGTAGATGTCCCCGTTAGTCCCACGGATCGGATTGGGGAGAAGAAATTCAATTTCATTCGGCGGGGTGACGCGGCGAAGCCGGTCAGGGCCAAGGCTGGCGAGAATCCACTCAGCGGCCAGGTGAACGGGCAAGGCGGGAATAATCCAGTCCGGGTTACCGTGGGTGAAGAGGTTTTCCTTGAGAAAGTCTACCCCATCTGTCTGTTCGAAGGTAGAATAGGGTCCCTTGCATTGAGAGAGATTCTCCTTAACCGGATCTACCAGGACAAAATGCCTCGTCTTTCTTGTTTTCGAGAGCCTCTGGTAGGCTATCGATCCAAACCGGCCCGCACCGATTATCCATATCTCTTCCATAATAATGGGTCTAATACCACACTACCGTGTCTGCCTTCAACTCATCCCTCAATTTCTCATTTGAACTTCGTTCAATTCGTGGTAGTCTTCTCAGAGGATATCTTATGAGGGGGCCATATCACAATGGATCAAGAGATGATTGAATGTCTTATTCGTGAGGAAATAGACGCCTATTGTTCCTGTCCTAAGGTTGACTGTGAAAGACACGGCCTTTGTTGTCGCTGTATCGTGGAACACAAGAACAGGTTGGATGCTGAATTCATAAAACGCTTCCCGCACTGTCTGAGAGGGCTTGTCGAAGAAGTGACGGGTTGATGGCCCAAACGGCTCCAGGCCCATCACCCCTTGAGGAGGCCGGCGATCCTTTCCGCGCTGAAGACTTTTCCCTGGGCTACCAGGACACCGTCTATGGCAAGGGCAGGGCTGAGCGGCAGACCATACTTCTTTCGTACTTCTTCTGAAAGGACCCATAGCTTTACGACCTCTGCATCTATCCCGGCCTCTTCCGCAGCCTTCTTTGCGTTTTCCAGCAGTTCAGAGCACTTTTCACACGGCGGCTCCAGACCTATGACCTCTATTCGCATCAACGATCTCCCTTTCTTTCATGCAGAAGTTAAGCAGTCCATTTTTCTCCCTCTCGCACGAGATATGGGGGCTCCGGGTAGGCGGGGCTGAAACACTGCAGATCCACGGTCTCGAACTCCATCCCCTGGTCTTTGAATAGCCTGGCAACCGATTCTCGAACAATCCGTTCCAGGTCCTCAGGATCAAGCCTTACCCGTGCGTTGAGAATGAGTGAACCCTTAGAGACCTCGCCCAACTGGTCGCCACCGACGACAGGCCCAGCAGAGAGGTGCGTGATGTTTGTCCACAGGGTTTTGCCGGCACTGGTGATCACAAACTTCAAGTGCCCGATTTCGCTGTCTCGTTTCCTGAAGGCATCCCTGAGCTCCACGGCCAGGGCACTGGCGAATCGAGCGGCACTGAAGGGCATACCGGCCTTGAATGTAAATGCCGCATTGAGCCAGCCCAAAACCGCCTCTGCCGTTGCATACCGGTCATAATCGATCTGCCTCAACACGGTCCCAGCGCCTGGCCTGCCTGATAGAAGGTCTTCCAGCCATGCATTCATTCCATGGCCCTGTGTGGCTGAGACGGCTGTTACGGTCTTTTCCGGAAATGTCTCTTTGAGGCGCGACACAATGCTTTCCGTCTCATCGTGTGAAAGGAGGTCAATCTTGTTCAGGACGATAACGTCTGCCTCTTCCAACTGCTTTTGAAAGAGGTAAGAGACCTCCTCGGGAAAGGCTGTTGGTGTTTCGTGGAACAGGAGCTCACGGGCACGCTGGGGGTCGACCATTATAGAGAAGGGGGCAAACCGGAACGCGTCCTTATAGTGGATCTTTATGGGGTTGGCTACAGAAGCCACGAAATCGGTGCAGCTGCCGACCGGTTCGCCCATAAGGATATCAGGTTTGTGGGCCAGGATCTTCTCCACCTGCCTGATCAGGTCGTCGAACTTGCAACAGAAGCACCCCTCTACCACCTCTTCCACCGGGACTCCGAGTTCGCTCAGCATCTGCTTTACAATCACCGTGTCCACGAGATTTTCGCTCTGATCATTAGTGATTATGCCGACTCTCATGCCGCGCTGGATCAAGTCCTTTGCAAGGGCTGCCAGGGCCGTTGTCTTTCCAGAGCCAAGGAATCCGCCCGCGAATATCAATTTCACAGGCCTTTCCACGGTTAGTTGTCTGGGGACTCCCATCTTATCACCTCCTATGGTTCAAGGTTTTCTCGATCTCTTGTTGTCTCTGCAATCCTTTGTTCCTCAAAAGGAAACACGCTCCTCGCCTTATGGAAGAACCTCGTAATCAGTTCTTTTTGGATGGTCAGGGTCTGGACCCATCGCCAGAGGCACTCTTTTCCCATTTCAGTAAGATAATACTGCCGCTTGGCAGGGCCTTTATCCGGCGTATCCCATCTGGAGGACAACATCCCCCTCAGTTCAAGTAGTTTCAGATGCCTGTATAAGCCTGTAATATTAAATGTAATTTCAAGGTCATCCATATTTCTCTTCAAAATTTGCTTTATTTTATAACCATGGGTTCCCTCATGGTTATAAAGCGTCAGGAGTATCCATGGGGCGGTAAAGTAGCTCATATTTTTCCCGGAACAGGGGCAATCTTCAAATCTAATAGACATGGTAAGATAACCTCCTCAATCATCTATTTTACCTAGTATAACATATACGATTTGGCAAGTTCAATCGTCCAAAGGACTATTTTAGTCCAATATAGAAACCCTTGCTCTCAGGGCAAGGTCAGAGGTGAAAGGC
>CAYVMN010000124.1:0-14108 GCA_964452575.1 uncultured Desulfobacteraceae bacterium | reverse complement strand
CCCCATCCTGGAGATCTTGAGGTCCTACTTTGAAATCGGGGAGGGAGAGCGTGAGATAGTCATCCGAAAGCGGGTGAAGGAAAAGATCATCGGGCTCGACAAGAAACTCCAGGGGATCCTCCCGCCGATTCAGGACCTCCTGTCGCTCAGGGTGGAGGATGAGGGCTATCTCAAGCTTGAGCCCAAGGAGAGAAAGGAAAAGGTCTTCGAGGCCCTTCGGGACTTAATCGTAAAGGGAAGCCAGGAACAGCCTCTCATCCTCGGCATAGAGGATCTTCACTGGATAGACAAGACCTCCGAGGAGTTCCTGGACTATCTTATAGGCTGGCTCCCCACTGTAAAGGTCATGCTGATCCTTGTCCACCGGCCGGAATACACCCACCAATGGGGCAGCAAGTCCTACTTCAACAGAATCGGGGTGGATCAACTCACCCTCAAATCCAGTGCGGAGCTTGTAAAGGCCATCCTTGAAGGGGGTGAGACCGCCCCGGAACTGAGTAACCTTATCCTGAACCGGGCGGCTGGAAACCCCCTTTTCATGGAGGAGCTCACCCACTCTCTTCTGGAGAACGGTTCGATTCAAATGAAGGATAAGCAATATGTCCTTGCCCGGAGCCCGGCGGACCTCCATGTGCCCGACACCATCCAGGGAATCATCGCGGCGCGCATCGACCGGCTGGAGGAGAACCTGAAAAGAATCATGCAGGTGGCCTCGGTGATCGGAAGGGAGTTCGCCTTCAGACTCCTTCAGGCCATAAGCGGCATGAGGGAAGACCTGAAGTCCCAGCTCTTGAATCTCCAGGGGCTGGAATTCATCTACGAAAAGAGCCTCTTCCCGGAGCTCGAGTACATCTTCAAGCATGCCCTCACCCAGGAGGTAGCCTATAACAGCCTCCTTTCAAACAGGCGGAAGGAGATCCACAAAAAGATCGGAAGCGCCATCGAGGAGCTCTATGCCGAAAGCCTGGAGGAATTCTACGAGGTGCTGGCCTACCATTATTCCAGGGGCGAAGCGTTTGAAAAGGCCTGCCAATACTTGAAGCTATCCGGAAACAAGGCAACGCGGAGCCACGCCCCGTCGGAGGCCTACGCCTTCTATAAAGAAGCGGTGGAACTCCTCCAAAGACTGCCTGAAACAGAAGAGAACAAGAAAGAACTAATCGAAGTGATAGAATTAACGAGAGTTCCAATGTCGCTACTGGGTTATCCGGAAGGTTTCTCCAAGTTCTTTCAGCAAGGTGAAAGGGTGGCAAAGGAATTGGGAGACGCCAGACAGCTTGCAAGTTTCTATTCCCTAATGGGAAGTTATTACACTCATAGGGGGGACAATGTGACGGCCATCAGGTATACTGGCGAGGCTTTCGAGGAGGCCCGAAAGGCACAGGACATCGAATTGATGGCGCCTCTTGGCTTTGCTCTTTGTAATACCTACTCACAGACAGGCCAGCACGAAAAAATCGTCCATAAAATGCCTGATGTGATTAACCTTCTCGAGAAGACAGGAAGGGAATCCGACTTCTTTACTATAGGCATGAATCCTTATTCCTATATTTGTGGACTCTGCGGCTCGGCCTGGGGCAACTTAGGGCGTTTTGAGAAAGGAAAGGCATATCTTGAGAAGGCCCTTCGCAATGCCATACGGGTCGATGACTCAGCAACTTTGGGAATCACTCAAGGTAACTGCGGAATGCTTTTTTATACCAAAGGAGACTTCAAGACTGCAGAGGAGCACCTTGAAAAATGCATAACGCATAGTGAAGAAGCCAAGTTTCGTGTCGTAGTAGCCATGGGCTTATGTGCACTCGGACATGTGCACTCTTTTCTTGGAGATCCTGAGACCGGCAGAAGACAGGCTGAAGACGGTCTCCGGATGTATGGTGATAGCGGGATTGAAATCCTCTTGTCTTTTTGTCATTTTCTTGCGGGAAGCATTCACCTGGACGTGGGCGATCTGGAGGATGCTGTAACATCTATGGAAGAGGCCTTGAGGCTTTCTCGCAAGAACAGCGAAAAAGGCTTCGAGGGTTTGGCACTGGTTGGGCTTGGCAGGGTGTTCGGCAAGGGGGAACCGCGACGGACGGAAAAGGCCGAGGAGTGCTTCTTTAAAGGATTGGAGGTCCTGGGCGATCTAAAGATGAAACCCGCTTACGCACAGGGGTGCCTGTTCCTGGGGGAGTTCTACCTGGATACCGGCGAGAAGGAGAAGGCCATGGAAAACCTGAAAGAGGCCGAAGCGATGTTCCAGGAAATGGGAATGGATTATTGGCTAGCTAAAACTCAAGAGGTGTTGGCAGCGCTGTAAACTTTCCCTGCCCTCTTTTCCTCTGAAGGGAATCGAGATCTGCAAGGAATTAGCAGGGAAATCATCTTATACTGTTAATAAAGCGGATCTAGTGGCGCCCATAGTCCCCAGTTCATTTCCGTATCTCGATACATCTCGCCTTCCTCGATGTCCTCTTTAGCCATCTCCATCTGTTCTAGCATGTCTTGATACTTTTGGTAGGCCTTTTCAGTGCCCACGTAAAGGCACTTACAGGAGCCTCCATCGGCATAAATATAGTAAACCTTGCCGTCTAGTTCCTTGCGAAAAACCCTGCGCTGGGGCAGGCCCTTGAGATGGTCAAGCTTCTTGGGGGTGTCTGCAAGCTTCACGTGGAATCCAGCCGCGGCGAGCATCTGTTCCTTCTTGATCGTCTTTTTTTCCTGGGTGGCAGCGCAACCCCCCATCAGAACCCCTAAGATTATCATCATCGCACATTTCAGCCAACCTGTTTTCAGCCCCATAATATCCCCCTTGTCTAATCCCCAATAGCTCCTATAACAGAGATAGTGATGCAGACTGTGTTTTGCCGTTGATAAGTCTTAGTTTTCAACCTCAACAATCATTTCAATCTCAACAGTAATGTCGAATGGCAGGACATTCACTCCAACAGCAGACCTAGCATGCTTGCCTTTGTCGCCAAAGGCCTGGACGAGAAGATCGGAGGCCCCGTTGATGACCTTGGGCTGGTCCACAAAGTCGCAAGTGCAATTGACCATGCCCAGCACTTTGATCACTTTCTTGACCTTATCCAGATCTCCTATTTCCGCTTTCAAGGTGCCCAGCAGGCCAATCGCCACCCGGCGAGCCGCTTCATATCCTTCATCAAGGGTCATTTCCCTGCCGGCTTTTCCGCTCACCATTGTACCGTCTTCTTTAAACGGACCATGCCCGGAAAGAAAGACGAGATTCCCGGTACGGACAGCTGGAACATAATTGCCCACCGGTTTGACCGCAGGGGGGAGCTCAATTCCCATTTCTTTCAGCCTGGTTTCGACTTTCATCTGAAAACCCTCCTTCTCTCTAATTGCCACGATCAGTGAACACCCGAAACGTCGGGCTAAGGTTCTTCATTTACCACCGCGCATAGGCAGGGCTAGGTACCACCTGGATATTCGATTCTGATCGGCCTCGCCGTAATTAGTAATGATAGCATCAATAATGTGGTAATGTAAGAGCACAATTTGCGATTCGAGTCTTTTCAGGGAATCCGGAGGTGATCGCCGGGTCATGGTAGGCTGCTCAAAAGGCGTTGACTCTACTTGACTTTTCTTCCATAATTTCATCCTGCTGGACTTCAATTGTCCATAGGATATGGCAGCATATCGAATCCAGGGAACTTGTCAACTACGGAATCCCAGAATACTGATATTTTGGTTTCCACATAATATATGTTTACTTTTGAGTAAGTTCATAAAATTCAGGTTAAATGGATCATTTTCAAAAGGTCGGTGGATGATAAGGATTCGAGGATTCGAGTGAAATGCTTAGAAATTACAAAGAATTAAGGGCTTGGCAGAAGTCCTATCAGCTTAACTTCCCAGATCAGGCGAGCTTCTGTATCCGTTTCTTTGAACCCTCGAATCCTGGACCCCTTTCTCCCAACTAATTGGGAGAAGAGCAATAAAATTCAGGTTAAATTAACTGCGATGGATCGAGAAAATCATCGATGAAGCTACCAACACTCCTAGACGTATTACATGCCCAGCATGTCATTGGTAAATACCTGTCACGAACGCCCTTGCATAATTATCCTACGCTCGATCGCCTGTTGGAGGCGAGTGTCTATGTAAAACACGAAAACTATCAGCCCGTGGGTGCCTTTAAAGTGAGGGGTGGAATCAACCTCATATCGCGGTTAACGGCCACTGAACGAAAACAAGGTGTTGTCACTGCCTCCACGGGAAATCACGGCCAATCCATTGCTTATGCTGCTAGGCTCTTTGGCGTTCGCGCCATCATCGTTGCACCCAAAGGTGCTAATCCCGTGAAGGTAGAAGCCATGGAAAGTTATGGGGCTGAAGTCGTCTTTCACGGTAAGGACTTTGATGCCGCAAAGGCATATTGTGAAAAAATGGCGCAAGAGCAAGGATTGCGCTACATCTCTTCAGGTGATGAACCATACCTGATAGCTGGCGTGGGGACTATCACCCTGGAGGTTCTCGAGCAGCAACCGAACATAGAAATGATTTTTGTGCCGATTGGAGGTGGCAGCGGTGCGGCTGGGGCCTGCTTAGTGGCGAAGGCAATTAACCCGGACATAAAGGTGTTTGGCGTGCAGGCGGCTGCAGCCCCAGCTGCTTATCTGACCTGGAAGAACCGTAAGCGGACCACCGCAGAAATGGAAACTGAGGCCGAGGGATTAGCAACCCGCGCCCCATTTATGTTACCGCAGCGCATTCTGTGGCAATACCTGGATGATTTCTTGCTCGTAGAAGAAGAAGCGATGAGACAAGCGGTAAGGTTGTATCTGGAAAAGGCCAAAACATTGGCGGAACATGCAGGTGCAGCCCCCTTAGCCGCGGCCTTACAGGTAAAGGAGGGCATACGCCATAAGACCATTGCCCTCATTCTTAGTGGTGGTAATATCGCTCCAGATAAGCTGCAGCGCTGTTTGTGTTAGGTAGCTGACCTTTATTAATATCTTGTGGCTCCTTTTCATTGACCCACGAGGAAAATTATGCTATCCAGCCTTTTAAAAAAGGGGGGCTTCTGATCTCATCCCAAAGACAGTAAAGCCCCTTCCGGGACGGGAATGCAGCAGGCTTCAGCTTAAATGCAAATACCTCTTGCCTGAAGGGAATTGGGCCGAATGAATCTCGTCAACCGACGTACCGACCTGCCAGTGCTGTTGCTCCACAATTTGGATCAAAAATGGGCATCTGAGGATGTTGACCGGGCACTTCAGGAAGTGGGTGAACTCGAATTGGCCATGAGGGAAGTTGGACATCCCGTCACAAATGTCCGGTTGTGCCACAGCGATTTAGCCCGGATACTCAGCAACTATCACCCCTATGAATATATCATCCTCAACTGGTGTGAGGAAATGCCTGGTATGCCCCATAGCGAGTCGCTTGTGGCCAATACCCTTGAAGAGTTGAACTTTTCTTACACGGGCTCACCGGCCGCCGTCTTAGAGCTCAGCTGGTGCAAGGGCAAAGTCAAAGCCCTGCTGGATCAGCATGGAGTACCCACTCCGGGCTGGCGAATTTACGAATCAACCCGGATTGAAGGTTGGAACTGCTTTCCGGCCATTGTCAAGCCGGCCATGGAACACTGCAGTCTGGGCGTAACCGTTGAAGCGGTTGTCCTTAATCAGGCTGAGCTGCAGGAGAGAATCGCTTACGTGCTGGATGAGTTCAAACAGCCTGCACTGGTTGAGGATTTCATTGACGGCCGTGAATTTCACGTCTCACTCTGGGGCAACGGTGCCGTTGAGATGTTGCCGCCGGCTGAAATGGATTTTGAGGCCTTCGAAGATGTGCGTGACCGGTTGTGCACCTATGACTCAAAGTTTACCCCTGGTTCGCGACACTACAATAATATTCAACTTCGATTACCAGCACAGTTGAGTACAACCGAATATGAGCGTTTAAAGAAGACGGTTTTTCAGGCCTATCTCATAATCGGTTGCCGCGATTATGCCCGGATCGACATACGGCTGAGGGACGGCATATTTTACGTGTTGGATGTGAACCCGAATCCAGACATCAGTTCCGGGGCCAGCATGGCCTGCGCTGCGGAGGTGGTCGGCTATTCATACGGGGCCATGGCAAGTCAACTTCTTAATCTCGCTGCCCAGCGCCATCCCCTGTTTAGAGCCCGATAGTGTTGATACCTCAAGTCTTTCTTGCTTGTGAGACCGACGAACTCGGACTATCCTTGATTTATTTTTCCTATTCTGTTAGGATACCAAAAATCCAAAGTTCTCTGTAACGCATTGATTTTAAACGAAATGTTACCTTGATTGCCATTCTCGGGAAAGCGGAAATCCAGAAAAATCAATGGGTTATTGATTCCCACCCCTTTTCTAGTCAGGGGCGGACCTTATAATTTTAGAGTGGGGAGCTGCATGAAACCTTACCTGCAGGGGGCACTGGATGGTTTATGTGCCGTATATAGCCTTGTGAATGCTGCACGGATTGTTTCCGAAATTGGGGAGTCCGAATCCAGGCAATTATTTCAGCGGATCATGATTTATCTTGAAGAAAAGCATGGACTGGGCAAAACGGTGACTGCCGGAATTGGACTCAAAACGATTGGGAGTATTCTCAGAGATGTTGTTGGCGGCCTTATCAAATACAGATCCATGCCATTCAAGCGACATCCGGATACTGATCTGGATGAATTCTGGTCGGCAATGATGAACTTTTTGGAGGGAGGAGACAAGCGAGCTATTCTGATTGGGCTTGGCGGTCCCATGTGGGATCACTGGTCAGTCGTGGAAGCAGTCACGGAAAAACAAATCCATTTTTTTGACTCCTTTAGACTTAAGCGATTGAATCGATGCCGGTGCACAACGATCCGCAGTACCTCCTCGAGACCCCATATGCTTTGCCCGACACACGCCTATTTTCTCTCGTGAAATTGGTCGGGTTCAGTTCTATCGTTTACGGCCTGATTTTCATATTTGTCCAGGGTCTTTCGACCTGCCTGGCCGGCTTGTCTGAATAACACGCCTTTGACCTCAGCAATAATCCTATCTTCAACAAACACCTTTGAGGTTACGATGATCGCGGTGTGAATAGGCTTTTTGGGGGACCTCCTATTTTGTTACCACCTCATGGTCCCGGGCAACCACAGGGCGAGCTGGGGGTAGAGCATGACCAGGATGAGGCAAAGGAGCTGGCAGAACACAAAGGGGACAACCGAGCGATAGACATCGCTCATTTGGATGGAATCCGGCACGATAGCCTTCATATAGAAGAGATTAAACCCGAAGGGAGGCGTTATGTAGGCCATTTCCGCATTGATAATAAACAGGACCCCAAACCAGACCGGATCAAATCCCAGGCCGGTCACAATGGGTACAAAAACAGGCGCCGTAATCATTACCATCCCGGCCGGATCCATTAACATGCCGAGAAAGATATAAATAACCTCCATGATGGCGACGACGCCAAGGGGAGCGATATCCTCCAGCCCCTCTACCAATCTGGTCACAAATTGGGATGCCCCGCACCCGATATAGACCGATGTAAAATACTTTGCGCCTATAGCCCGATCTCTTTGGCAATAATGTTTCGCTGGATCTCGGACGTTCCCTCGCCGATGGTATATACAAGGGCATCCCTGAGATATCTAAACACCGGATATTCGCTCATAATACCGTATCCTCCATGGATCTGGATCGCCTCACGGGCGGTCTTGACGGCAGTCTCCGAGGCAAAAAGCTTGCAGGCGGATGCCTCGAAGGTGCAGGGACTGCCCTGGTCCAGGAGGTATGCCGCAGACAATACCATGAGTCGGGCCGCCTGAATGTTGGTGGCCATATCGGCGAGTTTGTGGGATATGGCCTGAAATTTCCCGATCGGCCTTCCGAACTGTATCCGTTCCTTTGCATACCGCAGGGCCGACTCATAGGCAGCCTGTGCGAGACCCACCATGTTGGCCGACACCCCGATCCGGCCTTCACTTAAGGTCTCCATGATCAGGTTGAAATTTCCCTCTCGTTCGCCGAGAAGATGCCCCCTAGGAACCCGACAGTCTTCGAAACCGATCTCCCCCGTATCAGAGGACCTTATTCCCTCTTTATCCAGCTTGCTGATCCTCATACCGGGCGCCCCCTGGTCCACGATAAAAAGACTGATACCGTGGTAACCTTTGGATGGTTCGGTATAGGCTGCGACAAGCAAAAAATCGGCAATGGGGGCGTTGGTAATGAAGGTCTTGGAGCCCTTCAATGTGTAATGATTACCATCGAGCGTTGCGGTGCTCCGGATAGATTTCGTATCCGATCCCGCATCCGGCTCGGTCAGGGCAAAAGAACCGATCTTTTCCCCCTTAATGGCTGGAACCAGATAGGACTGCTTCTGCGCCTCGGTTCCCATGCGATAGATGGGAAAGGTGGCCAGGTGGCTGTGTCCCGAAAGGGAGCTTGCGATCCCCTGACATACCCTGGAAAGCTCCTCCCTCAGGATCACCTCAGTGATTTTATCGGCCCCCACTCCGCCGTATTCCTCGGGATATCGGACGCAAAGATAGCCCAGTTCTCCCATTCGACGGAACAGGTGGCGGGGGAAGGTCTGCGTCCGTTCAGCCGCGTCCACCAGAGGGGCGATTTCCGTCTCACAGAATCGTCTGATCTGGGCCTTAAAGATATAATGTTCTTGTCGGAAAAATGGCTCCAATGGCTTAGGCCTATACTCTTTCCTAATCCACTCCGTTGTGCCGGTTGGACCCAACCGCGATGGGGCCCAAGGCCAGCCTCTCTTCAATGTCGGCCGCTTACGGCAGCCAGGAAAAGATCAGCCGAGCATTCCGGCAGGCATGCTCCGCTGGAGGTGTTCCATCAGGTATTCACCCGCGGCCATGATGTGACGCTCTATCATTTGTCTCGCCTTTACACCGTCTCTCTCGGATATGGCTTCAATAACGGCCTCGTGCTCCTCTATATTCTCTGGAATACGTCCGGGTGCAGACAGGACCAAGAACCAGTATGTGGTGAATTGAACATGCTGCCGAATCAATTGTATCAACCTCTCGTTCCCACATTTGACGTTCAATGTCTTGTGAAAGGCCCAGTTCAGGTTCTGCCATTCCTTTACATTCTTCACATCCACTTGTCTCTGCTTCGCCACAATGTCTCGCAATCGGTCAATACCCTTTTCAGTAAGGCGTTCGGTCGCCAGCATGGCAGCAAACCCCTCCAACACGGACAGGATCTCATAGCTCTCATAGATGCGATGGATAGAGATCGGGGCCACCGTCGCCCCCTTATACGGTTCAATGGTTACGAGCCCTTCCCCGTCCAGTTGGCTGAGGACCTGTCGCACCACCATTCGACTCACAGAGAACGCCTCTGATAACGAGCTCTCAACCAGACGCTCCCGGGGCAGTCTGAGGCCGGAGTAGATTTCGTTTCGAAGGGTCTTCAAGACCTTGTCTACCTCTTCCTGAAATACCGTCTTTTTGTTGCCCTTTGAGGTCATGATCAACTAAAGATCTCTTCTTGTGTCTTAGTACCGGCCCTTGCCCTGCTTCTCGTTACGGCCCCAAACCCAACGGCCTCAGAGGCGTCTAATCCCTACGCCCCTTGAAGAGTTCTTTCAGATAATTGGCCCCTGCATCGATAGGAGAACCAGGGGGGAATACCTTGGCCACGCCCATCTCCTCGAGAGCCGGCATATCCTCGTCCACGATGGTCCCCCCTACCATCAGGACCTTGTCCTGGGCACCGGCCTGACGCAGGCCTTCAAGGATCTTTTTGCACACGCCCATATGGGTCCCAGAGAGTATGCTCAGGGCAATGACATCCACATCCTCCTGAATGGCCGCGCTCACTATCTGACGGGCGCTCTGGTGGAGCCCGGTGTAGATGACCTCCATCCCCTGATCGAGAAAGGTCCTTGCGATCACCTTTGCTCCCCTGTCATGTCCGTCCAGACCCGGCTTGGCCATCAGAATCCGTACCTTACGAGCCACAGCGACTCTCCTCCATTCACCTTTTCCTTGTCATTCCACCCCTGCTCAGACCAGAAGGGGTTCATGAAATGTGCCGAAGACCTCCCTCAAGGTATCCATAATTTCTCCCACGGAGGCATAGGCCTTGACTGCCTCGATCAGATAGGGCATCAGGTTCTCCTGGCCGCGAGCCTCCTCTTTAAGCGTTCCAAGGATCCGTGAGACCGAATCATTGTCCCTTTGGCTCCGCACCTCTTGGAGCCTGGCTACCTGGCGCGTAAACATGGAGGGATCGAACCTGTGGAACCTCATCTTCTTTGCCGGCGCCTCCTGTTGAAATCGGTTCACCCCCACAACGATCCGCTTGCCCTCCTTCTCCTCCATGGCCGCCAGATAGGCCTCGTCGGCTATCGCCTTCTGCATAGCCCCCTTTTCGATGGCCCTTATGGCACCACCCATCTTGTCGATGTCTTCTATCACCTTCCCGATCTCGGACTCCAACTCATCGGTTAGGGCCTCCACATAATAAGATCCTCCCAAGGGATCGAC
This sequence comes from uncultured Desulfobacteraceae bacterium, assembly GCA_964452575.1. Lineage (GTDB taxonomy): Bacteria > Desulfobacterota > DSM-4660 > Desulfatiglandales > Desulfatiglandaceae > CAYVMN01. Next base: position 3,616 of record CAYVMN010000124.1, on the reverse strand, counting down.
GACCTTGGTAACGCCCGTCTCATAGGCGCAGATCTGCTGGGTCCTCAATGCGAGCCTCGCGGTCTCTTCCGTAGGGATGGCAAAAGGCTCATCCAGTGCTGGATGGAGCATGCCCTGGGTACCCCCGAGTACGTTGGCCAGAAGGCCATATGCCCCCCTGATCAGATTGTTTTCAGGCTCCTGGGCCCTGTAGAAGCTCCCGCCCACTGTCCCGGTAAAACGGAAGAGCATTGAGGAGGGCCTCTTTGCGCCGAACCGTTCCTTCATCAGCCTGGCCCAGAGTCGCCTTGCAGCCCGGTATCTTGCAGCCTCTTCAAAGATCTGTGTCCCGGTTGAGAAAAAAAAACTGATGCGGTTGGCAAAGTCATCCACACGGAGGCCTCTCTCCAGTGCGCTCTCGATGTAGGCAATGGCATTGGAAAAGGCAAAACCGGCCTCCTGGACCATGGAGGCCCCGGCCTCTCTCATGATGATTCCCCGAATGTTGAAGGGATAGAACTTGGGCATGTTGCGGGTGCAGTATTCTACCACATCGGTCGTCAGCCTCAGGGCCGGCCCGGCTGAAAATACCCACATGCCCCGTGAGACATATTCGCACAGGATGTCGTTAGATAATGTACCCCGGAGACATTCAGGCGGAACCCCCTCCCTTTCTCCCAGGGCGATATACATGGCCAGGATGATCGCAGCAGGGGCATTGATATTAAAGGATGAAACAATCCGGTCAAGAGGCAGGTCCTTGTAAAGGATCTCCATGTCTCTGATCGTGTCGATGGCCACTCCCACACGACCCACCTCATCCTCGGCCTCCGGGCTATCCGAATCCAGGCCCAATTGGGTAGCGAGATCAAAGGCACAGGCAACGCCGTTATTTCCGCTCTCGAGGAGGAACTTCCACCTTTCGTTGGTATCCTCGGCCGTCCCGAACCCCGAATAGAGGCGCATGGCCCAGGGCCGAACTCGATACATCCCCGGGTACACCCCCCGGGTATAGGGGTATTCGCCGGGAAGGCCGATCTTCTCCAGATACCCTTCTTCGGAAACGTCCATCGGCGTATAGACCACCTTTAAAGGCCGACGCAGTTCGCTCTCTGCCGTCGGCAGGGAGCCTATCTCTTTTTCAGCCTCCCATTTTTCGAGCGCCTCTTTGAGTTCTTGCATCTCCTTCATGAATTCCCCCATCATATCAGCAAGTCAAGATTCTCCCCTGAGGTGTAAATTCTTTAGAAGAAAAGGTTTGCAGCATCTGCAAGTTCGTCCCGGAACTTGGGATGGGCCACCTCGATGAGGGCATCGGCCCGTTCCCTCAGAGACCTCCCCCAGATCTCGGCCACGCCGTATTCGGTGACCACGTACTGCACCGAATGCCTGGGGGTGGTTACGGCTGAACCGGGCGGCAGTTGGGGGACGATACGCGAGATCTTTTCGTCAGGGGTCGTGGAGGTCATGGCAATGATCGAGCGTCCCTGACTCGAAAAAAGGGCCCCTTGAACAAAGTCGAAGCTCCCGCCGATGGCGCTGAGCTGTCGTCCCTTGACCGTCTCGGCGTTGATCTGGCCAGTCAGATCCAGTTCGATAGCAGAGATGATCGAGCAAAACCTGGGGATCTCGGCGACAACCCTGGGGTTGATGGTATCCGGCAAGGGCCTTCCTTCCACCATGGGATTGTTGTGGACAAAATCAAAGAGCCTCTGCGTTCCGAGGATCTCGGTGACCCTGATCTTCGGCTCCCCCCCAGGCGTAACCACACCCGACTCCACCATATCTACAATCTTGTCGACCCCCATGGCAAAAAATCGGAGATCCCTCTTGTCTTTCAGGCTATCCAGTATCGCCTCTGGGATGGAACCGATGCCGATCTGAAGGGTAGCCCTGTCCGGGATAAGATCTGCCACGTACTTCCCGATGACAATCTCCTTCTCTTCGGGCTTCCCCGCCGAGGGGTACTCGAGGAGCCCCCTGTCCGATTTGACGACAAAATCGATCTGAGAAAGATGAATAAAGGCGTTTCCTAGGACCCGGGGCATCTGTTCATTGACCTCTGCAATTACCAGATCGGCCTGGAGTGCCAAGGGAAGCGAATGGCCGATGGAGACCCCGAGGCTGCAGAACCCATGGCTGTCCGGTGTCGAAACCTGAATCATGGCCACCTCAACGGGCCATGGACCTCCCTTAGAGAAGACCTTCATTGCATCTCCCTGTCGCATGGGAATGTATTTGACAGTCCCCTTTTTGAGATAGTGCCGGATGGGCGGGGCACACTGCCAGGTCCTATAAGAGAAGGAATTCTCAAGCCCCTCTTCCAGAAAGGGATATATGATCTGGAGTCCGCTCACGATCTCCACGTCCCTCAGACGCTGATGGTCTGCTAGTAGGGCATCCACAAGGGTCTGGGGCAATCCGCAGCAAAGGGGCAGCACGATCCGGTGACCTGACCGGATATTCCGGATCGCCTCTTCAGCGGTTACGACCGCCGCCGTTCTCTCCGTCTTCATGACCGCGGCCTCACGATCCTACCGATAGAGCGTCCCACCACGGCCTTCTCTCCGCCTCGCTTCTCAATAAAGAGGTCGCATTCAGCGAACTTATCATCACCCTCATGGTATACGTTTTTAACGCTCCCCCCGATAGTTATGGTGTCACCCGGCCGGATGGGGGCCACAAATCTCACGTCCAGCAGCTTCCCCCCCACGATCCAGCCCTCACCGAAACACTCCACCATCAGCTGGTTCAGGAAGGCCAGGGCCATGGGGCCGTGCGCCACAGTGCCTTTGAAGGGCGTCTCCCTGGCATACTCCGGGTCAACATGAAGTCGATTGAAATCCCCCGATACCCCGGCCCACGCCAAGATCCTCTCCTGATCAACCCGCTTTTCAATGGATGGCAGTACCTCTCCGGTGCTAAGTCCTTCTTCCATCGCTCACGGGACCTCCTCGTTTGATTCAATCTTCACTTGGGCCATATGGCATAGAGCCTGGTAATGCTGACGGGGTCGCCCCCTTGATTTTTGGCCTCTATGAGAAAATTGACCCTTTTCCTCTGTTTCTTATCAATGAAACGCTCAACCACCCGCGCCGTTACCCTCAGGGTCTCACCGATGCGAACGGGACCGCTGAACTCAAACTCCTGCTTGGCCAGGACCCCGCCCGATGGCATGGAATGATCTTGAAGGTAGGACAGGCGCGAATAGATGGCGGCCAGCCCCGGCGGCGCGATCAGGGCCCCAAAAGGACCGTCCTTGGCATAGATCTCATCCCAATAAAGGGGATGCCGATCCCCCACAGCCGCCATATATTCCTCAACAAGATCTTCCGTGACCCTATATTGCAGTGTTCGAAAGGTCCTTCCCTCCTTAAGTTCCGCAAAAACCAATTCCGGCCTCTCTTGGTTCGAACTTTCCTTCTGATTCACTTGTCGCTCCTTGTCTGAAGTCCGAAGTCCTAAGTCCAATGTCCAATGTCCAAAGTCCGATGTCCCACTTCGCTGTCTATCCCGTCAAATGCCTTATTCACCGGTGGACTATTATGTCTTCTTGTAACACTTTAGCGTTTTGAAAGAAAAGCAGCCTCCGGCCCGGAGGGAGGACCGTGAGGGTCTTTTTTCCAAAGGACGTAAA
>CAYVMN010000123.1:0-14434 GCA_964452575.1 uncultured Desulfobacteraceae bacterium | reverse complement strand
GATATTATTTACGCGGTTTAGCTTTTCACAGACCGCTTCCACGACATCCGGGTCTCCGCCATAGGGGCCATATGGTGTCCGATCCTCATGAAGGGCTCGAATAATTCCTTCTTTGATCTCGTCGGGTACCCGGAAATCAATGTCAGCCACCGAAAGGGGGATCACATCTTCTCCCCAGGGTCCCCACTTCAGGGCAGCTCGTTTCCGAAGAAAATCCTTATCAATGGTCTCAAAATCCGACATCGTCTTCATTTCCCGTTTCTTACCTGTATTCACCAGAGAGAGTCAAGAGGGGAATTGAAAGAGGACCCCTCCTTGAATCCCGGTGGGTACCATTTTGTGAATAATCAAGAAATTGAGGGTCTCTACTCTTGATTATGCCCATTAGAGTCTTATCTTAAGAATAAAGAACGAGCGCCGCCCAAGAACTTCAACACCTTATTAAAGACCACGCAAACCTCAAAGGTTTGCAAAGGTTATACTTGTTGAGAGGGAGTTTCAGGCAGCACTCGGGAAACAAGCCTCCCGGCTGTACGTGCATCTTTTCTGGTGATCACACTGGTCGAATCCGTTATGGTACCAAGGAAATAACGGCATCTTTGAGGCTTGACGCGATATGTTATGGGTACGTTGGATGATCAAATAACAGCATGACCTTTACGGCATAGTAGACTTCTTAACTCTTGGAAAAACAGAAAGGACCCGTGGATTGATTTAGGATCTGCGGGTCCTTCATTTTTTTAAGCAGCTGTGGTTTCTTGACATCTTGTGCCATCGTCCTATACAAGGTGAAAGATTATGACCTCCTTCCTCTAGGCAGGATGGATAAAATCCAACAAGAGGGTAAATATATGGCTACAAGGATAAACAGGTCCGTTACTTTGCACCGAGGCAGGGTCTTTGCGGTTCTGAGAGAGAACATCACCCTGGAAAACGGGGTATCGGTGGACCTGGACATTATTCGTCACCCTGGCGCGTCGGCAATCGTTCCTGTCTCTAACCATGACTCTTTGTTGCTGGTCAGGCAATACCGTCACGCCGTTGGCGATTTCATCTGGGAGATCCCTGCTGGAACCCTCAATCCGAGCGAGACCCCCCTTGAATGCGCAAAGAGGGAGTTGATAGAAGAGACAGGGTTTTCCGCGAATAAATGGGAGAAACTTGGGGAAATCACGCCGGTTCCTGGTTACTCTGATGAGCGGATCCACATCTTTCTTTGTGGTGAACTTACCCCTGCAAGGCAAGACCTTGACAAGGACGAACTTCTAGGCGTCCACGAGATTAGACTTGATGAGGCGGTTAAGATGATCGGCGATGGCCTAATCCAGGATGGCAAGACCATTTGCGGCCTTTTCCTCTTGACCCGCTGGCTTGAGGATACGGGAGGATTAAGGGGTTAATGACCTCATTAAGGGATTTCCTGGCCCGTAATCAAGTGCAATCATCCGCCCCATGCCGCATTGACTCTGGAGGGACGTGGGACATAAAGGGGTTGGCAATTCCGTTGACAGGGGCGGAACCGACCACTATCAACGTTGCATTGAACCTGAGGACTTTCGTAACCCTTTCTTCTTACAAGGATGGTTGGGTCAAGATATCCTCGGATGGGTTCCCACAGGGGGAGGCATTCCTCCAGGACAAATTACCCTTTGATTCCGGCTTTGGCCTCTTTCTTGCGGCAATTTCCTACTTTGGCTTCAATGGTCTCGAAGTACGTATCAGTTCCCAGTCACCGGTAAGATCGGCCTTGGGTGGATCCAGCACGGCACTGGTGGCCCTCATAAAGGCCCTTGGTAAGGTCTCCGCCGAGCTTGGCGGGAAGAAACTGTCACGAAGGGAAATCCTTCTCATGGCATATGATATTGAAGATGGCGTGAGTGGGGGAAACTGTGGTCTTCAGGACCAGGGCGCCGCGGTCTATGGGGGGGTCCATCAATGGAAATGGATATACGGAACCGGCACCACCCCATTTAAGCGGGAATCCCTCCTTGACTCACAGGGGCAAAAAGAGCTTTCTAAGCGACTCCTGGTGGCCTACAGCGGAAAAAGGCACATCTCGTCCCGGACCAACCGCATATGGGTGAAGGACTTCCTCTCCGGTCGAACCAGGCAAGGGTGGCTTGATGCCAACCGCATCGTACATCACTTGGCACAGGTCGTCAGGTCGCAGGACTGGAAAGAGGCGGTCTATCTCCTAAGGCAGGAAATGTCCGTCCGCAGGAAGATCACCCCCGAGGCCCTGATACCCCTTACAGAAAAGATGGTACACCTGGCAGAACGAACAGGATGCGGGGCCAGGTTTTCGGGCGCTGGGGCCGGGGGTGCGCTTTGGGCCTTGGGAGAAATTGAGGATATCCGGCGACTAAGCGAAAAATGGAAGGCAATCTTGGAGCCTATCAGAGGCGCGAGAATCCTTGATTGCATGGTGGATCCGGCAGGTGTCAAGTAGCTGCCGACCGAAAAACAAGCCCGCTCAGTGCTTTAGTTCACTGTAGACAGGCCCAAACCTTTCCCTTTCAAAGAGGGACCTAAATTCTCCCAGCAAGGCGTTTGTCGCCTGCTCGACCATCAAGATATCCCCTTCTGAGACCTTACTCATATCCAGTCCTTCGATGGCCTTACCTAATTCTTCAAAGTGGGCAAGCAGTTCCTCGTTTTCGATTTTGTTACTTACGCTCCGGTGCACGTCGATGATCGTTCCGATACAGCTTTCCACCCTAATACGATTTCTATCCTTCCAATCCATATCTTCCTGTTTCCTGCCACGATTTCAGTTTAATAAGACGTTTAGGCCTTTCCGACCTCTGAAAGTGTCTCTACGAAGACCCTGTAGAAGTTCTGGTTATCCAAGATCTCGTGCCTCAAGATAGCCGCTAATTTGTCCATATCCTTCCTATTGACCACCAGGTTAGCGCTCATTGCAAAGGCCATCATACGATCCATGCTCCTGAATCCTTCCCCGATCAATGTCAGGAATATTCGCCTGCGAAGCGACATGGGAAGACTGTTGATATAACCGAGCATTGGACCTCTAGCCAGCTCGACCCCTTCAAATCCCTCAGACAAAAGGATAAGTTCAAATGGGTGAAAGTGCAATTTGTTGATGGCCCTTCCCGAATTCTCGGCAAAGACGCACTTATAGCCAAGGTCCTCGACTATCTGTCTCAACTCTTCGATAGCCTGAGGGGCCTTTTCCATTACCATGGCCAGCCTCTTACCCCCTTTCTTACCATCAAATATGAGGGCATCTTCATAGGGAGTATATGAAGTCTCCCTTTCGGCATCGGCCGGGGTTGCTGCCAATGGTTCTTTATCCATCAATACGAATCCTTTTTTTCATACCCTGTATCCACGGTCAAACCTTCAATTGTTGTCGTCTTTTCCCCCCTGGCCGACTTGATGAAATCGATGGAACGCCCCATCTTGGATTTCCTGGATGCATAGCCCATGGCCGATTCTTCCGTTACGAGCCCCTGTTTGTAATGCTCGGCAATGCACTGGTCAAAGGTCATCATACCAAAGGCACGGCCCCCCTCAATGATCTCGTAGAAGGTCTTGCCTTCTTCTTCTCCATGAAGAATGACGTCCTTGACCCTCAGACTTGTTCCCATAATCTCAAAGGCTGCCACACGGCCGCCCCCTATCTTGGGCAAGAGCCTCTGGCATACAATCCATCGCATTGTATCTGCAAGCCTTATCCTGACGTGTCTCTCCTCATCCTTGTCGAACATACCCAAAATCCTGTTGATCGTCTGACCGGCGTCAACGGTGTGCAAGGTGCTCAGGACCAGATGGCCCGTCTCTGCTGCGGAAAGCCCGATTTCCATGGTCTCCCTGTCTCTCATCTCGCCGACAAGGATTACCTTCGGGGCCTGCCTGAGGGATGCCCTGAGGCCAGAGGCAAAGGAGCCAAAGTCGGTTCCAAGTTCCCGTTGGTTAAAGGTGGCCTTCTTTTGGGAATGCACGTATTCCACAGGGTCTTCCAGGGTTACTACATGAACTGACTTTTTCTCGTTAATCTCATTCAAGATTGCTGCCAGAGAGGTGGTCTTACCTGTCCCGGTAGCGCCGGTTATCAGTATAATCCCATTTCTTTCTTCGCTCATATTATAGAAGGCCGGCGGGAGTTTCAGTTCTCCGATAGAGGGGACCCTGTTTGGCAACTGTCGCATGACAGCGGAGTAACACCCCTTTTGGGAGAAGATATTCACCCTGAACCGGGCCTTACCTGGCAGTTGATACGAAATATCGCAGGATCCCTCACTGAGAAGGGCCCTGGTCACACGCCGATCCCCACCAATTAGGTTGAGTGTCAGGGTCTCAGCCTGAAAAGGGGTCAACTCGCTAATCGGCGGCGTCAAAGTCACCGGCATCAGTTCCCCTGCCGTCTCTACCTGGAATGGCTTCCCAACCGTAAAATTGAGGTCAGATATATTGTCATAGGCCTCAAGCATCTTTTCAAGGATATAATTTATCTGAGCTCGTCGCATCGGCCAAGTACTGCTCGCTAGACCTCTGTAAAATCTGCCGGAGGCCTCTTCAAAAAGGGCAAGAATTTGTATTTATCGTTGCACTTGGTATAGGCCTCGTCCGGGCTGATAATCTTTCTTGTCAGAAGATCCATTATGCCGTCGTCCAGGGTCTGCATACCATACTTCTTGCCTGTCTGAATCATAGAGGGGATCTGAAAGGTCTTCCCTTCCCTGATCAGATTCCTGATAGCTGGGGTGGCAATCATTATCTCAAGGGCAGCAACTCGGCCTTTCTTATCGATGCGCTTAAAGAGACCCTGGGTCACCACGGCCCTGAGGCCGTCAGCAAGTGTATTCCTGACCTGTTCCTGCTGATCCACTGGAAAGACCTCGATAATCCTATCCACCGTCTTTGCAGCACTGGTGGTATGAAGGGTGGCAAAGACTAACTGACCGGTAGCCGAGGCCTCAACCGCCAGGGAAATGGTCTCGAGGTCACGCATCTCTCCCACCAGAATAATGTCGGGGTCCTCTCTCAGTGCCCCCCTCAGGGCGGCGGCAAAGGATTTGGTGTGGATCCCCACCTCCCTGTGATTGATGATCGCCTTGTCGCTCTTATGAATAAATTCGATAGGGTCTTCAATGGTAATGATATGATCCTTCCGCGTCCGATTGGCCTCGTTGATTATTGCGGCCAGGGTCGTGGACTTGCCGCACCCTGTAGGCCCGGTGACCAGGACGAGCCCCCGGGGCAAGGATGCAAGCCTAGGCACAACCGGAGGAAACCCAAGTTGTTCGCAAGTCAAGATGGTGGTGGGTATCTCCCTGAAGACGGCTCCAATGCCATATTTCTGCTGGAAGAAGTTGACCCGATAACGTGCCATACCAGGGATCTCATAGCCAAAGTCCACATCTCCAGTCTCTTCAAAGACCTTGACATTGTCTTCAGGGGCGATTTCGTACAACATCGCCTTCAGACCGTCATTGTCAAGAACCCTATACTTAACCCTCTCCATCTCACCCTGAATCCTCAGGACCGGCTGCTGGCCTGCCATGAGATGCAGGTCAGAGGCCCCCTGGTCATGCATGAGCTTAAAGAAGGCGTCTATCTGTGCCAAAGATTCCCCCTGCTAACCACCTGAACCGGCGCTATTATACACAGGAAGGGATTCGATTCAACCCTTAAATGGGATCGATTTTGGCCCGCCAAAGATCTGATTGCGTCTGATTCAACATGGGGGTTGACAAGGACAGTTCAATTTGATAAATTTTTCACAAGAAAAAGGGGATATGAAGGTGATCCATCTAATGTGGACATCTATCATAAGGTGTTCTTTATTAATCTAGCCAAGAGTCAAGATGCCCCAAAGGGGTAATTTCTTCTGGTGGCGCCGCCTGGATCGCTGGCCAGGGCAGACCGGGACGGTTGCACGGACGGGAAGATCAGTAAAGGCAGGCGTATATCTCTCGAGGTCATGACAGGGTCTTTCGGTTCAGCCGGAAGACCCTTTTTAGTTTACCCAACCGCGGGAGGAGGCGATCGTTCACCGGAACAAGGGATAGAAGGGCCTGTCCTCGCGGGGGCGGGGAGCGGGAATCCATTAATCCCGCCGAAGAAAACTGGACCAAAAACAAAGGAGGAATAGATGGGAGAAAAGAAGATCACAATTGCTGATTTGAGGGAGAAGAAGCTGAAGGGCAAAAAGATCACCATGATGACTGCCTATGACTACCCCACGGCCAGTCTGGTAGAGCAGGCCGGGATCAATACCATACTGGTGGGCGACTCTCTGGGTATGGTCGTGCTGGGTTACGAATCCACCGTGCCCGTGACAATGGAGGATATGCTCCACCACTGCAGAGCGGTCGCCAGGGGCGCGAAGCGTACTTTTGTCATCGGGGATATGCCATTTATGTCATATCAGGTCAGCGTGGAGAAGGCTGTTGAAAACGCAGGCCGCTTTCTGAAGGAGGCAGGATGTGACAGCGTCAAACTGGAAGGAGGAAGCGAGGTCTGCCGTGTGGTCAAGGCCATTGTTGATGCCGGGATACCGGTCTGCGCACACATCGGCCTTACGCCTCAAACCGCCACGAAGTTGAGCGGTTTCAAGGTCCAGGGAAGAGATGCCGAAAGCGCCAGAGAGCTTATTAAATCCGCCAAAGACCTGGAGGCGGCAGGGGTCTTCATGATTGTGATGGAATGTATCCCGGACCTGGTGGCCGCCAAGATTACCAAGGAATTGAGGGTCCCAACCATCGGGATCGGTGCGGGTAAGGACTGTGACGGGCAGGTCTTGGTCTATCATGATGTGGTGGGTCTTTTTGAAAGGTTTACGCCTAAATTTGTAAAGCAGTATGTAAACCTGGGCCCCCGGATCAAAGAGGCCCTCATCCAATACAGGGAGGAGGTGGAAAAGGGCACCTTTCCTGGACCGGAGCACATCTTTGCCATGAAGGCGGAAGAGGCGCAAAAGATATAGGAGAGGAACCTAGATCCTGGCGGCTCGATGCTGGATAAAATAAGAAAAAGATTCCTTCTTATCCAGTATTCAGAGACCTGTATTTGGTATCATGTAGCAAGTAACAGTATAAGCTAAAGACTGCAATTAGCTTTTAGCAATTAGGCGTTAGCTTAAAGGTCTCAAGCATTCGCATGACTTCTCCGTATATTGGAACTCTCATTTTTTGATGCTAACTTATTTCGCCTTAAGTACTTGAAACAATATTGCTAATAGCTAACGGCTAACCGCTAATTGCATCTCTTGGGTATAAAAAGAAGGAAAATAGGAGGGGGCAATTGAATTTCCTTATCGTTGGCCCAGGGGCAATGGGCTGTCTTTTCGCTGCACGTCTCGCGAAGGCTGGCCATAGGGTGACCCTGCTTGATTACAGGCCGGAGAGGGCCAGCCATATTAACCGATATGGGATAAGGGTCGAGGGTTTAACCGGGGACTACAGCGTCCAGGTCACCGCAGTAACTGGACGGGTCTTCGAGCAACCTCATGTGGCCCTAATTTTTGTCAAGGCCAACCAGACACGAGCAGCGGCATGGGCCCTTTCAACATGGCTCAGCAAGAAAACGCCCATCCTCACCTTGCAGAACGGCATCGGAAATTTGGAGGTACTCCAGGAGGTACTCAAGGAGCACAATATCCTGGGTGGAGTGACTGCCCAGGGTGCCACTGCCTTGGGCCCAGGTCATGTGAGGCATGCTGGTGTGGGTGACACGGTGTTCGGCCCCGAAGGGGATCTTGCTGAAGAGATCGTCTCTGCCTTTGCAGGTGCTGGTTTTAATAGCAGAGTCGCAAAGGACGTTAACAGCCTGATCTGGGGGAAACTGGTCGTGAATGTGGGTATCAATGCCTTGACCGCCATCACCAGGCTCAGAAATGGACGCCTACCCGAGATAGAGGGTACAAGGAGGGTCATGGAAGAGGCCGTAGTTGAGGCCGTGGCTGTGGCTGAGGCAAAGGGTGTTAAGCTCCCTTATCCCAAGCCTCTGGAACGTGTCTTGGAGGTCTGCCTGGCCACTTCAGAGAATATCGCCTCTATGTTACAAGATGTACTCAGTCATCGGATCACAGAGGTCGCCTTCATCAATGGCGCCATTGTAGAGGAGGCCAAGGCCTTCGGCATTCCCACCCCGGTAAATCGTACCCTTACCTCCATTGTCCAGGCCATTCAGGAAAGCTTTGAGGATAGAATAAAGGACAACGGAATCGCGCCAGCACCTTAACTGCGACTGCAGGCTGGCGCCAATACAAATACCCATCTTGTTCTGCCGGCGTTTCACGGCAGGTATCCCACGCCCACGGGGCCTATCGTTTATCCGTCCAATGGATTCTGTCAAGCAAGCCCAAAATCTCTTTGACCCCTTGCAATGGACCTACAATTTGGGTATTAAGGCAAAGTGGGCCATGAAGCATGAGATCAGCAACTTAGGAGACTTATCAGTTGGAAACCATAAGGGAACTCATCCAAGGAAAGGGAAGGGGCCCGAACGAGACTGTGAAATGAAAGAAAAGATGGAGGAAAGAAAAATGTCCCGTGAGATCTTCGAACTCCCTGCCTGCCAACTACGTGTCTACATAGACCCTGCCTCCCTCCCTTTTGAAAGCACGGCTTCCCTTGAGCCCCCCAAGGAACGAATTCTCGGACAAGAAAGGGCAAGTGACGCCATCAAGTTTGGGATGGGGATGAAGGAAAGCGGCTATCACATATTCATTGCAGGTCCTGCCAAGGCAGGCCTTACGTACGCGGCCAGGACCTACATAGAGGAGCAGGCCAAAAAGGAGGCGAAACCCCCGGACTGGTGCTATGTGCACAATTTCAAGGAACCGGACAAACCAAAGAGTCTGAGCCTTTCTGCAGGTCGGGGCAAGGAATTGAAAAAGGATATGGAGGCCCTTGTGGATTCCTTGCTCGCAGGAATTCCAGAAGTCTTCGATAGTGAAGACTACAGTGCCAGGGAAACCGGGGTGCGCAAGACCTTTGAGGGTGATCGCCAAGAGATTATTGAAGGGCTTTCTCAATTGGTGAGGCAGGAAGGATTCGCTCTGCAAGTGTCACAAATGGGGATGGTGATCGTTCCTGCCGGGGAGTCGGGTCAACCCCTGAATCAGGAACAGGTGGCCGAACTCAGTAAGGAAGAAAAGGAGATCCTAAGAGAAAAGAGCCAGGCACTTCAGGAAAAGATGAGAGAGGCCGTGAAAAAGATTCGGCAAGCTGAATCGGAGTTCAAGGAAAGTCACTCCAACCTGGACCATGAAATAGCCCTGAATGTGGTAAGGCAACTCCTTGAGCCCTACCTGGAGAAATACACGGGCGAGGAACAGGTGGTCGAATACATCAAGGCCGTGCAAGATGATGTCCTTGAGAACATCGACGACTTCAAGAAGAAGGAACCAACCCAGCAGCAGATCCCTCAGTTTCAGGTCCCGGACAAAGAGGTCCGTTTCCGGAGGTATAGCGTCAATGTGTTGATCGACAATTCTGAAACAGAAGGGGCCCCTGTGGTCATTGAATCCAATCCCATATATCCAAACCTTTTTGGTAGCATTGAGCGACAGGCCTGGTTTGGTGCCCTCTTTACCGACTTCACCATGATCAAGCCGGGAGTCCTGCACAAGGCCAATGGGGGATACCTGATCCTGAAGGCCCTCGATCTCCTCAAATACTACCTGCCCTGGGAGGCCCTGAAGCGGGCCCTTCGAGAACAGGAGATTCGAATCGAGGACCTGGGTGAGCTCTACGGTCTTTTTAGTACAAAGACCATTCGGCCGGAACCCATCCCCCTCACCATCAAGATCGTTTTGACGGGAGACCCCTATCTGTTCGAGCTCCTTCACCTATATGACGACCGTTTTCACAAACTCTTCAAGATCAAGGCGCACATGGACGACCGTACGGATCGAAGAGAGGATACGATCCTCCAGTGTGCCCAGGTCATGGGTAGTCTATGTCGTGAATCGAATCTACGACACCTTGACAGGACCGGCGTGGCACGGGTCCTTGAATATAGCCTTGAACGGACAGAAGACCGCGAAAAACTGACCCTTGAACTCGGAGACATCACCGACCTTATCAAGGAGGCCAATTACTTGGCCGGGCTTGATCATGCGGAATACATCCAGCATGAACATGTGGAACAGGCCATCCAGAAGCGGATCTTCCGGTCCAATCTCTTTGAAGAGCGGATCAAGGAGCTGGTGGAGAAAGATTTCTTCTGGATTGAGACCGACGGTTCAAAGGTGGGGCAGGTCAACGGGCTTTCCCTTCTGGTCACCGGCGATTACGAATTCGGGAAACCCAACCGGATCACCGCAGCAGTCTCTGTTGGCCAGGAAGGGATTGTAGCCATCGAGCGTGAATCAAAGTTGAGCGGGAACGTTCATACCAAGGGGGTTATGATTCTCAGTGGCTTCTTAAAAGAGCGGTTTGCCCGAACTAACCCCGTTTCCCTCACTGCCACCTTGTGTTTCGAGCAGAGTTACGGACTGGTGGAGGGAGACAGCGCTTCCAGTACCGAGTTGTTTGCACTGCTGAGCGCCCTGGCCGCAGTCCCGATCTATCAAGGAATCGCGGTAACAGGCTCTGTGAGTCAGAAAGGGGAAATCCAGCCCGTCGGCGGTGTCACCCGAAAGGTCGAGGCCTTCTTTGACATCTGTAAGCACAAGGGACTTACCGGGCGCCAGGGAGTCATTATCCCGGCAAAGAATGTCCAGAACCTTATGGTCAAGCAAGAGGTCATCGACCGGGTCAAGGAAGGGCGCTTCCACATTTGGCCGATCTCTACCGTTGAGGAAGGGATTCAAATCCTAACAGGCGCGGAACCCGGCACGCTTCAGCCGGACGACACCTATCCAGAAGGTACCATCTTTCGAAAGGTGGATGATCGCCTCCGGGAACTCGCTGAGATAGTCAAGAGATTTGCAAAGGAGGAAAAACGCTCAGGCGAGGACAGAAAAGAGGACTAAGCGCTCTTTCCCAAAAAAACATAGTCACTTAGGATTTTTTTGGAATTTGTCATCAGTGGGAGTTTTAGAATGAACGACGCGGAGATGATTACCATTCAGGAAGTCCATCTCGAGACCGATCCGAACAGGGGCAATATGGTGCTTTTGAAAGAGGTAGAGGGTTCAGACCATTATTTTGTGATGTTTGTGGGTGATGCGGAATTCGGTGCGATCGCAAAAGAAAAAGGCATGGTACAGCCCAAACGCCCTTTAACCCACGACCTATATCTGAGTTTAATAGAAAGACTAAAGGTTGAATTCAAGCGGATTGAGATCACGGACCTGCGCGAGGATACCTATTACGCCAAGGTGATCTTCCAGGCAGACGGCTTGGAGCATGAGGTTGATTGCAGACCCAGCGACGCCGTTGCCCTGGCATTAAACCGGAAGATCCCCATCATGGTCAGGCAAGATCTGTTCCGTCGTGAACTGACCAAGGACCAGATAAAGGAGTACGAGGGTCTGGTAAAGACAGTCAAATTTTAGTGGACTTGGGGTCTGGGTTCAACATGATGTTTTTGTTTCGTGCCTTGGAGGGGATTGGTGGAAATGGTGATAAGGTCCTGCTATGTGCCTTCTGCAATGGGCTGATTACCTACTCTGATCGTCTCCAACCATTGGGCGAAAGAACCCGCCACCTTTTCGTGAACCCGGCTGGTGTGGAATGCGATTTTCAGACCTTCTATTCCTGCCCCGGAGCCATTGCCGTTGGGGAGGCCATTCAGGAACATAGTTGGTTTGCCGGATATTCCTGGCGTCTAGCCCTTTGTCGTCATTGTCACCAGCACCTTGGGTGGCTCTATGAAGGGAACCTCGGATCCGAACGACCTATCCAGTTTTGGGGGATATTGATATCCCGTCTCACGCCTCACTAGATTGCTGCCCGACCCTCTCCCACTCCAGCCCCTCTTTGCAGCAATCCAGGATCTTGCAAACGCGATGTCTTGGGTTTCTGGCGGTACAGACGGCCCGGCCATGGAGGATTAGGAGGTTTGAAAAGAGCGTCCAGAGGTCCTTCCGCACCAAACCCATAAGATCCAATTCGACTTTGACTGGGTCAGTGTTTTTACTTAACCCAATTCGCCGGACTAGCCTTAATACATGGGTGTCCACCACGATGCCGGGAATGCCAAAGGCCTCTCCCAAGACCAGATTAGCGGTCTTTCTCCCCACACCTGTGAGGCTGACCAGATCATCAAGGTTTTTAGGGACTTCGCCATCAAACCGTGTCACCAGGTCGATGGATAAGTTCTTGATGGCCTTCGCCTTGTTCCGATAAAAGCCCGTAGGCCTAACATCTTCCTCAAGCTCCTTGAGATCAGCCCGTGCATAATCTTGAGCCTTCTTGTACTTCTTGAATAGCTCGCGTGTTACTGCATTTACTCGTTCATCGGTACACTGGGCCGATAGCACCGTGGCAACCAGGAGTTCCAGCGGATTGGAAAAAACGAGGGCGGTCTTGGCATCGGGATATTCTTCTTTGAGTGTTCTGATGATCCTATCGACTGCGGTCATTTCTCTTCTTCTCCTCACATGTAAAGGGTCAGGCCTACTCTTGACTCATGTATAGTTCGGCTTTCAGCTTCTCAACACGTTTTCTCAATTGTCGATTCTTGGAAATATTTCCCCTCATCCTTTGCACCACACTGCTGACCGAGCTGCATCGGTTCATACTGAATTCCCTGCCTATCTCGTCCAGGCTCTCCCCTCTCAGAGTCCTAAGGAGGTAAATCGCAACATTCCTGGGCTCGTTTGTTAGCCCCCTTCTTGACTTATATAGCTCGGCTCGATCCACATCAAAGGCCTTGCACACCCCCTCCTCTATGCTCTCTGCATTCGGGGAAAGAAATCTGGATTCAGGGATCTCCCTATGACGCTTCTTGTCAAGGAATTTTCTCCTAATCCGCCCTATAAAACTCTCGGTTCCCAATATAGATGGCAGCTTTTTTCTCCCCAGAATCCGGTTTAGCTCCTCGGGACTCCCCTTGGAGATGAATTCCCTGTACCGCCTTATACTATCGGCCTTATCACTGGAAAAAAGCGAAAAGACAAAATCCTTGTGGAGCCAGTCCCACTTCTTCGCACCAGATAGATATCCCTTATGGCTGCTCCACGGATACCTATCTAACCGTTTCACCCCCCCTGCCTCTAAGGGATTTCTGTGAATATATCTCACCAATTCCAATAGATAGCTTTCCGCCTCTATGAGGATAGATTTATACCGGCCCCGGAACAATTGACCCTCAATGAGATGGGACCTATTAAAGCGCTGGGTGTATACCCCGCTAATATGTCGCATAGAGCGAGATAGATTTCCATCGGGGGTCTGAACCCCTTCTCCCCCTGTTCATCACGTAGGACCACGCATCCGGGTATCGCATTCTTAGTGGCCTTGACATGGGACATTACTAACACATTCAACAACATGAGTCAAAAATAGACTCCTATTTTGGATTAAGAATCCAATTTGCTTTAAAACAGCCTCTCCTTTTTTATGGCCTTATTTTGTGCGAAATGTCACCGTTTACATACGAAAAAAGTGATTTCATGCACATAATCTGCCCGAATGTCTTGACAACGGCCTTTATTCCTGTCAAAATCCCCCCTTATGAAAAGAGACATCTATGCAAAACTACTGAACTGGAAGTCATCTTCCAGGCGAAAGCCGCTTCTGCTGCAAGGCGCCAGGCAGACAGGAAAAACCTTCATATTGAAGGAATTCGGCCGCGCTGAATACAGAAACACGGCCTACTGCAATTTCGAGGAAGACCCCGGTCTTGGGGCATTTTTTCAGCGGGATCTGGATCCACAGCGAATACTGACAGAACTCTCTATCTATTTGAATCTTGACATTCAGCCGGGGGCTGACCTGATTATCTTCGACGAAATCCAGGCTTCTGATCGTGCCCTGAACTCTCTGAAATATTTTGCTGAGAAAAGAAGCGATGTTCACGTCGCTGCAGCAGGGTCTCTCCTCGGTTTGAAACTATCTGGTCCCGGGTCTTTCCCTGTAGGGAAAGTCAATTTCCTCCAGCTTTATCCTATGACTTTCCTGGAATTCCTCGATGCCACGGGGGAATCCAGATACAGAAATGTGATTGAACATATTGAAAAGGTTGAACCTCTGACCGAAGCGTTTCACGCATATCTGATCGACATGTTACGGCGATACTATTTTGTCGGGGGTATGCCGGAAGCCGTAAGACGCTTCGCCGAGAAAGGTGATGGACTGGAGACCCGGGAGATCCAGAAAGAAATCATCAAATCCTACGTCCTGGATTTTGCCAAACACGCCCTGGCGACAGACATTCCCAAATTGACGCTTGTCTGGGGTTCCATACCAAAGCATCTGGCAAAGGAAAACAAGAAGTTCGTTTTCTCTGCCGTTAGAAAAGGGGCGCGTGCCCGTGAGTTTGAAAATGCCCTGATGTGGTTAAATGATTCCGG
>CAYVMN010000122.1:0-14499 GCA_964452575.1 uncultured Desulfobacteraceae bacterium | reverse complement strand
AACAATTGGCAAAAGAAGGCAAAAGTGACCTGCTTGATTAATTTCTTAGTTTCTTGTGGACGTCCCGATACCCAATATGGGCCCCCGTGCTAGAGATCGGAAAGTCAGGTTAGTGACTATCGATTCAGAGCTAAGATTAGAGAAGGCATGATATGTTTGATCATAGAGATTCCCATAAGAACACCCAGTCGTATGAATACAATCACAAACACGATGCTCATGTCCATAGTCACGGTGCCATAGACCCATCTATTTTTACCACTCAACGAGGAATTTGGGCCATCAAGTGGTCATTCTTTGCATTACTCGCTACTACCCTTTTCCAAGTTGTAATCGTCTTGCTTTCTGGAAGTGTGGCGCTTCTTACCGATACGATTCACAACTTCGGCGATGCTGCCACTACTATTCCGCTATGGATTGCTTTTACGCTTGCACAAAAAAAGCCCAGCAAACGGTTTACTTACGGCTACGGTCGGGTGGAAGACTTAGCAGGCGTAGCAATCGTAGTCATTATCTTGTTCAGTGCCATCGTTGCTGGCTGCGAATCCATTGATCGCCTTTTTCACCCGCGAACGGTGATGTATCTCTGGGCAGTAATCGCTGCATCGGTGATTGGTTGCCTTGGCAATGAGGCTGTGGCACAACTTCGCATCAAGGTTGGCAAAGAAATCGGTAGCGCCGCTCTCATCGCCGATGGTCATCACGCCCGTGTAGACGGCTTGACTAGTTTGGCCGTGCTTTTCGGTGCAATTGGAGTTTGGCTGGGCTACCCATTGGCAGACCCTATCGTCGGTCTTCTTATTACTGCTGCAATCTTCCGAATCGTATGGGAATCTGGCAAGTCTATTTTCACCCGGTTACTCGATGGAGTAGATCCAGAGATTATTGATGAAATCAAACATGCGGTGAATCACACCCAAGGGGTTTACGATGTCGCTGAAGTGCGGGTAAGATGGTTAGGCCACCGACTTTATGCAGAGCTAAATATAGCCGTAAGTCCGGAGTTCTCTGTTGAAAAAGGACACGAGATTGCCAAAGAAGTCCGACACCAGCTCTTGCATCATTTGCGATATCTTTCCAATGCCACAATCCATATTGATCCTGTAAACGCATCAGGGGAGAAACATCATCGGATCACTAAACACGCACACGGCGATTTACCTGCTCATTCGCATTAGCCCCCAAACCACTTCCGGTAAGCCGGGATCTTCGATTTGCTTTCGGCTAGTGCTTATGCCAATGATATTAACCACTAACAGGGTCCACCCCGATACGCTATTTTCACTGTATGTATGGCTGGAGGACTTTTACCAGGGTTTGGAAATGGTGTCGCAAACAGCAGAAGACTGTTGCTACAGGGCATGCACACGGGGGGACTTTCACCCCATGAATTCACACTCACACAGGGCCTACAAAAGCGGCTACACCCGACGCCAAGGGCGGCCTTGACAGGGAGTAGTAATGATGTATGATATTGATGTATACAGTATAGGAGGTTTGGCATGGTACGCACGCAGATATACCTAACAGAGCGCCAACGTGACGAACTGGCTGCCATCGCGAAGGCCGCGGGAAGGAAACAAAGTGAGCTCATTCGAGAGGCCGTCGATCACCTCATCAATCAATCGGGCCGCAGTCGGAGGGAGGCTGTATTGCGAGAGGTTGCCGGAATCTGGAAGGACCGTACGGATCTTCCTGACTTTAAGGCAACGCGTGCCGAATGGGACAGGAACTAATCATGGTGGGCTCAATCCTTCTGGACACGGATATTCTAGTTGATTTCTTTCGGGGCCACAGAAAGGCGGTGGCTTTCGTCAACACCCACTCTGCCCGGATCATCCTGTCATCAATCGTCGTTGCGGAGTTGTACGCTGGAGTGAAAGGAGATGCAGAACAAATTGCTCTGGCCAACTTCGTATCTCTCTTCCGCGTTGTCCCTGTAAGCACAGAAATCGCTAAGGCCGGGGGGCTTTACAAGCGCGATTATGGCAAGTCACACGGCGTGGGTCTTGCAGACGCCATCCTGGCTGCCACGGCTGAAGCCGAGAATGCAGAGTTGAAGACCCTCAACACCAGGCACTACCCGATGTTGAAGGACCTCAGACCAGTCTACAATAAGTAGAAGGCCGGGAGCCAGGGACGTCCTTCAATTCTTCAATCGACAGGGTAGAGATTGTTTTGAGGAGAAACGATCGTGCTAAAGGGCAACTACCAACTTCTAAATTGAAATTTTGAGGATTGTCCCTTTCTCCCTGATTGACAAAGGCTATCATCGGTATTACTATTACTGGTATTACAAATTACCGGAGGCACAATCATGAGAGTCACTACAAAAGGGCAAGTCACAATTCCACAGGAAATTCGCGAAAAACTAGGAATAACTCCTGCTGTTGAAATTGATTTCATAGAGGAGAAAGGCCGAATTTATTTGGTGAAAAGGAAAGGCCAGCCAAAAAAAACCCATAAATTCAGTAAATTGAGAGGAATAGCCAACGTTAAAATGACAACTGATGAAATAATGGTTCTTACAAGAGGAGACAAATGAAAGGGGTTCTAGTTGATTCGAATGTCATTCTGGATGTTTTCCTCAATGACTTGAAGTGGGCTGATTGGTCTGAATCCAAATTAGAGGAATACAGCAACCATAGCTCATTATATATCAATTCAATAATCTATTCTGAAATATCGATTGGGTTTAAGTTAATAGAGGATTTGGAGTCCGCAATTAGCAAGGCTGGCTTTCAACTGTTAGAAATTCCAAAAGAAGCGCTCTTTTTAGCTGGAAAAGTCTACATTAAATACAAAAGAAGAAAAGGGGTGAAAAGGACTCCATTGCCTGATTTTTTCGTTGGCGCACAAGCAGCAGTATTAGATTTAGACCTATTAACTAGGGATGTTTCAAGATATCAGTCATACTTCCCAACTGTAAAATTAATAGCACCATAGATATTTGAGAGGCATCGAACAAACTCATGAACCAGATGGGCCTAAATACCGGTCCCCTGGTTATGAGTAGCGTTTGTCGGAAAAGAACGTGTGATTAGAGGTACTTATACATATAGAAGGGGGGTCTGAGTTCTAAAACAGGGCTTTCAATAGAAAGCACCCTCCCCGAATCGCCCATGAGAAGATTTATTCGGTTGATAACCAGGTTTTCATTCGTAACAGCAGTGCTAGTATTTGGAGGCATTCTTCCATCCACGACCGTGCGTGAGCTCAGATACCGGGAGGAGGTGTTGAGCGGTGCTTAAGAGGATGATCGTCATTCATTCAGTTGTCCTGGCTATTATGTTCCTACCTGCTGGATGCACTTCTGTCATTTCAAAGGAATTAAGGAGTCAGGTGAAAGTGGAGACCGATTTTAGAAAGGTATTCCAGGATCCGGATGCCTATCAGGGCAGGGTGGTCCTCTGGGCAGGGGTGATTATCGCCTCGCAAAACCGTAAGGATGGGACACAGATAGAGATCTTGGAGACCCCTGCCGATCTGGAAGGCAGGCCGAGAGACATCGACCAATCTCCAGGAAGATTCCTGGCCTTATATAATGGGTTCTTGGACCCGTCTATTTACTCGCAGGGAAGAGAAGTGACCGTGGCCGGCCCGGTCATGGGGAAAAGGCTTTTGCCCATAGGTGAAATAGAGTACTCATATCCCCTCATACTCGTGAAGGAGATCCATCTCTGGCCAGTCAAGGGCAAGGAGCGGCCCATCCCCCCCTGGCCTTACTGGTATTACCCCTGGTGGTGGTATTATCCGTACTGGGGTCCCTATTAAGGATCTTTCGGTACTCTCACCATAAAGACTTTGGCTTGACAAAGAACCCTTTTTCTATGAAGGCGAGACTGGAGCGAAATCTATCCGTGCATTCTTGGCCTTTCTTTTCAGGGTAATGGGCGGGGCGGGCCAGGGATTTGAGGAGAAGACTTGAAAAGAGGTGATCATTAGGGTGCTGCAGGTATGGTAAAAAGGGATGAATAAAAGGGAATTCTTCAATCAGATGGCCCCGGTCTGGGATGAAAGGTTCTGGTCGAGGGAGTTATTCAGACGATTAGATGAAGTAGTAGGGTCGTTCGGCCTCTGCAAGGGTAACTGCATCCTTGATGTAGGATGCGGGACAGGAGGGCTGACTGCCTCAATTTTGAAGGCCGTTGGTTCCTCAGGGGTAATCCACGGCATCGATTTTGCTTGGGAGATGGTTAAACGGGCTAGAGAGAAGTTTGAGAATGATCGGAACGTCCATTTCATACGCGGCTCTGTAGAAACCCTTCCTTTTTGTGATACCTCATTCGACCATGTGATCTGCTTTGGGGCCTTCCCCCATTTTGATAGCAAAGAAAAGGCATTAAGAGAGATGCATCGGGTGCTGAAAACAGGAGGTTTCCTCTTCATTGCCCATGCCCTGAGCAGTGCCCAAATCAAGGCCCATCACAAGGCTTCACCCCTGGTCGCCAATGATGTCCTGCCGACAGAGCCTGAGATGAGGGAGATGATGGCAAAAATCGGCTTCTTGACAATCTACATTATAGACAAAGATGGATGTTATATATGCGGAGGCAAAAAAGGAAATCAAATGGCCAAATAAGACGCCCGTGCCCTAGGAGGGGAGGTTTCTTGAGACGGGGCCAAATCAGATCATGAGTAGGGAGAGGAAGGGGCAATAAGGAAAGAAGTAAGACTCCAAGAACTTGTACTGTAGTGATAAGAATATGGGCAAAATGAATATAAATGAGGAGGAAGAAATGGGGTTCATCGTTATCGGAGGTGATGCTGCGGGCATGAGCGCTGCGAGCAGGGCTAAGAGAAATCAGCCTGAGCTGGAGGTATTAGTCCTAGAGCAGACGCGAGACGTCTCTTACAGCGCCTGAGGGATTCCTTACAATATTGCTGATCCCGGTCGGGAGATCAACGATCTTATAGTTAGACAGGCCCATGTCTTTAGGGAAAAACAGGGCATAGACCTCAGGACCGAACACCGTGTTGAGGCAATCGATCCTGGAGGCAAAATCGTTAAAGGAGTAACTTCGGGGGGTAAGGGTTTTCAGTTCCCTTATGACAAGCTGTTGATTGCGACAGGGGCTTCTCCTATTATTCCACGGCTTCCGGGTTTCGATCTGGCTGGGGTAGTATCCTTGAAGACCCTTGATGACGGCAGAAGAATCAAACAGTTTCTTGTCGATCAGGGCGTAAAAGAGGTCGTGATTATCGGGATGGGATATGTCGCCATGGAGATGTGCGAGACCTTCCGGGCCAGGGGGATAGACGTGGACATGGTAAAGCCTCGGCCCACCTTTCTTCCATGGATGCACCCCGACCTCTCCGCAATGGTCAAAGAGGAGATAGAGGCAAACGGTGTCAGCCTTCACCTTGGACACGAAGTAAAGGGTATTGAAAAGGTGGAGGGCGCACTGAAGGTGATCTGTTCGGATCTGGAACTGAAAGGTCAGCTGGTTCTGGTTTCGATAGGTGTCAAACCCAACAGCCACCTGGCCGAGGAGGCAGGACTAGAACTGGGTCCCTCAAGGGCGATCGCTGTAAACAAGGCCCTGCTCACTTCTGTTAAAGACGTCTATGCAGCGGGCGATTGTGCCGATGCCTTTCATGTAGTCACCGGCCAAAAGACATGGATCCCGCTGGCCTTAAGGGCCACCAGGGCTGGATGGGCGGTCGCCGACAACGTTATAGGCAAAAAGGCAGACATTCAAGGGGTGGCAGGGACAACTGTCTTTAAGGTCTTTGGACTTCAGGTGGCAAGGACCGGCTTGAACCTGGCTGAAGCCGAGAAATACGGTTTCGAGCCGATTGGGGTCGTGATCCGGGCCCGAACTCGAGGCCATGCCCACCCAGGCGGGTCAGAGATCGGGGTCCATATGGTCGGCGATGAGAAGACGGGCTGTCTTCTGGGAGCACAACTTGTTGGGAAAGAGGGGGCTGCCCACAGGGTAAATGCCGCGGCCGTGGCCCTGCACGCCAAAATGACCGTGGAGGCGTTCAGTCAATCAGACCTTGCCTATGCGCCGCCCTTTGGCCAGACATTGGACCCCATGCTCATAGCGGCTAATCAACTGCTGAAAAGCCTATAGTTCGCACTATACAAATTTATCACTGATGGGGGGTGTTGACCGCAAATGTCATCGGTAGATTTCGACCTGCGCCAATTGGAGATCTTCTGTAAGGTAGTTGAGCTGGAGAGTTTTTCAAAGGCAGCAACTGTTGTATTCCTATCCCAGGCCTCTGTCAGCGAAAGAATTGCCAACCTCGAAGTTTCAGTGGGAACCAAACTGCTTGATCGCACGGGCAGGAAGGTTGTGCCAACAAAGGCAGGGGAACTGCTTTACAAAAATGCGGTCCTGCTCCTTGAGATGAAAAGGACGGCCTGCTTGGAAATGGAAGGCTTTCTCGGATTGAGGCATGGTGAAATCCGTATGGGTGGAAGCACGATTCCGGGTGAATATATCCTGCCCGAAATCATAGGGCGCTTTCATGCAAAATATCCCCTCATTTCGGTGACGCTATCTGTCTCGGATACAACCGAGATCAGAAGCCGTATATTGGAAGGGAGACTGGAACTGGGGGTAATAGGCTCCAAGACCCCTCATAAGGATCTCATTCACTACGAACTGTGGGAGGACGAGTTGGTCCTGGCCGTCCCCAAACAACACCGATGGGCAAGAAAAAGAGCGGTCTTGCCTGGAGAGCTCATTGAAGAGCCCTTCATTTTGAGGGAGGCCGGTTCAGGGACCTTGAAAATCATGGAGAACTACCTTAAGGCCTCCGAATTGAGGGAAACCAATTCCCTTCGTGTGGTGGCTCGCTTTGGAACATCGACGGCAGTCAAAGAGGGTATTAAGGCAGGTCTTGGTGTATCCATTCTGTCCTCCAGGGCCATTAATACAGAATTGAAAACAGGGATCCTCAAGGCCATAAGGGTGAAAGGGCTGTCCATGTTGAGGAGCTTTTACCTGATAAGAGACAAGAGGAGAATCGCCTCTCCCATATGTCAGGCACTGCTCGATTTCCTGCTTGCGACCTCCAAAGAGCAAAAGGAACCTAGAGAAAAGGGGGGAGAAAGGTGAAAGGCCGATGGCGATTCCTGAGGATTCGGGGGCCTATTTGAAAACGAGGCTGTTAGAATCGTCAAGTCGCCTAACATGACCGATGATACTTGCCCTATTCACCCCCTCATTATGAAGCGAGGTAAGCAAACGAGGAGCCTCATTTTCCGGAACAGAGACCAGCAGGCCCCCGCTTGTCTGGGGATCGTAAATAATTTCCTTATGCCATGCCGGCATAGCATTTTCAAAACGCATGCTTTTTTCCACAAGCTGCTGGTTGTACCGATTGACCCCGGTACTCATTCCCCTCTCATACATCTCGAGGGCCTCCCGCATGATGGGAATTTTTCCCATATCGATCTCCAGAGTAACGCCCGAGTTTTTGGCCATCTTAAAGCTGTGAGCCGCCAAACCGAATCCCGTGATATCGGTTGCAGCATGAATCTCAAATCCACTCATTGCCTCGGCGGCCTTCTTGTTAAGGCTGCCCACTACCCCAAGGCATTCATCCATAGCCCCTGAGGAGACCCATTTCCTGAGATTGGCGTTGAAAAGGACCCCGCTCCCGATCGGTTTTGTCAAGATCAGGATATCACCAGGCCTGGCGCCACTGTTGGTCCATACCTTTTTCGGGTGCACGATCCCGGTAACAGATAGCCCGAACTTGGGTTCATCATCCTCCACACTATGCCCGCCTCCCAAGACTGCACCCGCCTCCGTAATCTTATTCAATGCCCCATCAACAATCTGGTGCAGGATTTCTATCTCAAGCTTCTTGGAAGGAAAGGCCACCAGATTGATACAGACTATAGGCCTTCCGCCCATTGCATAGATATCGCTCATGGCGTTTGCCGCTGCTATTTGCCCGAACAGGTACGGATCATTGACAGGCGGCGTGATGAAATCGGCGGTTACGACAATTGCCAGGTCTTCATTGAGACGATACACCGCTGCATCATCATTAGTCTCAAACCCGACCAGCAGGTTTGGATCCTTGATCGTCGACAACCCTGATAAAAGCCGGTCAAGCCCGACCGGGTCGATTTTTGCCGCTCACCCGCACGTCTTTGACAGGCTTTGCAGTGTGGGTTTTTGAAAAATCTTCCATCCCACCATCTGAGTTTTCCTTTCTCACTGAGGTTGCTGCTGAATAAAATTGTAGAATCTCCGAGACCTCAATTTAAAATAGGCCGTATCAATAAGTCAAACTGGAAATTCCAATGGAAATTCCTCTCAGTTTCGACTCTTCCGATTTCTTTCTTGCCCTCTGACCACCTGGCATGATAGAGTAATATAAAGTGAATCCTTGGTTTTTGATGTGGTTTCGTATTCTTAGGCCTGGTCGCACCACACGTTTCCACAGAGAGAAAGGACTGGCCTCTGGTGAAAGAATACCATCTGGGGATCTATATGGGCCACGACACCGGGGTAGCGGTGGTCGATGGAGAGCTCAACATATTGTATGTCTTGGAGGAGGAACGATTTAACGGAGAGAAGATGACCTATTTTAACCCCTACTTCTCTCTAAAAGAGGTAATCCAGCTCAATTTCAGACATTTTAGGACCATAAGCTTCGGCTTCGATCCTAATGAGACACAGGAAACCTTTCTCAGGAAATTCATCGGTTTCCAGAAAATTCGCTCTTCAGAGGTCCTCAATTATTTATCCCACAAGGTCTCTTGGGACAAGGTGTGCTTTGTAGGTCACCATGACTGCCACGCTGCGGGCGCATTCTTTTGTTCCGGCTTCGATGAGTCCGCCATACTCGTGGCCGATGGGACAGGTGAAGCTGAGTCAACATCCTTTTACATGGGTGAAGGCAATAGCTTCTTCCGGCTCTCGACCGAGTTCACAAAGGACTTCTCCCTCGGCATCCTCTACCAGTATTTCACTGAGTGGCTAGGTTACCGGACCCACAATACCTCCCAGCACTGCGGAAAAATCATGGGGTTGGCCAGTTATGGCAGGCCTATTTTTAAGGAACGCATCCGCAAGATACTGGACAAGGACGGAGACCCTTACAGGTGGCCGGCCGGAACCCTGAGTAACATGAGACGTGAAATAGTAGAGAACTTTGGGGCACCCCAACCAAGACCCGTAACAGGCTATAACAGGCTTCAGGCCGATGTCGCTGCAAGCATTCAGGCCTTGCTGGAGGAGATAGTCATTGAAAAACTTCGGAAGGCCAAAGGGATGTTACCTTTCGATCATCTGTGTTTTGCCGGCGGCGTTGCCATGAACAGCTTGCTCAATTACCGCATTTTGAAGTCGGAAATCTGTAAGGACCTTTTCGTACAGCCGCTCGCCTCCGACAGGGGAATTGCCTTGGGGGCCGCCCTCGCCTCAGCCTCAAGATGCCTTGGACGCGGGGGTTCCCATCCCAGGAAGCGGATAGATCATGTCTATCTTGGATTTGGGTATGAGGGAGACTCCTTGCACGCTGAAGTGAACTCCCTGCTCAAGAGATACAACCTCCCCATTTACATCGAAAAACGAGATGTCTCCGCTTCCGAGGTTGCCCAACTGCTAAACGATAATCAGATCGTTGCCCTCTTCCAAGGAAGACAGGAGGTGGGCCCGAGGGCCTTAGGTAATCGCTCGATTCTGACCGCACCCACCATTGACTCACGTAACAGGGCCAACCGTCAGGTGAAATACAGAGAGCCCTGGAGACCGTTTGCCCCGGCAGTCCTGGAAGAACAGGTGGGCAATTATTTTGATATCAATAGGCCTGAGCCATTTATGACGGTCATCTACGGGGTGCTCCCGGATATGATAAAGGGGATAGAGGGCATAACTCATGTGGATGGAACCGCCAGGCTCCAGACAGTGAGCCGAAAGGAGAACCCATATCTTTATTCAATAATTAAAGAATATCATAAGCTCACAGGAGTTTCCATCATTCTTAATACCTCTTTCAACATCAATGGGCAACCTATAGTAAGAACCATATACGACGCGGTCTTGACCTTCCTTTGCACCGGTATGGATCGCCTCCTGATAGGGAACACCCTGGTCCGGAAGACCAAAGACCTGCCGAGAGATAACTTAAACCCTCTGGACCGTATCTTGTCTGAGGCTACAAAAGATTCCCCATCGGTTGTCCTTAAGATCCTCGATTATTCGAAGGAAACCGAGATTCTCATGTCTCAATTCCTGGAATGCCCTTGCATAAAATTTCGCAGGGATTATGAATCTGGAGCCGTCTCCAGGTGTTACGTCAACGACCACACCAAAATGAGCTGGAACATTGTCTCAGCAATGACTTCTGGGGTAAGAGAGTTCATCTATAACGACGAAAGGCCAGGTCTCAGTCATGGAGAAATATGCATTATCGTGGTCGGCGATAGATTGATCGAGGCCTCGAGCCGACCGACCAGGACCTATGTGGGTTTTGATCGGGACGTGTTAAGAGAGCTAATTGAGGAATACTACCAGATGCCTAACAGCGAGAAGTACTTTATTCTCGACAGGGAACACCACTTCTTTGATATCGATTATCTGCATAGCCGGTTCGAGGAGGGCAGTCCAAAGTCCGGAGTCCAAAGTCCGGAGTCCAAAGTCCGGAGTCCAAAGTCCGGAGTCCAAAGACGTAGGACATCGGAGACTTGACATCGGACAGAAGGCAGGGGCCAGTTTCGCATCTTGCGGAGAAATTAGAAAGTAACTGGCAGATAAGCCACCACAATATATGTGACGCGAGGAGGTCTGACATACAATATTTAGATAGCATCTAGATTTAAAGCCTCACCATGTGACAGAGGCAAGAAAAAACAGTCAAGATCATTGAAAAATGCTTGACATTTCTTTCCAAACTTGCTAAATGCTACTACAGGTAAAAATTTATCTCGAGGAGACAGAGTGCTCGTTGAGAACAATTTTAATAAGAAAGGGGGGGAGAAGTTTCGAAAATAGTTGATTTTATTGCTTATAGTATGGTGGGCCAAATAAATACGGACCATGCAATCAAACAACAATTTAGGAGGAGAGTATGAAGAAGTTACTTATTTTCGGATGTGCGGCCTTGTTGCTGGTAGCATTTACGGTTCCAGCCATGGCAGATGTGAAGATAGGCGGTATTATCTTTACCGACTTCTACTATCTTGACAGGAATAAGGAAAGCGCAACTTATTATGGCATGGGGGGCGACGATTCCTTTACCAACACGGCCATCCAGGTGCCCAACATCACCCGTCTCTATGCCAGGTGGACCAATGAGGACAACGTGGGGATGTATATCGAGTTTGGTCTGGGCCAGGATGGTGGATCTACAGTACAAAGCGAGAGCGCTGGGGCAAGCCTCAGGCACGCATATGGCTGGTGGGATGTCAATCCCATGTTCCAGATCATGGCAGGGCACTCAACCACCCCGTTTTCTCCCTTGAACCCATCCCAGCTCTTGGGAACAAGGTCAGGGAGCCTCAACATCATTGGCGTCGGCTATGGTGACTTCTACTCAGGCCGTTTTGCCCAGGTAAGGGGTACCTTTCGCTTCAACAAGAGCGTCAGGCTTGAAATAGCCCTTGTTGATCCGAACCAGGCATCAGTCGGTGGGGACTATGGTCCCTGGCCATCAAGTTACCAAACCAACACAAAGATCCCGAGGTTCGACATAGGCCTCCCGATCTACATAGGTCCTGTCAAACTGTACCCTGGCTTCCTGTGGCAGCGAAGGCAGGTGGATGTCCCAACAGGTGCGGGCGTGGACGATGCAGTTGACACCTATATCGGTTCGTTTGGCTTTAACCTAGGCCTTGGCCCCCTCTTCATTGAAGGGGAAGGTAACTGGGGGAAAAACTGGGGTAACTCCCGCGGCCTTTTTGGTGTCAGCCCGGCTGTATTTACTCGTGGCACAGGGTATGATCCATACATTTCGGCGGCGCGACTTCTTAGCGACAACAGCATCAACGACGCAGAGACCTATAGCTGGTGGCTCCAAGTGGGGATGAAATTCGGACCTGTGACCCCGACGATTATGTACGGGACAATGAAAACCAAGAATAAGCTGGATGTGAACATAGACGACGAGGCAAAGACCCAGATGTACGGCATCAGTATCCCGATCGATCTGGCCAAGGGCTTCCGCCTGAGACCGGAATTTATGTGGTATGACGATGGGGATTACAAGGTAACAGGCCAGGATTCCCAAGACATGGGCAGATACGCCATTTATGGTGTGCAGTTCCAGATTACCTTCTAAAGACAAATCCCTGATCTAGGGACCTCAAGGCCCTCTTCCCGGTTCTTGCGGAAGGGGGCTTTTTTTGCACTAATCCAGATCATAGACCACCACCTGGCTTCGGGCCATGCCCATGAAGTAACTCTCGCTCGTCACCGAGGCGACGATCAATTCGGGTAGGCCGTCGCCGTCGACATCATCTACCTGATAGCCCACCGCCGCGCCCGGCAGCTTCTGGGAGGTCCATCGGCTGACCAGGCCGATTCCGTTCCATGTCATGAAATGGATCTTCCCGCTGGAGAACCATCGCAGGTCTGACACCCGAGCCGTCTTTGAGTGGTTCTGGCAGATGACCAATTCCTGCCTGCCATCCTTGTTCAGATCGACGAGGAATATGGGGGATGGAATGAAGACGCGCGTGCCGGTATCCACCACCTGGGTATCCCCGCTCCCCACGTGCTCCATATCCTCCATATAGGCCAGGGTCCCACCGAAATAGTCGTCGCTTCTCCAGAGCCGTTCGTCCTTCTGGTTGTATACGCACAGGTATTCGTAAGGATCCAGCAGGGCGGTAAAGATCTCCCCCTTTTCACCAAAGGTGGTCATGACAAAATTGAATACATTGCCCCGTCGCGGGAGTTTCACAGGCCCTTCAGCATGTAAGGCATTGCCCTTTCGCTTCAATACATAGACATCTCCCAGATAACTACCTGCCGTGACCCTTTGCTGCCCTATCAGGGTCTTCCCCTTTCCTGGCAGATCCACTACCCGCATGAGCCACTTCGACCCGCTTATAATCGTCTTTAATCTATTTCCGTCCCATTCCAGGACCAGCGAGGAGACATTCTTTGCGCTCAGGCTGCTTACATATATCTCCGCCCGGCCGTTGCCGTCCAGGTCCGCAACACTTACATAGATAAAGTCCGGAGACCAGCTCCCCTTCGCGGTTGTCAATTCCAAGAAGGTGTCTTTCTGCCACTTGTAGACATACACCGTGGTCTTATCAATAAGAACCACCTCTTTCTTTCCGTCTCCATCCACGTCCCCAACGTCCAGTCCTGTGACCTCTGTTTTGAAGCGATGGATATAGCTTGGTCTCTTTGGACCCTCGGCCCCTCGCTCTACGGCTACAATGGCCCCTTCCTCGGCCTTCTTGGGGGCGGCAGCCTCCCTTACCGCCTCCCTGACCTTTCTCCCCATGAGCTTGTCATTGATGTCCTCGGCAAACTGGTTGACGGTAGGGATTACCGCATCCATGCCTTTTGATTGGTCAAAGGCCGTCACCACCACATCTGACTTGGAGACGTCCAGGATCTTGGCATCGATACTAACGCTTTCACCAAAGACAGTAAGGCTGCCCAAGACCACGTAGTCCGCTCCGAGCAGCCTCCCGATCTCAAGGGCCTTTTTCGTGTCAATGGGCACACGGAACCCCTCGACCGTCTTCCTCACCTTTCCCTTCTCAATAATGTCCACCTTTCCCTTCCACGCCAGCCTGGAACTGAGCATATCCAGGATCCCCTCCTGAAGAAAGGAAAGGTCTCGGTCCGCATTCATGGTAAAGGGTAGTATGGCCACCTTTTTAGGCCCAATGGCCAGAGACGGCTCATTTTGAACCAGGATAGACCCCAGTAAGACCATAAGTGCTAGTAATACAACTGTTTTGCCTTTTCCCATAATGTCCTGTCCAGTCTGATGTTTAAGGGTTATCTGCCAGCGCCGGTCCTGTCGGCACCAACATGGCACCCGATTTGGGGGCCTATCTCTTTAGAATTCCGTAGAACTGTCCGGACCGATCCGTCTTGTCCCCCACCTTGGTCCCGCAGTATTGACATCTGTACTCGTATCTATCTCCATCCGGGAGGATCAGAAGGAGAAATTTCCTGACCGGCACCGCCCGACGGCACTCCGGGCAGTAGAGTTCCACTGCCTCCAATTCCTCAAATGTCGCACCCTGGTTTGCCGGTCGTCTCGAGGAGGCAGGATAAAAACCGAAACCGCTATTTTTCATAGATGCCCCTATGGATTCTTACACTTTCACTCTGAGAGCTTAGCTCTCGGAGTTTATATCATATTTTAGTTATTCCGTAACACTTTAGCGTTTTGAAAACACTGAGGAGTAAGAGGACCGCGAGGGTCTCTTTTCCAAAGGACGTAACCCAAATTCTTCCCAGCCTCTGGAACGCCCCCTTAGCTTTAAATACAGGTTCTCACAGGCAGGGAGAGGGCACTTCATAGGGACGTCCTTCTATGGGGCTGTTTCGTAAC
>CAYVMN010000121.1:0-14524 GCA_964452575.1 uncultured Desulfobacteraceae bacterium | reverse complement strand
GAGCGGCACAATCCTGATTACCGGGGCTTTCTCAAACAGCAATAGGAAGGAAGGTTGTCCCATGGAATATGAAGCTTATGCCCTGCCCAACCCACCAACGCCGGGCCGACCGATTCTGATTGACCCAGAGATCTGTACCGGATGCAACCGGTGCGTGCATATCTGCTTGATGGATATCCTGATCCCCAATACCGAAAAAGGGGGGCCACCTATCATTCTCTACCCAGAGGAGTGTTACTACGATGGATGTTGTGTGGATGAATGCCCGGAGGCCGGCGCAATACGCCTCAATCATCCCCTCATGCAGCGCGTCCGCTGGAAACGAAAGGCCACAGGCGAGCACTTCCGGGTCTGAAAAGATCAGTTTGCGGATTTCTCCATTTCTGGGTCAGAGGTATTTCAAACGATCGCTGGGAGCAAGGAGAGGTTAGGCCCTCTTCTGATGATGATAAACCAACAGAAAAGGAGGCGGAGAAATGAGAAATGTATCGTGGGTCAGACAGAGATGGTTCATCTTAATCATCGGTTTTGCCCTCTTCTTCCTTGGGAGTTCAAATGCCCATGCCGAGAAGTACAAGGTGGAGATTTCGGGGCTGTGGGCCGGAACCAACCCCTATTCGGTGGCAGTGGCTTGGGCCAAACTGATCAATGACAACAGCCAGTTGGTTGAGGCCATCGCCCGAGAAGGCCGAGGCCCCAATGTGGACATGAAATCCATTATTAAGGACCCGGAAAAGGGGAAACACCTGGTCTTTTTCCTGGTGGAAGACTCTGTATGGGGCGCGGCAGAGGGATTCGCGGGCTGGAAGCAATTCAAAGGCAAATACAATTTTGACGATTTTCGCCACCTGGCCCTCATTGGTTTTACCAGCGATGTCCTCTTGACCACGAACCCCGAGATCAAAACCATGAAGGACCTTGACGGAAAATCCGTCGTTATATCGAATGTCTCGGCCACGAGTGCCAAAGCTGTGGGATTCAAGAAGACCTTTGAACTGGCTGGCGTCAAACCGAAATACGAGTACCTGGGCATGAAGGCTATGGTGGAATCCCTTCGGGATGGTCTGGTGGACGTGGTTCACGGCGGCGTCAACGTCCTGGGTCCCCACGAGTACGCCCCATCGCCGTATCTCAGAGAGCTTTTCGCCACCAAGAAGGTCTACCCGATATCTTTGGACAAGAAGGCAGTTGAGGCCATGAAGAAGGAGACGGGCCACCCTGGGATCGTTGTGACTTTTCCTCCCAAAGCCATCGATGAGTACCAAAGCGGGCCGGTGGTGGCCCTGGGGAAGTGCATGACATGGGGATCCCATAAGGATGTGCCCGATGAGGTAGTAGCTGAAATCCTCAGGATCTATCTGGCGAATATCAATAGCTTTGGCGAGGTCACACCGGGGGCCAAGATCCTGAACAAGGAAACCATCGCAGCCATTGGCGTTCCGGAGAACCGGTACCACCCGGCAGCTCTCAAATTCTACAAGGATAACGGCATCAAGATTACTTCTCTGCAGGATCTGGGAATCATCGACTAATTGTTCACACTACGTCCGGTCAGTGGATTGGCCGCAGGGATCCTTCCGAAGAGCCGCAAGATTGGGCCGAAGCTCGCGGGATGGGTGCAGGAAATGGTGGCCCGTGCCCCCTCCCGCGACATCCCCTCGTCCGAATCCGTTATCGATTGTTGAAAGGATGATGCCATGCAAAGGGACTCGTGGACTCTCATCCGGATCATGCTGACGATCTTGGCCTTAGGCCTTGTGGCATTTCAAATGCTCTCGTCCCAGGTCCTGTTGGCGTCCACTGTCCCTTACCTCAGCGTACATATTGCCCTCTGCTTCTTGATTACCGCCGTTACGAGCATGGCGGGCGCACGATCCATGGCATTCACCGTCTGGACCGGGATCCTTTGTGCCCTTACAATCCTCTCTTTCACCTATATCCTATTTAACTGGGAAGAGATCCAGGAGAGGGCCTATTTCAACACCCTTATGGATCTTGCCGTGGGGGTCACCATCATCTTTTTGGCCTTGGAGCTGACAAGGCAGGCCTTCGGCCTGTTTCTTCCCATCTTGTCCATCTCTGTGGTGGCATACGGATTTTTAGGGCCATACCTGCCGGGTCCCTTCAAGAGCCAGTCCATGCCCCTCGATCAGACCATCTCCAATCTCTCTGTCTCCTTTGAGGGAGGTGTCTACGCCTTTCTTCACATTTCGGCCAATTTTCTCTTTCTCTTCATCCTGTTCGGCGGGGTCTTGAACGCCACTGGCGCCATCAAGTTCTTTATCTCCATTGGAAAGATCGTGATGAACAAGGTTAGAGGGGGCGCTGCCATGATGGCAGTGGTGGCCAGCGCCGGTGTAGGGTCTGTCACGGGCAGCGCAGCGGCCAACGTGGCCGTTACGGGATCGTTTACCATTCCGCTCATGAAGAAAAGTGGATTCAAACCGGCCGAGGCAGGCGGTATTGAGGCTGCGGCATCAAACGGCGGACAGATCATGCCCCCCATCATGGGAATGACGGCCTTCGCCATGGCGGGCCTAGCTGGCATTCCCTATATCAGCATCATAAAAATGGCTATCCTCCCTGCGGCCATATACTTTATGACCATCGGTCTATACGTCTATTTCCTTGCGGGCAGAAGGCATATGGCCGTAGCCGACACAGAGGTATCAGAAGAAATCGACGTAAGGGAACTGGCCCTCTCTTCCATCAACTTCATCGTCCCCTTGGCGGCCATTGTCGTCCTGCTCATGAGGGGGTACTCCATCAATTATGTGGGTTTCTGGGCCATTGTAATTACCGTTGTCATCTCTGTGATCAGAAAAAAGACGCGGCCTACGCTGGCTCAGTTTATAGATGGGTTCGTGGCCGGAGCCACGCAGGGGGCTGCTATCGGAAGCTCTGTTGCCTGTGTGGGATTGATCCTCAGCACCCTGAGCATGAGCGGGGTCGGAGTGAAACTGATCACGGGCATTGAGCAGTGGAGTCATGGATCCCTGTTTCTGGCCCTTGTACTCATATGGGCCATCTCCATCATCCTGGGAATGGGGGGCGCGTCCATAACCTCATACATCATCGTTTCTGTTTTCACCGTCCCTGCCCTCAAGAAGATGGGGGTTCCCTTTGAACAGGGGCACTTCTTTGCCATGTTCGTTAGTGTCTTTGCCTTCCTCACCCCCCCTGTGGCCATGGTCTCCCTGATTGCGTCAAAAATTGCTGAGGCCAAATATATTCCCACGGCCGTAGAGTCCACCAAGGCGGCCCTTTCCGGCTTTCTGATCCCGTTCATGTTTATCTATTGCCCCATTCTCCTGTTTCAGCCGACCCAAAACATCCTCTACGACTCCTTGGGCATTATGGCCGTATTGCTTCTCTTCCTGTCATTTGAGGTCTCCTTTGTGGGGTATTACTATGCGAGGTGTGGCCCTCATGAAAGGATACTCTTTTTTGCCTCGGGCTTATTGATGTTCATGTTCATCGTCATGCACAGCTATGCAGCCCTGGCGCTTGGCTCAGCCGTCTTTGGCATCTCCACAATTCGCCAGAGGCGTAAGGGCGGAGGGCTTGGGAACGGCCGCCCTCGCTTCGAAATGGAATATCGTTGACCTCAGAGAGCGGGATTCTGGACCCGGCGGCACTTAATCCGAGATCAAGGTCTCCCTCGTGATAAGGGCCACCTCAGGGGCACCTATCAGGCTCATGATTCGCTTGAGCTCATGAGTAATCCCCTTCATGATCCCCGCTACCCCTTCTTTTCCTCCCGCTGCCAGCCCATAGAGGATAGGGCGACATAGACCGACCAGCGAGGCCCCGAAGGCAAGGCCTTTTAGAACATCGCTCCCACGACGGAAGTGACCGTCCACCATAATCGTTACCTGTCCCCGGACCGCAGAGACGATGGCATCCATCACTTGAAGTGGATGGGGTAAGTAATCCAGGATATGGGCCCCATGTGAGACCATAATCCCATCTGCACCCGCATCTATTGCTATTATCGTATCGACCGTACTCAGGACACCCTTAAAAATCAATGGGACCAAGACGCTCTTTCGGATCCCTTCTAGCTCTTTAAAGGACAAAGGAGAACAGTCTTCGACGCGCATACGATCTCTTATTTTGGTCCCAAAGCCTGTATCAACTTGAATACCAACCCAGCAAGCGCCCGCATCCTGAATGTCTTCGATCGTTTGAAACATCCTCTTTCGGTCCTTGAAAGGCCTCACATTGGCCGCTATAGGGACTCCCGTTTTCACAATCTCTTTGAGATCTTTGGGGAATTCCGATCCTACCCACATGAGGCTCCCCGCCTCTTTAAGACCCAAGGCCACCTCCATGAGGCCATCGTCTTGTATGGCCGAAATGGGAGAAGTGACCGGTGACATAATAATCGGGGTTGCCAACTCCACCCCCAGGACTTGACAATCGGTCCTCGCCTCCATGGCGTCAATGCACTTCATCTGCAACGTATAACGGTCCAGGATGAGTCGATCATGGGTCACATCAAATTCGGTTTCCACTCCATCTAGTAACATCCCGTAACTCTTTTGTGCGAGAATCTCTTTGCCGTTTTGATACAGTTCCGTCAACTCCATAAAGACCTCTCATTCATACCGCTTTAATGGGTTTTCCGGATACTAGCCTGATCGAGCTGGTGATTTCCGAGAGTCCTCCCGCCTGAAAGATCAAACGGGCCATATCGTCTTGATCAAATGAACAGGGGAAAGCCCTTGAGGTTCAATGGTATTATATCACGCTGATCTCTTCCCGTCCAGATGGGGAAAAAGGAGGCATCGGGATTTTTTCGAGGGGCCATTTCTTACGTCTTAAGTCTCTCTATAGGAGCGACGCCAGATAAGGACCTGCTCTTCGCCATGTCCCCTCTCCCACAATAAATCACTGAAGTTCCCTTTATTCACTTTTCTTTTAGGAAAGTTGACATCGGTACCTAGTGAGGATACCCTTAAAAGGTAGCTTTCTGAGGAGCACTGAGATGCTCGAAGTAAACGTTAAAGATGCGCCCGGCAATCTGAGTGCGTTGCTCGACATGGTCGAGGTCGGGGAAGAGATTATAATCAAACGCCGAGGGAAAAGGGTGGCCAGGATGATATCCCCTCAGGCAAAAAATGTTTTGCCAAGCATCAAAGATTTCCGGGCCTCTATCAAGGTTGATGGAAAGCCTATGAGTCAGGTGGTTATAGATGCCCGTCGGGAGAAGCGCCTCTGATGAGCTATCTGGATACAAGCGTTTTGGTAGCCTATTATTGCCCAGAATCAATAAGTTATAAGGCGGAAGAGGTGATCATGGAGGGGGGAGCACTTTTCTAAGCACAGTAAGTGTTTGTATGAATATTGCTGTCTTGAAAGGGGATGGTACATATGAAAGAGAGGCGACCGAGTGCAACGGCACAGCGCGTTGCGATGCGGCGCGCGGTACACCAACTCCTGGATGATCCGCCGGTTTTCGATGACCCTGTGGCGCTTCGCATCATCGGTAAAGAGAGTGCTTCTGCTTTACGAGCCGATCCGCTTCAATTTGAGAGTACAGCGCTGTCGCCTTATTTGCGTGCTTTCGTGGCCGTACGCAGCCGGTACGCCGAAGACGAACTCGCTCTTGGCGTTAGACGTGGCGTATGCCAATATGTCATCTTGGGTGCAGGGCTGGACACGTTTGCCTATCGAAACCCGTATCCTGAAGGCATGCTAGACGTCTTTGAAGTCGATCACCCTGCGACGCAGACCTGGAAGCGAGCGCGTCTTAAGGAGGTCGGTATCGCATTACCGGGCGATCTCACGTTCGCACCCCTTGACTTTGAAACACAGAGGCTTGCAGAGGGACTGAGTGGTGCAGGCTACGATCCGGGTAAATGTACCTTATTTTCGTGGCTGGGCGTCACGGAATACTTGACGACCACTGCGGTGGTGGCGACATTTCGCTTCATTGCGACAGCGCCCGTTGGAAGTGGAGTTGTCTTCGACTATATGATCTCACCATCGTTGTTGACCCCTGCCCAGCGGATGCGCTTCAATGTGCTTGCCCAGCGGGTAGCGTCAGGGGGAGAGCCATGGCAGACATTCTTTGACCCTGGGACGCTGGCAAGAGATCTGCATGCGATGGGCTTCGGACATGTCGAGGACACCGGGCCGGAAGAAATCAATACAAGGTATTTCAAGGACCGGAATGACGGGCTCCAAGTCGGGAGCCTTTCGCACCTGATGAAAGCTGAGCTCTGAGATGTCAGCCGAGTCGGCGAAGCAGTCGTTGCACCGCATCGCTAACGCTCGCGGCGAATTCTATGTTAGTGCCCAATCTAAAGAGGAGGACCATCGTGTCGAAGAAATTTGGATTTTATAGTGTCTTGATTCTTGCAGGACTTGCGCTGCTTTCACTTGCCAGCCCGGTTTCGGCAAGAGGGGAGGGCAGCAGTGCCCCGAAAGTGGCTTTCCTTTATGTCGGGCCAATAGGGGACTTTGGCTGGACGTACGAGGGCCACCTGGGCGCTGAAACCATGGCCAAGGAGTTGCCTTTTGTTCAAGTCTCAGAAAGGGAGAATGCGTGCGGCATTGATACACCAGAGATATTGAGGGGGTATGCTGAAGCAGGATACAAAGTAATATTCTGCCACAGCTATAACTTCGGGAAATACATAGGTGAGGTAGCCGCAAATTATCCCAAAGTCATATTCATGTGGGGGGCTGGTGTTGAAAAGAAGGCCCCCAATGCAGGCATATATTTTGGGAGAATGTATGAGGCCAGATTCCTGACAGGGATGGTTGCAGGCGGCATGACTCAGAGCAACAAAATTGGGTATGCTGCAGCACTTCCCACGTCTGAAGTGATAAGAAACATTGATGCCTTTGCCCGCGGTGCTTCTTTGGTAAATCCGGGGGCCAAGGTTTACGTGGAATGGATAGGTGAATGGTACGACCCGCCCAAAGAGAAGGGTGTATCGTTCTCTCTTATGGACAAGGGATGCGACATCATCACCCACCACTCTGACTCCTATGCCCCTGCCAGGGCAGCAGAGGAAAGGGGTGTTTACTACATCAGTTTTGGCTCAGATATGAAGAGATTAGCCCCACATGTCTTTCTAACCGGTAGCGTCTGGAACTGGGCTCCCGTAATGGTAGACATAGTAAAGGCAGTCCTCGATGGGAGGTGGAGCCAGCAGCCAGGCCAAGACTGGTGGTACGGCCTGAGTAAAGATGGGGTAAGACTTGCACCATTTGGTGACCCGGTTCCTCATGCCTTAAGGAAGCTAGTGGAAACAAAAAGACAGGCTATCATTGACGGCAAATTCGAGGTCTTTCCTGGCATGAACGATAAGGAGCTAAGAGAAATTCACTATTTCGACTCCAACGTGGTCGGAAGATTGCCCTGAGTTCAACGTTTTGCCAAAGAGTGGTCCTTGACTAGAGAGGAGAATAGGTCCTAACTTTCCTTACAGCTGATAGGGGAACCAGCATAGACTTGGAGGTGTATTAGAAATGGCCATGTATTTTGTCCAGCACGGTTTGGCCCTGGCAAAGGAAGTAGACCCAAATCGGTCATTGTCTGCGGATGGACGAAAGGAAGCGAAGTGTATTTCAGCCCATTTGCGAAAGATGGGAGTTGCAGTCAAGAAAGTCTATCACAGCGGCAAAACAAGGGCCGAGGAAACAGCCCAGATATTTGCAGATCAAATTGGGGATGGCAGCATATGGGAACTGTCCGGCATGAGCCCTAATGACAATGCCATAGAATTCGCAGCGGCCCTGAAAGAAGACGAGACGATGTATGTTGGACATTTGCCCCACATGGGAAAACTCGTTTCGTATTTGGTGGCTGGCGATGAAGAGGCAGGTGTGGTTAAATTCGCTAATGGGGGGGTTGTCTGTGTCGAGAGAGACAGCACCGGTTTTCATATTGAATGGTATTTGAAACCTTCCATGTGCAAAGTCTAACAAGATGAATTGAGGCGGGATAGGGGGGGAACTACGTCCCCATATAAATGAGTGCCATTGAAATTCCCGTAGCCTTAGCATGGCTGAAAAATAGAAAGTAGGTTTAGACCTGACAACAGCGTAAACGATAGCATAACTGTAGAAAGGGTTAAGAATGTCAAGAATAATCTTTATGATCCATAAAATTGACCTGCCCTTTATTGGTTATTTCAGGCTCTGAGGACAATATTACTCCTGCAAAAGTGGTCAGAAAGGTAGCAGAGAAGTATAAACCCTTGTATACATACATGGAATTTGCAGGGCACTCCCATTGGGTAATTAGGGAGCCCGGATGGGAAAAAGTGGCTGCGTATATTGATAGATGGCTAGAGGAAAATGCATAGTAAACTAGGAGGGGCCAACTTGAGTTTTAGAAATTATAAGCTGTTTCTTCATGCTGACTTAGATCTAGACCATTTATTTCATCGCTCTCGGTAACACGCAATCCTATGGTTTTGTCGACGATTTTTAAAAGAACATAAGTTACTACAAGAGCGTAAATAATCGTTACCAGTACAGCCAGGGATTGAATACCCAATTGGGAAGGGTTTCCGAAAAACAGTCCATTTCCTCCACCAGGGTTTACAGCCGTGCTCGCCAAAAGCCCGGTAGCAAGAAGACCGATAACTCCTCCGACACCATGGATGCCAACTACATCCAGGCTGTCATCATATCTAAATCTATTTTTTGCCATTATTCCCAGATAGCACCCAATTCCAGCAAGAATGCCAATAAGGGCGGCAGATATTGGACCCACAAAACCCGATGCCGGGGTCACCGTTGCCAGCCCGGCAATTGCACCGCTAGCCGCACCCAAAGTTGTTGCCTTGCCTCTAATCTTCCATTCCATTGCGATCCATGCCAGTGCCCCAGTTGTCCCAGCAACGTGGGTAGCTACGAAAGCACTGCCGGCAAGTGCACCAGCTCTCAAGGCACTACCGGCGTTAAAACCAAACCAGCCAAACCAGAGGATACCTGCCCCCAGTAGTGTCATCGGCAAATTATGGGGCTTCAATTCCTCAGACCCATAGCCTTTCCGTCTTCCCAAAATGATGGCGGCAGCTAGCGCGGCTACTCCAGAGCTCAAATGAACCGCAATACCACCTGCGAAGTCAAGCGCCCCTAGTCTATTTAACCATCCTCCATCTCCCCATACCCAGTGTGCAAGCGGATCATAAACGAAAGTAGCCCACAAAAGGCTGAATAGGAGAAACGGCCCAAATCTCATTCGTTCCGCAAAAGCACCTGTAACCAGAGCCGGGGTAATGACCGCAAACATGCATTGGTAGATCATGAAGACCTGATGGGGAACACTAGAGGCATAAACAGGGTGTGGCGCCATACCAACTCCTCGTAGTGCAAACCATTCTAATCCTCCGATAATGCCAAACTTATCGGGTCCAAAGGTCATGCTATATCCCCACAGGATCCATTGAAGGCTTATGACGCAAATAACGATAAAACTTTGCATAACGGTTCCCAAGGCGTTTTTACTACGCACCATCCCTGCATAAAAGAATGCAAGGCCCGGGGTCATGAGCATGACCAATGCTGCTGATGCTAAGACGAACGCCGTGTCCCCTGTATTCATGTGCGTACCCCCTCTCTGAATGTCTAAGTATAGGGGTAGCAACTTTCGGGCCTAATGTTAAGTTATCTAGTTATGATTAATTTTGTTAGCTCAATATTAGTTTCATTAGTCACGAACTCAATTTCTACTACAATACTGTCTAAAAGAAAACGTCAATCTACAAAAATGTCATTATTCATCAAATGCAAATAAATGGGGACATGCTAAACGTTCATGCCAAATTTGTTTTAAAAGGGTAGGGTTTTTGAAGAGAATGGCGTATAAGGATGAACGAAAGCATATGAAAGAATTGAGTATTGAGAAAACTTTTTAGGAGCTGAAAGCCGAAACCTAGAAGAGTCAAGAGTAGACTTGACCGCTACCCTAATGGTATGCCTCTTCTCCTGCCATCAAAATCACCGGGTTCGCCAGATGGCGCTGCAAAACTATCATTGAGCGTCTGGACCAATTGATCGGCATCGGCAATGATCTTTTTGACTTGCTTACGGGCACGGCGGCCCCATCCAATGGGTTGGAGACTGAAGATGCTGCGCCATGGCCTGACATTCTTCATAAAGGCCCTGATCATACGGTCTTTCTCTAAACCAGGGGGCATCGAACGCTTGAGGGATGCGAGCACCCCTCGGGCTGCCCATTTGCGGGCAAAGAAGTGGAGACAAATCAGGATGATGATACCCGCAATTGCCAGCAATACCCGGCCCGACTGAGCGGTGGCCAGTGCCCCCACGCGGGGTGGAGCAAAATGACCCCAACCCAAGTAACCCGCCCACAATCCTAAGAGTATGTAAGCTATCACAAGGATTGCGATCATCGCGGCATCACACCAGAGCACATTTCGTCTCCAACGGTAGAGAACTTCTTTTAATTGCTTTACTTTTTGTTCCTTTATGTCTCGAGCGGTATTTTCTAAGGCCCCCACGATACGATACGCACGTGCCAGGCCTACCTGTCGGATGCGGCCATGGATTTCTGACATGTCTCGATCCCTTTTGCTCTCATAGCGCCTTCGCAAGGCCTCGTCCTCTATCGGGATAGCTGCCTCAGGGATGTAGATACAGTAGAATCTACCTGCCATCAATCCTTCCTGCGCAATAGCCCGGTGCCAGGCACCCACTACCTCCTCGGGGTTATTCTCTCGCGCGCTAGTATCAATCTGATTGAGGACATACAAAAACTTGCTGGAATCCTTACGACCGATGGTGTTGGCCACGAGGTGCTTCAAGGTATCTTGCATTGCACCGGGTTCGGGGTGGCGTGCATCAAAAAAGACCAGGACAAGGTCGGAGAGATCCATGATATAATCCGTAATCCTGAGGGTGGATGTACGCTGTGCGTCGGCATCAAATCCAGGTGAGTCTATAAAGATATGGCCACGTAGATGTGGGCTAGAGCAAGTCTTTAGCTGGAGGTATGCATCAATCCGGCCTCCCTCACCGGGCCGAACCTTTTCCAACTCCTGACTCATTTTGTAAAACGGGAAGCGTGGGTCGGAATTGAGGGCAATACCCGGTAAGACCCGGACTTCTTTCTCTGCGCTATAACAAATGACCGTGAATTTGTCGTCCACAGCCTGGGTTCCTGTTGCCTGTAAGGGGTATTTCAGAAAATGATTAATAAAGGTTGATTTGCCGGCTGAAAATGTTCCCAACACCGAAACCAGGGGCCACCATGCAATCTGAGCAGCATAGGTCTGGTCCAGGTTCAAGAGGCCCATACGATATGCAATCTTGTCCAGACGGCGGAAGCCCTTCACCGCATCCACAAGCAGCGGATTCTCGTAACGGAGATGTTCTTCAAGGCTGTTAAGCCTCTGGTCAGTTTCTTCTTCTGGCCCGATCATTTCATGGCCTCAGCAATTTTCTCCAAAAGCCTTCGATTCTTGTGGAAAAAGCGTAGGAGAATTGGGTTTGTGAGTCAAGGGAAAAGGCAATAGTTGCGCCGGGACGGGCGGCAAATATAACAATTTCTTGACCTTTAGTAAGAGGGGACACCGGCCCGGTATGGGTGCCCTTCACGATTCTTGGACCAAGCTTTGTATTTTCAAAAAGAGACGCCTTTTCTTCTCATATTAGAATGCTGTAGAGAGATTTGCATGTCATTTACCGATTCTATAAAGCGGATCCAATCCATGAAGAGTTGTCGAAGGTCTGAAGGCTCAATGCCTGCCTCCATGAGGGTCGGTTTGACCCTAT
This sequence comes from uncultured Desulfobacteraceae bacterium, assembly GCA_964452575.1. Classification (GTDB taxonomy): domain Bacteria; phylum Desulfobacterota; class DSM-4660; order Desulfatiglandales; family Desulfatiglandaceae; genus CAYVMN01. The sequence goes on along the minus strand of CAYVMN010000121.1, from coordinate 2,761 downwards.
TAAGGTCGTTGAACAAGTTATGCATGATGGCCAAGGAGCAATGGAGACTATTGATCAGGGGCAAGTCGTGTTTTTTCCAGTACTGACGTCCCAAAATAAAGCAATCTAAAAGCATAGCGCTGAGGTCAAAATCGAGGCGTATGATATGCGATGCGAGTTGCGTCAGATCCCTTTGTCGTCCCATGGCGTGGACTGCATTTTTATGTCTGAGCACCTCAATGTATTCTTGAGCTTTATCCGTATCCACCATAAATTTTTTGAAGTCCCTTTTGAGTACTGAATTCAAGGCCTCCCTCCTTTCTCAAACCGTATCCCAGACAATCCCGAGACCTTTAAGAAATGATCGATTTTCGTTGAGCTCAAGGCGCGTGAGGGTTTTAACCAATGGTCCATCAGTCAGATTTGTTGCAGAATCTCCTGGCGTAGGCGTTTCCAAAATATTCCTCGACAATAGTGAAGACCTCGTTTGCATCGAGACCACTATTCTGTATGTCTTCGATAGCCTGAGCAAGCATTGCTTCAAAGAGTTCTTCTGATATGACCAATTGTTTTGATATGTTGTCTCCTTTCAGGATAAGTTTTATAGAAGGGCTTTAGTGAGACCCTATTCAATTATGGATGTCAAGCCTTACCTAGACCTTTCAGGAACATTACAATTCTGTAATCTTTCTTTTCAGGGAAGGCGAGACGTTGTTTCTGGATAGACTTGACAACTAGGATCAGATGGGATAAAGACTTTTGTTGAAAGAACGCTCCCTTTCCCCACGCCGCTCATCGCCCATTTAGCAAAGGGCGTCAGAGCCACCATGTGCCTTGCTGCTGCAAGAGTCCCTGACGTAGTGGTTTTTGATAAGGTAGAATAAACTGTATGCCTTTTGAAAAGACCGAGGGAGGTCATTATGAAGAAAATCGCTGCACTGGCCTTTTTCGTCATTCTCTCGGTGGGATGCGGGGGTGCCGGAGCCCTGGGAAAGGACAGTAGTGATTCCTTGGTAAAGGCGATGGGCAACCACGGTCGGTTCATCGCCTATGACAACGGCACGGTCAAAGATACCGAGACCGGTCTCATGTGGGCTGCCAAGGATAATGGGCGACCCATCAGCTGGGACGATGCCAAGAAATACTGCCAAGACTACTGGGCCGGCGGCTATAGCGACTGGAGGATGCCCACCCAGGAGGAGTTGACAGCCCTTTATGACCCCGGGACCACCAATCCCCTGCCCCCCGCAGAAGGCTGCAAAGGGGGGTATCACATCACCGAGCTCATCCATATCACCTGTTGCTGCATTTGGTCATGGGATGGTATGAGCGAAGTGGAGACCTTTTTCCATTTCGGTCTTGGCCCGAAGGGCTGGACGGACCAGTCCCTTTCCGATAACCCGAGGGCCCTGCCGGTGCGCGACACCAGATGAGTCCCAACTTTTCGTATCTCCTGCTCTTTTTGAGCTGGCAAATACGTGAGAGTATTGCCGCACTTGACGGTCGCATCCACGGCTTCTTTGAGCCTCATCTTTGCATCTTCCAAGGGAACAATAATATAGATGGCATAGGCCTCCAGGATTTGTGACACCCGTTTAAGCGTTGTCCTCTTTCCCTCGCTGTCCGGAATACGGATCAATCCCGGAGCGCCTCCGCCAATGACATTATCGAGCTCGATCAGTATATTCAGCTAATCGGTTTACAAGAACCGCCAATCGGCTATAATTTTCTCAGCATCCTCAATGATGCTATCAACAAATTCCTTTACGGTAGGTATGTGGTCTACATAGGTCACTGCGAAAGACATCATGCTGCTCAACCGGTCATAGTCCTCATTCCACATCTCAGGTGCGAGCTCCCAGTCGTCGTGCTTTAGCATCACCCTTTCCATGGCAGTCAGCCACTTTTCCAGAGGCATCTCACTACGCTTCTTCATGGCTTCTTCATAGTCTCCGGGGTTGGGTGGGGCAAGCACCGTGGTCCGAAGGCGTGGATTGTCGGGAAAGGCCTTCACCATTTTCTCCTTGAAGCGATCTGATATGGGGCACTCCTTGGTAGCCATGAAGGCCGTCCCCATCATGACCCCTTCAGCACCTAGAGCCAAGGCTCCCAGGAACGTACGGGCATCGCCAATTCCTCCCGCGGCTATGATGGGCACCTTTATATTCCTCGCTGCCCAGGCAATGGTGGTCATGGTGGGGAGCTGCAGGATGTTCTTGAAGCCAATACCCTCCAGTCCCACAAGGATCACGGCATCTGCCCCGGCCTTCTCGGCATGCAAGGCGTGTTTGATGGTGGCTGTCTTGTGGACCCACTTTCGCCCTGCCTCCTTGATGCGCTTGCCATATTGGTCGGCGTTAAAGACCGCTGTTTCGATTACATCTATCCCTTCTTCAAGACACACATCCAGCATCTCATCGATGTGGGGGCACATGCCCACAGTGATATTCACGCTGAAGGACTTGCCGGTAGCGTCCTGGCACCTTCGGATGTCGTCCCGCAGCTTCTGTGGGGTCAATGAAACGGCGGCGGTCAGGCAGCCATGGGCCCCCGTTTCACTAACAGATGCCGCAAATTTCCAGTTGCCTATTCGGCTCAAGGCACCCTGAAGGATTGGATACTCACAGTCCAGAATTTCCGTCACCCTGGTCTTCCATTTCATGGCGTTTTACCTCCCTGCCATAGTTGTGAAAATTAGGTCAGATCTGCTTTGCTCTCATTTTAATAATTGGGACCTGTGCGGTTAGCTCTTAGCCATTAGCGGTTAGCTTTTGGATAAAAC
>CAYVMN010000120.1:0-14632 GCA_964452575.1 uncultured Desulfobacteraceae bacterium | reverse complement strand
GTCCTCCCTCCGGGCCAGAGGCCCTTCCGGGCCGGAGGCTGCCTTTCTTTCAAAACGCTAAAGTGTTACCACCTTTTAAATAAACAGGGTTAGAAATGCTCAAACTGATACCATTGGGAGGCCTTGGAGAAATCGGGCGAAACATGATGGCCTTCCAGGATGACCGGTATATCCTGGTAGTGGATGCGGGTATAATGTTCCCGGATGACTACATGCCCGGGGTGGATCTGGTGATACCGGATTTTCAATACCTTCGGGAGAACAGGAGGCTGGTCAAGGCCATAATCCTGACACATGGCCATGAAGATCACATTGGCGCAATGCCCTTCCTTCTCAAAGAGATCTCGGTTCCTGTTTTCGGGACAAGCTTTACGCTCGAGCTGTTGCGGGACAAGTTAAAGGAACACCATTTGCCTGAAGAGGCAGAGTTCCATAAGATCAGCGCAGGGGATATAACGCAGATCGGGTCCTTCAAGGTTGAGTACATCGGTGTGAACCACAGCATCGTCGATGGGGTTGGTCTTGCAATTGATACGTCTGAGGGGATCATCGTACATTCCGGAGACTTCAGGATCGACCCCACACCCATTGACTCTCGGCTTACAGACCTGGGCCGCTTCGCCCACTATGGAGAGAAGGGGGTCCTCGCGTTCCTCTCTGATTCCACCAACGCCGAAAAGGAGGGATTTACCCTGAGCGAGAGAGAGGTAGCAAAGACCCTCGAAGAACTGTTCCGCGCGAGTCAAGGCAGGGTTATCCTGGCCAGTTTTGCCTCCAATATCGCCCGAATTCAGGAGGTGATCAATCTGGCAGTGCGGTTTGGAAGAAGGGTGGTCTTTAATGGAAAGAGCATGCTCACAAACATAGGCATCGCCAAACAAGAAGGCTTTGTCAGCATCCCTGAGGATGTTGAAATCAATGAAAGGCAGATCAATCAGTTTCCGGACCGACAAATTACTATCATCACCACGGGAAGCCAGGGAGAACCGATGTCGGCCTTGACGAGGATAGCCCAAGGATCTCACAAAAGCATTAAGATAAGAAAAGGTGATATGGTCATCCTTTCTTCTCGATTTATCCCTGGCAACGAGCGGGCCATAACCTCCACCATAAACAGCCTGTATCGCATGGGGGCCGAGGTGGTCTATGAAAAGGTATCTGAGATACACACCTCCGGCCATGCCAGAAGAGAAGAACTAAAACTGATGTTAGGTCTTGTAAAACCCCGTTTTTTTATACCCATCCACGGCGAATATCGGCATCTTGCAAAACACGCCCAGCTGGCGTTGGATATGGGCATGGATGAGGATAGGGTGATTGTCGCAGAGGACGGTGATATCATCTCCTTTGAAAACCAGGAGGCACGATTAGAAGGCCGCGTCCATGCGGGTCGGATCTTCGTGGATGGAAAAGGGGTGGGAGATGTGGGAGAGATGGTCTTGAGGGACCGAAGAAGACTCAGTGGGCATGGCATGGTGCTAGTCCTCTTGGCCGTGGACGAAAATACAGGAGAGACAGTCTATGGCCCTGAAATCATTTCAAGGGGTTTTGTCTTTGAAGGTGAGCCAGGCTCACTCCTGGAGGATGCCAAGTGCATTGTGCTGGAAGTGCTGGACGAGCTTGACCACTCCTCCCCCATTGAGTGGACCGCGGTAGAAATGGATATCAAGAGGCGGCTTAAAGGTTTTTTCAATAGCGTGATTGAAAGGAGGCCATTGATAATCCCTACAATCATCGCGGTTTGAAACTGATATGGCTTGCAAAACCAGGCGCGCACGGCCTGCAACGGGTTGAAAAGCTCGTGGATTTCCATTATCTTAACGCCCATTAACTGGAAAATGAAACCACCAAATACCAAACCCAGGAGATAGAAATTGCTCCCCAGAGCGGGCACAAAGGGAAAGGCGGACGAATCCCCGCATCCCATCGGCAAAGAGATCCTTGGCATCGTCTTCCTGCTTACTGCCATAATCGTGGGTGGAAGCCTCGTCTCCTATCATCCGGCTGACAAGCTTTTCTGGAACGTTACAGGCCCTGTGGGCAAGGCCCACAACCTCTTTGGCACCGTGGGGGCACATCTGGCCGGAGGGCTGTTTTTCCTGCTCGGCTTCTCAGCATTCTGGCTTGTAATCATCTTGCTCGCCATGACCTATCTCTCATTCCGCGGTCACGGTCCGTCGCATCCTGTCATAACCGCCAGCGCCTCACTTGCGCTCCCCCTTTCCTTTGCCGGCATCCTCTGTTTACAGCTGCAGGAAGTTGTGAGTTTCAGGGATGGAAATATAATCGTTGGGGGTCTGGTAGGGCTTCACCTGGCAGGATTGGCAGAGCGTTTCCTGAACCAGTTTGGGGCCTATGTCTTCCTGTCCACGATATTTATCATCTCCCTGATGGTAGCGACTCACCTCTCTCTGGGAAGCCTCTTTTCAGGGCTGGGTCTGGGGACCCTCAGCCTGCTAAAACGAATCAAGGAGGTGACCACAAAGAGGAGGGCTCGAAAGAGCAGGGCACGAAAGAGCATGCTGGCCAGGGAAAAGATGAAATCAAGGCCCAAGGTGACCATCGTCAGGAAAGACCCGGAAAAAGAGATGGGGCCTGAGCAGGAGCAGTTCCCGTTCATGCACGTGGCCGACACACTTAAGTTGCCTTCCCTGGATCTCCTGAACGATCCGCCTGAAAAAAAGAATGTGGAGATCCAGCAGGAGAGCCTTGAAATGAATGCCCGCCGCCTTGAGAGGAAACTGGCCGATTTTGGTGTGGAAGGGGAGGTCATGGAGATCCTTCCGGGTCCGGTGATTACCATGTACGAATTCAGGCCGGCGCCAGGCGTAAAGATAAGCAAGGTGGCAGGCCTGTCAGACGACCTTGCCCTAACCCTCAGGGCCCAAAGCATCAGAATAGTCGCCCCCATTCCCGGCAAGGCCGCCATTGGGATTGAGATACCCAATAACCAGAGAGAGATGGTATACCTGAAGGAGGTCCTTTCACAACCCACATACAAGACCTCCAAGTATAGTCTGCCCATAGCCCTAGGAAAAGACATCACCGGATCTCCTGTGATCACCGATCTTTCCAAGATGCCTCATCTCCTTGTGGCAGGGGCCACCGGGACAGGGAAAAGCGTTTCCATAAACACCATGATCGAAAGTCTGCTGTTCAAGTTCTCTCCGGAGATGGTTCGATTCCTGATGATCGACCCGAAAAGGATTGAGCTCTCGGTATACCACGACATCCCCCATCTCCTTCATCCGGTGGTGACCCAACCCAAGGAGGCAACCAAGGCCCTTAGGTGGGCAGTACAAGAGATGGAAAGGCGCTATATGCTCCTGTCAGACAAGGGTGTCAGAAATATCGATACGTACAACCGAAAGGTGCTCAAGGAGCAGAGGATCTCCCCCGTGGATGAGACCTCTGCCGCTCATCACCCCTTACCCTACATCATACTGATCATTGATGAATTGGCGGACTTGATGCTGATCTCTTCAAAGGAAGTTGAAGAGTCTATCACGCGTCTGGCCCAGATGGCCCGCGCCGCAGGGATCCATCTCATCATTGCCACCCAACGCCCTTCGGTCAATGTACTTACCGGTATAATAAAGGCCAATTTCCCCACCCGAATATCCTTTCAGGTCTCTTCCAAAGTAGATTCCAGGACCATCCTTGATACCAACGGCGCGGAGCACCTCCTTGGTGAGGGTGATATGCTGTTCATCCCGCCCGGGGTTGGTCGTCTCATGAGGATACATGGGGCATATGTCTCTGAAGAGGAGGTGAAAAGGGTAACCGATTTCCTGAGAGGTCAGCAGAAACCGGATTATGACGCCACCATTTTGACCGGCATAGCCCAGGATGAAGACAGAGAAGAACCAATTGAACTGGACGAAAAATATGAGGAGGCCGTGGAGATGGTGTGTAGGACACGCCAGGCCTCCATTTCCATGCTTCAACGCAAGCTCAGGGTGGGATACAACCGGGCAGCCAGGATGATTGAGGCCATGGAGATGGAAGGGATCGTGGGGCCCTCTGACGGCGTCAAGCCGCGTGATGTATATGGAAGGAGGAGTGTGTGAGATGCGAAGGGCTCTTATCCTTGCCCATGCCCTTATACTCCTGTTTTATGTGGCTGCATTAGCCGATGAAGCCCTCTCAGATATCCTGGAAGGCATTCGAAAAGACTATGGATCCCTACCCGGACTCAGGGTTGACTATACCAGGGAGGTTATCACCCGGTCCATGTCGATAATGGGCAATAAGTTCAAAGGGGGGGACCTGGCTACGGGCGAGATCTATTTCAGACCGCCTTATTTCTTGAGGCTTGAGCAGCTCTCTCCAAGGCCGGAGACCATAATCACTGACGGAGACATGCTCTGGTGGTATATCCCTGAAAAGAGGCAGGCATACGAGTATACCTCAAAGGAATTCGGGAAGGAACTGAAACTGCTGAGCGATATATTCCGGGGCCTATCCGAGATAAAGGACAACTTTCAGGTTCTCCTGCTTGATGGGAACAAGGAAGAAGGGTGGCGGATCCAACTGGTGCCAGATCCACCGTGGAACGACGTCGAAAGCGTGTTCCTTACCGTGGAAAAGGATAATCATATACGTGTTGTGGAAATCCACAACCCGTTGGGTGGGATAACTCGATTTATCCTCAGGGATCTGAGGGTAAAGGAGGACTTTGATGAGGGCTTTTTTCATTTTGTTGTCCCGCCAGGGGTCAAGCTTATGAAAGAGGGCCTTAAGTAAGGCATGAAATCTATCAAGAAAAAAGGGGAGGGTTCCCCTGAGCTCAAGAATCGATTGACTGAGTTGGAAGAAAGGGTAGCCGAAAGGGGCATCAATCTCCATTATGACCTCCTTGAGGCCGCAGGACTGAAACTGAAGGACGGAATGTGTCAGATAAGGGGGGAATACCACCTATTCATTGACAGGCGAAAACCGATTGCCGACAAGATAGAGATCCTTGAGGATTACATCAATCATCCCCTTCCCAATGACATCCCGGAGGGGGAGGACTAGGCCGACAATGAAAAAGGCGTCTTTGTTGGGGCTCATAATTATCTTGGGGGCACCATATCTTCTAAATGTCGCCCTAGCCTGCGGCAAAGAAGATTTCCCCTGTCTGGGCAAGATCGCGGCATCCGATGCGGTCGTGGTTTCAGCCCCCGACGGCAGGATCATCTGCAAGAAGAACGAGACAAAGGGCTGCATCCCCGCCTCAACGATCAAGGTCTTTACTGCCCTAACCGCACTCAATGGGCTCGGGCAATCCTACAGGTTCACAACGGAGTTCTACCTGGATCAAGACCGGAATCTCAAGGTAAAGGGATATGGCGACCCACTCCTGATTTCAGAGGTCTGGTCAGATATTTCAAATGCCCTGGCAACGAGGATACGAAATATCAATGATTTGATACTGGACGACACCTATTTTTCGAGGCATATAGAAATCCCAGGGCGAGGGCACTCGACCAATCCCTATGATGCACCCGTGGGCGCCCTGTGCGCCAATTTCAATACGGTCTTCTTTGACTGCGACCCCGATGGCAAGATCATTTCGGCCGAACCTCAGACGCCTTTGACCCCCTTGGCTCGCAAGAAGATCACATCTTTAGGGCTCAAGAGAGGCCGATACACCTTCACCCATGATCAGGGGGAGGCTACCCTTTATGCGGGTGAACTTCTCCGGCATTTCCTGAAGGAACGCGGGGTAGAGATCCGGGGAATTACCCGTCTGGCCGCGGTTGGGCCGGGAGACCGGCTCATCTATACCTATTGGTCCAGGTTCAGTCTGGAGGATGTCCTCAGGAAGATGCTGGAGTTTTCAAATAATTTCATAGCAAATCAAACCCTAATTGCCTTGGGGGCTCACACCTTAGGCCCCCCGGGGACCCTCAGCAAAGGTGTTCGGGTAATCACGGAGTATGGGAAAAAGGAACTCCAGTTAGGAGATTTCAAGATCGTAGAAGGCTCAGGAATTTCCAGAAACAACCGCCTCTCGGCCCTGGACATGGTGGCCATCTTAGAGCGATTCCGCCCCTATCGGAATCTCTTCAAGAGGAAGGGTAACGTCTTTTTCAAGACAGGGTCACTTATGGGGATAAGGACACTGGCCGGATATATTGATGGAGGGCCTCAGGGACTCTGCTCCTTTGCTATCTTCCTTAACCGGCCGGGTGCGGATATCGGGACTCTCATGGACCGTCTGAGGATTTCCCTCGAATCCTCCCTTGAGCAACGCTCTCGATCCATTCGATTTACTTCTTGAAGAGGGCCTCCAGGGCCTTCTTTGCCTCTTCTGTCCTGTTGCCGATTTGAATAGAGGAGCCCTTTGGGACATAGTACTCGCAGGCATTGGCCCTCTCATTATCCAAGATCCGCTCGGACAGAACCTCTCTGCACTCATTATAGGCGTGGGGATCGTAGAACTTGCATTGTACGCAGCATCGTAGATCCCTCCCACAATTGGGGCAGGTATCTTTTCTCATTACCTTGCCTTCAAGCGCGAGCTCCTTGCCGCAAAAGAAACAGTTCATAATCTTTTTCCTCCATATGTGATTACGAAATTTTGACAATTTGGGGGCTAACAGTTAATATCTCTTAATGCAATCTCACAGGCCGAATTTTGATCTGCTAGACCATACAGCAGATCTGGGAATCAAGGTGCGTGGTACTGACCTGGAAGACCTCTTCGCAGGAGCTGCCAGGTCGATGATGCAGCTCATGGTCAAGGGAAAAACTCCGGAGAATACCACAAGCAGAAGGCTTTCGGTCTCCGGGGAAGATCTGGCCGACCTTATGATCCGTTGGCTGGGTGAGATACTCTATCTCTTTGATGGAGAAAAGGAGGTCGTCGATGACGTTCAGATCGATTTCATTTCCAATTCCCGTATCGATGCCACCCTCAGTCTGACGCCCTTTGATCCGGAATTTTATGAGATACTTCATGAGATCAAGGCCGTGACCTACCATCAGATCGAAGTGGTAGAAAAGGCCAACCACTGGGAGGCCACTATAATTTTTGATCTGTAGAAAAATTCCCAACCTGTCTCTTCGAGCCAAACCATGAGGTGGTCAGATGGAGATCAAGTTAGAAAAAATAGATCAATACCAGTGGATCATTCCAAAGACCGGTGCCATGCGGGTGCCCGGTCTGATCTTCTCTGACTCCAGGTTAATAAAGGCGGTCATGGAGGATCAGAGCCTCACCCAGGTGGCCAATGTTGCCACGCTGCCGGGGATAGTGGGCCACTCCCTGGCAATGCCCGACATACACTGGGGCTACGGTTTTCCCATTGGCGGAGTAGCGGCCTTCGATCTTGACGAAGGCATTGTCTCTCCGGGTGGCGTGGGCTACGACATCAACTGCGGCTGCCGACTTATTACCACCTTGCTCCATGCCCATGAGATCCGGCCTCAAATCAAGGAACTGGTCTCTGCCCTTTTCAATAACATCCCTAGCGGCGTTGGCTCCACGGGCGTTGTTCGTCTGTCCAAAACCGAGGAGGCCAAGGTGGCCGTAGAAGGTGCCGCATGGGCTGTCAAGAGGGGCTACGGTTCTTATCAAGACCTCGAAAGAACAGAGGACAACGGGGCCATGAAAGGGGCAGACCCTTCGATCTTGAGTGAGCGGGTCATTAAAAGGGGACAGGACCAATTAGGCACCTTGGGTTCCGGAAACCACTTCCTCGAAGTCCAGGTGGTTGATCAGATCTATGACCCGGACAAGGCCAGGGCCTATGATCTTTTCGAAGGGCAGGTCACTGTCCTGATACATTCTGGTTCAAGGGGATTTGGCCACCAAATATGCGATGACTTCCTTAAGGAGATGACCCGATTCGCCCAACAGGGCAAATATCCTTTTGAGCTCCCCGATAGACAGCTGGCCTGCGCCCCGGTGAAGTCGGACCAAGGTCATCGATACCTGGCGGCTATGGCATGCGCGGCCAATTATGCCTGGGCCAATAGACAGATCATCATGCACCTGGCCCATGAGACCCTGATTAAGACCCTTTCAATCAGCCCCAAGGATTTGGGTATGAAGCTCCTTTATGATGTATGTCATAACATTGCCAAGAAAGAGAAGTTCACGGTAGAAGGAACCCCGGTCATGCTCTGTGTTCACCGAAAGGGGGCCACACGCTCTCTTCCCCCAGGACATGCACTTCTCCCCGAAATCTATCGCGATGTTGGCCAGCCTGTTCTCATCCCAGGAGATATGGGCACCTATTCATATGTGCTTGCAGGATCCGAAAAGGCTATGGTTCGGAGCTTTGGATCCAGTTGTCATGGCGCCGGCCGGGTCCTGAGCCGCACCCAGGCTACAAAAAAGGCAAAGGGTCGAGCGATTCATCGCGAACTGGAAGATAAAGGGATCTATGTACAATCTAGGGGCAAAAGGACCCTCAAGGAAGAAATGCCCGAGGCCTATAAAGACGTATCACAGGTCGTAGAGGTTGTCCATGGGGCTGGACTCGCTCTCAAGGTCGCTAGGCTCAGGCCCTTGGGGGTTATCAAGGGCTGACCTCCCTCAGGCATCCATATCGGTCAAAGGGCCGTTTCAAGACATCAAAGATATCCATAACAGTTAGTTTCACCTTGGTCAATCAAAAAACACGCGAAAAAGAACCTTTAGCAGCATCTGTGATCCTGGCAGCCGGACGAGGGAGCCGCATGAAAGGCTTTGATGGCAATAAGGCCCTGCTGCCACTAATACCAAAGACCTCTCCATTTGATGGGGATTGTCCCATCCTGCTGGAGATACTCCACAGCCTGCCTTCCGGTCCCAAGGCAGTGGTCGTCCATCATAAAAAGGAGGACGTGATCAGGGCCACTCGAGGCCTCGGCCTAGACTACTATGAGCAGTTAGAGCTCAACGGAACCGGTGGGGCCCTGCTGGCAGCAAAGGAGTTCCTGGAGGAGCAGGACTGCCGGAATGTCATTATCACCATGGGTGACGTCCCGTTTGTAAGGAAGCTGACCTACCATGCGGCCATAGGCAAGCTGGAAGACAGGGACTTAATGGTGCTTGGGTTTCGGCCTGAGTCAAAAAGGCAATACGGGGTGCTTCAGATAGAAGGGGCACTGGTAAAAAAGATCATCGAATGGAAATACTGGAGATCGTATCCGGAGGAGATGAAAAAGGCCTTCAACATATGTAACTCAGGGATTTATATTGCAAGGAGACAGGAGTTGCTCCACTACCTCCCGGTACTCGTCTCAAGGCCTCACGGGGTCCAAAAGCAGATTGACGGAAGGCGCACCCAACTGGAGGAGTTTTTCCTCACGGATATCATAGAATATATGAACGAGGGCGGAGTAGAGGTCGGATACGTGGTAGCCGAGGAAGAGGAGGTGATGGGTATTGACGACCTTGCTGCCCTTATAAGGGCCCAGGAGATCTTCAGATCCCGAGCAGAACCACCTCCTGAGCAGGGCGACTAGCTCTGATCGCCCTTGAGCATTTGCGATAACCTCCTCAGATCGCTTACTCCACCAAGGGAAATCAGGGTATCTCCAGATTCGATTCGGGTCTGGGATGAGGGATTAAAGGTCATTTGGCCGTTCTTCTTGCGGATGCCCAATATGATGATATTCGTATCCTGTCTTATGCCCGAATCTACCAGGGTGACGCCGTTTAGCCTTGATCCCTCAGCTACCAGGAGCTCTTCCAGCTTCAATTCAATATCTTTGCCATGAACCGTCAGCTCCAGAAAATCGGTCACTACAGGCTTGACGATGGTATGGGCCATCCTTTGACCACCGATCAAATAAGGCAGCACCACCCTATCTGCCCCGGCCCTCAAGAGCTTCTTCTGGGTCTGTTCATTATCCGCCCTGGCAAGGATAAAAAGCTTAGGGCTTAGGCCCCTTGCGGTCATGGTTATGAAGAGGTTGTCTGCATCTGATTCCACTACTGCTACCAGGCCTTTCGCCGCGTTGATGCCTGCCTCTATCAAGACCTCCTCACTTGTGGCGTCGTCAATGATATAGGGTATATCTTGGTGTTCTAATGTCTCCTTTGAATCGGAGGCCTGATCCAGCACGATCATCGGTATTTGATTGGCCTTGAGCTCCTGTGCGATGATCCTCCCTATGCGTCCATATCCACAGATAATATAATGCTCCTTCAGCGACCTTATCTTTCGTCCCAATTTTCTCCTCCCCAAGATAGATCTGACTTGAAACTCCACCATGGCCTGGGCCACCATACCCAGGGTGTAAGCCAAGATACCCATCCCCAAAAAGATTATGAAGATGGTGAAGATCCTGCCCGGCTCCGATACATGTCTTATCTCTCCGTATCCCACAGTGGTGATAGTAATGACAGTCATGTAAAGGGCATCTAAGAACTGCCATTTGTCTATGACCATATACCCGAGAGTGCCTATAAACACTACCATTACCAGCATAATCACGCCCCGTATGATCTTCAAAGATCCACGGGAAGAGATGGTACCTTCAACGGTTTTTCTGGTAATCATTTGGAGCTCAACACCCTCTCTTGGTACGTTGGATTAGAGATGCCGGATTTCGATCTCAGGCTGCGGCCGTTTTGATGTGAAGAAAGAGGCTAGGGGCTGGCTCTGTGCGGGGGCGACGAGACAGGGGGTTTTTACGGGGGCATCAAGCGCGCGTTTAGGTCTCATTTCGCGGGTGATGAACTGACAGCTTCCACTGTAAATTCGCTCAAATTATCTGGTAAATTCCCAAACACGAGCATAAAAGGGATGGACGCGCCTGACGCCACGTTGAGATTTATATTGTTGATACCCGAGCGGTTTTCCATTGCCCTGTCGATCTCCTCCATGGTGAGGGCCTTGAGATCTTCCAATTTAAGGTCATTGCCTGCATAGGCCAGCTTTTGCTTTACCACCTTTCCTTTGTCATCCAGGATGGTACCCTTAACGAGGATAAGGCCCCGGCTCTTTTGATCTCGGTTGGTGACCATGCCACGAATTACAAATAACTGTCCTGCCTTCTTTGAATCAACAAACGAGCCGGTTACATCCTTGAATGAAAGCCGCCTCGCACTTACATCGGAAACTTCAGGCTTCTCTCCTGGCTTCAATATAGACAGAGAATCAGGAATAAGCTCAGGGGCCCAAAAGAAAATTGCGGCCGTTGCCCCAATAAGCAAAAGGATGATGACAAGGAAAATAGACAGGAAATGGGACCTTCTGGGCCGTTTCTCATAGTAGATTGCCGAAGGGCCCCCCCCTGGATACCTCTCACCCGCATCTGGCCTTATGGCGGTACGTGGGACATCTCTCACTGGCCTCTCTTGTTTGGCGGGTTCCTCTTCTTCAGGCGCCTCAAGATCTTGGGCGGCTTCACCCTCAAACCCGCGCAAGTCTTCCAAAGAGTCTTCAAAGAGTCTGTCAAAATCTATCTCCTGATCCCTACGTTCCCTACGTTCGGCTTCGGGCCTTTTTCCTAATTCCTCCTTACCTCCGGCAGCCACATGGGCCTCTTCGACAAAGAGTTCTCCGGGAGGATGCACCTCAAAGACATTCTTACAGACCGAACACCTTACCCTGGCACCCGCCTCCTTGATTCGCGTTTCATCAATATTGAACTTTGTCCCACATTTCTGACATTCAATAACCACTGATATACCCCTGTAACTCCTTAGACCTCTAATCCTGCCCTTGGCCGGATGCCAGCCCCCTTTAAAGGATGTTCGATTTTTTGCTTTTTGTCAACATGTTAGCTGAAATTGGTTTTGTCTAACGCAAATTTAAGATCTCGGCCCATAAAGACGGCATGTGCTCATCTGTCAGAAATGCTCATTTCTCTTTTTCCCTGTGCGCAAGGGCCATGCATGAGGCAATGAGGAGGTCATCTTCATCCTTAACCGTTATCTCATAGGTGGCTAGCTTTTGGGAACCATGAATTTCCCTGGATTCTGCCTTTAGCCTCCGCCCTGTCTTGGCAGGATTATGAAATATAACATCTATATTTAAGGCCACCGCCATTCTTCCATGTGAGTTGCAGGAGGCCTGGAAGGCCTCATCCATGAGAGAGAAGATGGCCCCCCCATACGCCGTGCCAAAGATATTGGTATCTTTCCCCTGAGGCGCCATTTGGACAACGGCATGTCCCGGTGCCACGTCTATGAGCTCAAGGTTCAGCCTTGTTAAAGACCGCTTCTCGTCATCCATATTGCGCACCCAGTGCTAGATCCTGGATACTTTCCTTGCTCCTTCAGTCTTGCCAGCGAAAAAAACAGTGAAGGTGGTTCCACCGGATTTGTAACAGTCCCTCTTTGTCCTGCAAAAATCACACCTGCTTATCCTTCCCGGGCACTTGTCCTTATCGAGTGGGATATAGCGGCATCTTGAAGAGGTCATTTTGATCTTGAAGTTATAACGCTCAGAGAAGATCTTCATGCGCAGCAAATCCGCGCCCTTGCCGCCGGCATTAAAGTCAAAGCGTCGCTTGGAGGAATAATCCATTGTCTCATGGGTTGTAAAAAAGCCTTCAAAGATATGTCTCTGATTATCGCTAGTAATACCGACACCATAATCCCGAACGATCAGCTCTGCCCCATTGCCTTTCTTTATTACGAATATCTCTATCTTTCCCTCGTCCGGGGTGTTTTCTACTGCGTTCCTGATCAGGCCTACCACTACCTTTTTCAAGGCATCGGGAGGCATCTTGATTACTGTACCGGGCTGGAGGCGGGTCTTCAGATCCACCTCCCTGTGGGAGAAAAGGGGCTTGATTTCTTCCAAGACCTGGGCGACAAATCCATCCAACGAGATGTCTTGGGGCATACCCTCGCCGGGTCTGAAGATTTCTTCAATACGCCTCCTTACGGTTTCAACCACCCTTCCTTCACCCACCTCTTCTGCAACCAGGCCCTCCAATTCGTCGGCACATTCATCCAACATTAGAGAAAGTACATGATGAGTGTCATAGGGCTCGCCTCTCATAATGTCTTCCACCTGGTACTGCAGATCCAGAATTCGCGTCAAGTTTCTCCGGGCCCTCTCAATGGTGGGTCGCCATGTCTCCTCCGGGATGGAAGAAAGCCTCTTTGAAAGGATATTCATTGAGGCGCTAAGTACGGACAGGGGGGTCTTGAGCTCGTGGGAGAGGTGATTTATGACCTTATCCTTGGCCCGGTTCTGGCTCGTTACCTCCCTATAGGCCTCCTGGATCTCTTTTGAAAACCTGGCATTTTCCACAGACAGCGCCACGGTACCGCCGATCATGCTAAGGAGTTCGGCATCAGTCCTGTCAAAGACGCCTGTCTTCTTATTCATGGCGCAGAGGACCCCAATAGTCCTTTCCTTGCTCCTTAGGGGCACATCGAGGAGATTTCTGGACATAAACCCGGCCTGGACATCCACATCAGCGTAAAAATCAGGGTCTTTGGAGGTATCGAGGACAATAGCAGGATCTCCGGTGCGAATGACCTTGCCCGCAACCCCTTTGCTGGCGGGAAATCGGATCTCCTTTATCCTCTTTTCAGCTGCTGAATCGTCATGGGCCGCGGCCTCGAAATAGAGTTCGTCCTTTTCTTCATCCAGCAGTATAACCAGTGCCCCTTCCACCTCCAAGAGATGCTTGATCTCTCCGCTTATGTAATCGAGAAGTTCATCGAGATAAGGATACTCGGGCAGGGCCATACTTATCCGGAGCAAGGCCTCATTGTTACGGGCGATCCGCTTTTCATGTGTAATATCCCTCAGGATAACCAGTTCGCCGGATGGCTCTTCCTCTGTCTCCGAATAGACCGCGGCCCTGACCACCACATCCAGCAGCCGGCCGTCCTTTGCGAGCCTTTGTGTCTCATGCCGCAATATGACCCTTTCTTCGAAAAGCCTTTGAATCGCCTCTGTTGTCTCATCCTCGAGTCCCGGCGGGACATAGGGAATGGTCTTCCCCTCCAGTTCCCGGAGGGTCCATCCAAAGGTCTCCGTAAATGCGGGATTCAGATATGAGACGAGCCCATTCAAGGTGAAAACCACAATGGGATACGGGACAAAGTCGAGGAGGGTCCTGTACCGCCTCTCCGAATTTCTAAGGGCCTCCTGTGCCCTAAATTTTTCTGTGATATCGCGGGCTATGCCCCGGAATCCGATTTTTTCTCCCTTCTCATCGGTAATCAAGTTAGCCGAAAGCTCAATGATCCTGGTCTCCCCCTTTTTATGGATAATCCTCCAGATGATGTCAGAAAAACCCGTCCCCGTCCTGTATATCCTATTGAAGCTCTCAAAGGCCTTCTTTGCATGGGTCTCGTCCATGAATTTGGCAAAACTCTGAAACTGTATCTCTTCCCTGGGGTAGCCGAAGATCTTGCAAAGCGAATTGTTGAAATATACAAAGTTGCCCTGAATATCCACTTCATAGACCCCTTCTTGGATATTTTCTACAAAGGCCTGGTATCTCTCCCCTGCTACCCTATCCCAGGGAGTCAGAGGCCCTTGGCCCCCGGACCTTGTCTGCAGCTCGGATTTTTGAGCCCTAGATTTCTGACCCTTTTTCATGTCGGCCTGATCCTAGTGAGAGAGATTTGCCGTATTGTTTCCTTCTTCCGGCTCGCAGGCGGAGCCTCCGGCCCGGAAGGAGGACCGCGAGGGTCTTTTTTCCAAAGGACGTAAAAGACGGCATCATTTCATAG
>CAYVMN010000119.1:0-14712 GCA_964452575.1 uncultured Desulfobacteraceae bacterium | reverse complement strand
TTCAAAGTCATGACATTCGACCCTTCAGAGATGTTCAAGGTATTGGCCGTCGAAAGACGGGTAAAGATAATCGAGCTATTAAAATCTCAGGGGCCCCTTGGGGCCAAAAATATCGCAGAACAATTAGGAATCACAACGGCAGCGGTGTCCCAGCACTTGAAAATATTGAAACAGGCAGGTCTTCTCAGGAGTGAAAGAAAAGGCTATTGGATACCCTACTCGATTGACGAAAAAGCTTTGGAAAACTGTGGACAATTGCTAAACAAAGTCTGCACATGCGGATGTGGAGGAACGGGTGAATTTAAAAAAATGGAATTGAATCGGTCAGATCTGGAATCGCTTAAGAAATATGAGGAGGTCCTGAAAAACGAGTTGACGACTGTACGAGCAAGGGTCAGGGAGCTCGAAGGAAAAACCTAACAAGAATTTTTTTGTGGTTATAATTAAGTAGTTGCTTAATTATTTGATTGCTTTCTCTGATCTTTATTCTTAAACATGAGGTCTAATCCACCCAGAAAGGAGGTGATGAAGATGACGGACAAGAAGAAAAATTGTGGCTGCGGCTGTATTCCTTTGAAGCAGAAAGCCAAAAGGGCTGCAAAAGAGCCGAAAGAGGTCAAGAAATCTAAAAAATAGGTGACGTTGGCCTCGCTTCACAAAAGGGGGCAAATTGATAACATTGATTTGCTCCCCTGCCTGAAATTTCACTGATAAATCATGAGGGGGATGGGATGAAAAATCTGGAGATGAAAGAGATAAGGGGGCTGGCTGAAAAGATCGCATCTGAAAAATTCGCGAAAAGGGCTTCGTTTATTGATCACAACCGTGTCTTTCCCTGGGACAATATGCGCGTCATCGGAGAGGCCGGTTTCAATCGATTAATTGTATCGGAAAATCATGGGGGCTTAGGATCTGACCGGGCTTCCTTTGCATCTGTTGTAAAGGAAATAGCCAGGGCATGTGCGTCAACGGCCCTGATATATGTGTCTCATTCAATTGTCGAAAAGGCCGTTGAGCTTTTTGGCGGGGAAGATGTTAAAGGGATATGGCTTCCGAAAATGTTAGAGGGGCAGGTATTGGGGGCCTTTGCAGTGCACGAGCCTGAGTCTGGGAGTAACGCCGGAGCCGTTACAACTCGGGCCATAAGAGATAATAATCACTATGTCGTGAACGGTTCAAAGTTCTTTATCACATCGGCCGGAGAAGCCAGTCTTTACCTGGTTCTCGTCAGGACAGACCCTGAAAGGGGTCCTCAGGGGATGAGCACGATACTTATTGAAAAGGACTCTCCCGATCTTTCTTTCGGTCAACCCGAAGACAAGATGGGCCTGACGAGCACCTCCTCAAGGGAAATGTTCTTTAGTGATTGCCGGGTGCCCGTCAGAAACCTCATTGGCAAAGAAGGGGAAGGACCACAAGTTATTGGAAAGGCAGTAGTCGGATGGGGATTTTTTGGGGCCTCGGCCATATCTGTGGGCATAGCCAAATCGGCCACTGACCTTTCGGTCAGGCATGCCAGAGAGCGGATGATCGGGGGGCAGCCGATCGGGGTTCATCAGGCTGTTCAATTCATGATTACAGACATGGTTCTTGGAACTGAGGCAGCAGAGGCACTTCTAACAGGGTGTGCAGCCAGAGCCGATTCTTTCCCCGAGAGCGCCGCTGTTAACGGCTTTAAGGCAAAGCTTTATGCCTCCGAAATGGCTGTAGATGTCACTGACAAGGCGATTCAGGTTTTTGGGGGCCACGGTTACTGCCGGGACTACATCGTTGAACGTCTCTTCCGGGATGCGAGAGGGCTGAAGCTTCATTTCAAGACATCCGAGTGGCTTCGACAAGATATCGCCAAGTCTGCGTTAGGATTGTGAATTTCCTCTAAATTAGCCACAATTCTCATGGTTGGGAGTCACGTTTTTATCGAAGGCATTAGATTAGATTGGAAAGGAGGTGATCAACAATGTGTCAGCCAAGAGGAACTCCAAGGTACAGGGATATGTCCGGTTGCGGGTGTGGGTGCGAATGGGGCCCATTATTCCGTCCATTCTTTTCCACCAAAGAGGAACAAGAACGCTTGGAAACTTACAGGAACCAGTTAAAGAAAGAGCTCGCCGGTGTAGAACAACGTATCAAGGAACTTAAGGGCAAATGATACCAGGGTTAATTGGAGATAGGGAGAGACTTCAAAATGCCAATATTGACCGAGGCTGTGAGGGACAAATCCCCTTGCCGCGGTCATCTTTTTATTGGCCAATGTCTACTTGAAATTGTACAAGAGGTGAGTACTTCAGGTTAGTTTAAAAGCGAAATGTTTAGGATTAACAAATTTGGCTCACGGGCGTGGCCAGTACATGATAATAGCGACCCCAAGTAAACAGATTGATCCGCCGATGAGATCAAACTGGTCTGGGGCCCGCTTGTCTATCAACCAGCCCCACAGTATAGAAAGCACCACAAAAATGCCTCCATATTTCATAGGCTTCATCCTGAGGGCTTTCCTCGTTTAGCCTTTGCTGACTCTAACTCTGCAGGTCGCGCTTAATCGTTTCGAATTCTTCCTTAGTGATTTCACCCTTGGCGTAACGTTCCTTGAGGATATCAATGGCTCTAGAACTACCCTGCACAGTGCTCGCTCCTCCTTTTGTAGTCTGGATCAGCCACTTGATGAGAAAGACGAGACCTACAATCACCAGGACCCAGAAGAGGATCATAAAGATCCCACCGAACCATCCCGTCCCCCATCCCCACATCATGCCAGGCCCCATCTCCCAAGGGCCGTCGCCGCCTCGCTGTTGAGCGAATGCTTCGCTTTCACCGGCCAGGGGGAGAAAAACGGCCAATCTCAAAACTAGACATTTAATGGATGTCATAATAAGCCTCCTTTTGCAATAGGTCTCTAGAAAGCATCAAAGGGCGTGTCATGTATTGTAAAAACCATTTAAGGTTGTTCTCTTTTCAGCTTTTTGATGATCTTGGGGAGAAACAGGGAAAAGATAAAAAGGGCCACTGATAAGGCGACTTTCAACGAGAGAAGCTTTCCCCAGCTTCCGCTGGCCCAGACCTCTTTGAGCGTGCCAACGAAGAAGAGGAAAATGAAGGTCCCTACGATAATGCCCAGGCCGGTGCCGAAAAAGTAATCCCAGAAATGGACCCTGGTCAGGCCCATGCCAAAATTCATAGGAGTGAATGGGAAATAGACCAGACGTAAGTAAAGGACCGTGGCAAAACCATTGCGCTCTATGCCGTCGTCGTATTTTCTAATTTTGTCGCCAATCAGTGAGGCAGCGAACTCCCTGCCAAGGTAACGGCCAATAAAAAATGCAGCGCTGGCACCTGCCATGGCCCCGACCCAGACATAAACAAATCCCCAATAGGCACCGAAGAGGACAGCACCTAATGCCCCTAATACAGTACCGGGCACGAACAGGCAAACCCCCACGGCATAGATGACCATAAAAACCAAAGGAGCCCAAAGGCCTGCAGCCTCTAGGAAACGACTCATTTGATCGGCTGTAAGAAATCCCTTGATTGGGGTAAATCGAACCAGGATCACTGCCAAAATAATAAAGGCTGCAAGAATTAGGGCCTTTACCAGGGCACTCTTTTGAATCTTCTTTTTTTCCATGGCAGAAATTTGCCTTTCTATTTCTCTATGGTCACATAAAACCCTGCTCTAAAAGGACAGGTTCATATCTGCCTTCAGGACGACATCTTTATAGTATGTTGCGGGATCACCCACCCTTACCCCATCCACCAAGTCCTTCTCTTCCATCCCGAATAACGGCATGTTCAGCGGGCAGGCCAAAACAATAGCCCCCTCTGCGATCAACATTACAAAAAGATCCTCAACAGTGGGCAGATCCATCTCCTTCATCCTTTTCATGACTGCATCGCTCACCTCTTTCGGCGCATCAGGTATGCATTTCAACTCATTTACCTTTTGATTGTGGAGAGCATTTACACCCCGCGAGCCAAAAAATATGGTCATCTTTGCCCCTTCCCTGAGCAGGCTCAATGCAGTCATTAAGGCATTGAAGACCCGGCAGAGCTCATCATGGAAGCACATTACAGATACATTCTTTGTTACTTTAATCATGTTGCACCTCTTTTTTTCCGCAGTTGGTCGGGACGGAGATAAAAATGAAATTCCCTTTTATTTACTGTGTCTTGACCTGGTATACTTCGACAGGCTCCTTGAAGTTCTTTAAATGGACCTTCCCCAGTTGCGATAGGGGGAAAAATTTCTCGACATGACGGGCAATCTCCTCTCCAACCAGGATCTGTCCTCCCTGGGCATAGTCCGAGAGCCTTGATGCCATGATGGTTACTGGCCCTGAAGCGGTGAAAGTCCACCGGTCCACGCCGGCCCCACGCATTTTAGTCGATCCAAGAAGTACTTTCCCTGAACAAATGCCGATATTAACCTCAATGGGGAAGAGATCTGAATCGTGTTCTTCCGAAACTCTGAGGCATCGCTCCTGAATCTCTAAGGCCGCCTGAACTGCGTTACAGGCCCGTCCCACGGGATCGGGGTGCAGGAAAATGACCATCATCCCATCCCCTGCCGTCTCGTTAACGTCTCCCCCCTGTCTACGGATGATGTCATAGAACATGGAAAAGTACCTTTCAATGACCTGCGTGATCCTTTCCGTGGAATAGGTCTCCAAAAGGGTTGTAAAGCCTTCGATGTCTAAGAAGAAAACGGTTGCACCTTGGACATATCTGCCCAGGTGTGCCTCTTCAGGATTCTTTTCGATTATGCTTTTCATGGTTTCAGGAACGAAATTTGCCATGACTCTCTTGATCTTATCGAGGCGTTCCTTTTCCTGGATCACCATGCGATGCTCCTGATCCAAAACGGCCATGGCCTGCTCCCTTTCCCGCACGAAATACCGCAGGAGCACATAAAAGACGGTGGAAACGCCGGCTATGTTCATCATATGGAAGGCAACAACGATTGAAGGGGATGGGGCGGCGTCTTGTGCCATCTTCCCCTCAAGGATGCCGGACACAGCTATGAGCAAGAGGTAAGCGAAAAACCAGGGTAATGCCCGGGTCGTTCCAGAAAACATCAATGCGCCAAGAGGTGAAAGGACTGCCCAGATCATGACCGTACCTGAGGCGGCATAACCTCCCAAACTACACTGGACCCCAAACGGCAGGATGAGGATCAGCAGAAGTTGGCAGAAGCGAAAGACACCGTAATGTTTCGTACGAAAAAAGTAATAGAGGCTTGCACTGGATAAGACCGTATATCCAAGCGGAATACTTCCTGAAAGCGGTAGACCCAGAGCAAAGTAGATGATCCCCCAGATGGCTCCCGCAATACAATAGATGCTCGCCAAGAAGGCCAAAATTGCTTTGCGTAGCTTTTGATCCGGCGTATCAGTATGAATGCTGCCCGCATTGCCGAGGCGTTCGATCCAGGATCGGAACAGTTTCTTCATTGAGGTTGTTCGTCCTTGATCATCAAAAACTCCAACGTACACCTAAGTAGACGTTAGTGTCATTTTCAAACTGTCCGAAAAAGGTGTAATCTTTCTCACCGAAGAAGATGTTTGCACCGGCTTCGGCAGACCAATGGTCGTTAATTCTATAATGAATATTAGGCCTCATGTAAATATCCTGATCCGAAGGTGAGTAGAATGTGAAGAGCGAAAGTCTTAGGTTTTGGTACATGAGGAGCTTTGTTAAGCGTACAGTGACTACGTGCCGGTACTCATCAGCGGCTTGACTGCTGGGGGGGAGGGTTCGCTTGTAGGCATCATAATCTAACATCAGCTCCAGGTAATATTGCACCCCCATAGTGAAGTCTTTGGCCAACTCTTGCTCATATCCTGCCAGATACCGGACCTGACTATTCGGTACGAAAGGATCTTTTCCATCTCGGTCATCCAGCGAATCGTAGTACCCCACTTCGACATTTCCAATCCCCCTCCCGACCTTTCCTCGGGCACTTAAACCGTAAACGGAAAGCCGAGGGAAAGTTGCTTTCACTGCTTGAGGGTCAAATCCTACCGGGCTCTTCCAGAATCCATTGTAGCCATAAAGAGCCAAACCATAACCTTTAATGTCACGGTATAAACGTAATGCGATTTCGGAATCCTCAAACCATTCATCGCGCTTCTGTGGGTAAATCACCGCGTCTTCGCCAGCCAATCGACCCAACTCCGGATTAAAATAGGACAGTCGTTTTCCATCAATGAAACGGTTCGGATCGAATCGTGGCGTGTAAACAAGATCGATGTTGACGGCCTTTGTGTAAAAGCTCGCCTTCAGGGCATCCGAAGGCGCCTTCAGGTACTCGTCATCGCGACCGATGAAAAAGGACTTATAGTCCTTCGGAAACAGGTCGTTAATAAAGATATAGTCTCCTGTCCCCCACGTCAGTATCTGTCTTCCGATCTTCAGATCCATGAATTCGAACGGGGTGAAGAAGGCATTCGCCTCCCGAAGATCGACATCGGCCCCTCCTGCTACTCCATCGTAAAGAAAGTCACTCTTTATTCTGAACTTTGCCCAGTCAAGAGCTTTGGAGAGATTCAGTTGGAGTCGCTTTTCCCACAGGGTTGCAGTTTTGGGTTCATGTGGATCATCCTGTGTCCGAAGACCGCCGCGAGCGTCTAAGAATCCGTGGAGTTCGAACGGAAGCGTCTCCAGGAATGATTTCCACTTGCTTGAGGTCCCATCAGAAGAGGGTTCGATGTGCGTTTCGTCCCCCCCCTGTTCTTTTCCAGCCTCCACTTGGGCACTGACAGTGCGTGTATTTTCAATTAAAAGCACGAGAAAGATTCCAAAAATAATGGCACCTCCAAAAGCAAATCTCTTCACCTAATCCACCTCTCAGGAGGGTTTCGCAGATACCGTTCGGTAAAGATGTTGTCTTGGAGACCGACGTTATACGAAACAGAGGTATACGTCACCTCAGTTCGATGTCCTGTCTTTAGATTCTTCATGGTTCGCTTGGTCACCGTAGGAAAACTCTTTCGCTCCCCGCCATCTGCCGCAACGACATCTTCGATCTTGTCGGCTGTAAACAGCCGTGCCAGTTGGTTTTGAAGATCGTAGTATTCTTCCTTAAGAGGAAGAAAGGTAGTTTTATCGACCCATGATATCCTTTTTATATAGTCTATAGGTTCTTTCGGCACGTTTTCAACGACGTAACAATCGCTGTCTCCGAGCTTTTCTTCACGCAGCAGGGTGTGAGTATCAGCGGCCACGTTGCGACCCGAAACGTCTTCATAGGTGAAATCCGAACCGACAAAACTCGACCGGGCATCCCTTGCAGCGATACGACGAACAAGATCAATAGCAGGCACGTAGATCCATCGGTCGCTTTCTTTGTCGGGATATTTCCAAACCATAAAAGTCATGCCCCGGACATCTGGAGGCTCGCGAAAATAGAGGAAGTACTTCTGCTCTTTGCTCTTTGGATTATTCCACCGGAGCATAGTCAGGACACGGAGCCGCTTTTCCCCTGAGGCCGTGATCAACTCCATCCTGATATCAGCCTTCATGTCCGCTCCTTGGGAGTAGAATGCCTGCTGGGACTTCTCCATGATCTCTACGCCAGCTTTCTGCGGCTCAGGGATCTGTTTCGCTCCCTGTGCAGGTGTAGCCGACAAACCTAAAAGGACGGCAAACGACACCCAATAAAACGCTTTCATCCTTTTCCCCCTTTCAATAGTTGTTTGTGAAAGAGTTGAATCAAGCCTGGAAGATAAATGACACTCATCACCGACGAGAGTAGCATTATGGCAGCCATGAGGACACCCACGGTGATGTAAGGCGTTAGATCGGCAAATATCATAACTGAAAAGCCCATGGCAAAAAGGATTGCATTGAGGAAAATCCCTTTGCCTGGACGTGCTACGGTCCAAATGAGACAAGGCTGTAACTCAGGATATTCCCGGTACCGTTTCTGGAAGCGTCCGACGAAATGGATGGCGAAGTCGATCGCCATGCCAAGAGAAAGCGTCGAAAGGACCGCTACAGGCATGTCAAAATCCTTCCCTCCCCACCCAACAACCCCATAGATCACTGCTATGGTAAATAGCAGCGGGAGAAAACTCAATGCCCCCCACAGCAACGATCGCGTTTCAATGATTAGGAGAATCAGTACAAGCACCACTCCTGCAAGGAAACTCGTGAGCATTCCCCAGAGGACTTCATGGTTCCACACCAGGTTGAAGTAGGCGATACCTGCCGGTTTTACAGTCCCACCGCTGGGGAGAGGATGAGCAGAGAGGTAGGCCTCGGTCCTTGATATGACTTCCTTCATTACCCCGGCATCCCAGCTCTTCAGTTGAAGAATGATATTCGCCTTCCGGAAGGGATAATCCACCACGTTGTTGAGATCGCTCGGTTTGGCAGACATTCCGAAGAGGAATAGATACTGGCCCACCTCTTTGGCCGAGTCCGGAATTCTGTAAAAAGAGGGGTCGTCGTTATGGAGCGCTCGGTTGATCCATTTCACGTAGTCCACGACAGAAAAGGTTTTGCCTACCAGAGGATCTTTTTCCAATGCTCTCTGTAGGCCTTCGATTTCGTGCAACATGGCAGGATCCTTCACCGCATTCTCATTGGGGTTTTGCACAACAAGATAGCCCGTGGATGTTCCCCCCATGTGCTGGTTCATCACCCGATCCGCGCTGCGCACCGAACTATTGAACTTGAACCAATGGACCATGTTGTTGTTGACCCTGATGCGGGAGATCCCAACTGCGGAGATGACCAGAAGGGCGCAGCCCAGAATAGCGATGATCTTGCCTCTTCGCACACACATTTCACCAAGTCGAGAAAGCAACGAGACCCTGGAGGGATCTGGACGGGCGACTTGATAATCAGTCTTCTTGGGTAAGGTCCCCATGACTCTCGCAAGCCGTTTTTCCCGCAGTAATATCAGGATCGCCGGAACAAGAGTATAACTCATGAGAAGGATAACCAGAGTCCCGAAAGCGACCAGCAGGCCAAAAATCCTCACGGGGATGATAGTGGTGATCGCCAGGGAGGCAAACCCGGCGGCCGTCGTCACATCCGAGTAGAACACAGGCGCCCCTACCGCAGCCATCGTGTCCATCACTGAACGCTTCTTTTCACCCACCTCGCGGTAACGAAAAAAGAACTCGTTGAAAATGTGGACAGAGTCAGTAGCTATCGCCATGAGAAAAACGGGACTCATGGAACTCATAATGTGGACCGGATACCCCAACCCGATGAGGAGCCCCATGCTCCAGATGATGCTGATCATTGCCACGGCCATGTTGGCCACTATCAGCATAACACTGCGAAACATAAACCAGAGAGCCACGGCCATGACCATACCAGCAATGGGGGAGAAAAGCCCCATCTGACGAAACATTTCCGCACCGAATGTGTCTCGGGCAACAGGGTCTCCTGCAAGGTAGAACTTATCGCCGTCTGACCGTTCCGGAAGGAGCTTGCGAATCCGGTCAGCGATCACTTTGCCGTTAGCCGTGGGCTCGATCGGAATGTAGATAGCTGTTGCCTTTGCGTCCGGAGAAATGATTCGGTTCACGAAGATCGGATTTTCGAAGAGCTTCTTGCGAAAGGATTCAAGTTCTTCTTCCGACTGTGGAACACGCTCAAGCAAAGGCCGGACTACTAACTCACCGCCCCTTACAGAAACGTCGTCAATGGTGGTAAAACTCGCGACATCACGGACGATAACACCGCGAATTCGTTGAATCTGGGAAGTCAGGTCCAAAATCCGGGTAAGGGTCTGCTTATTCAAGATACCACGCTCGTTGACAACACCGAGCACTAAAACATCCGGGTGCAGTTCAAATTCCCGCTCTACCTGGTCGTTGTATTGCCGAACAGGGGATGTTATGGGGAGCATGTGTTTGGGATCAGTATCAGTGGTGATCTTTGGTAGCTGAGAACCGAACAGGATCGTCAGGATGAGTGCCAACCCGATGACCGTCTTCGGACGGTCCAGAGAAAAGGCTGTCAAGGAACTTAGGAATGATCTCTTCATGTACTCTCCTCATCCACATTCTCGGTAACAAGGTTTGTCGTGAGTTGAATAGGATTAATCAAACAGTAGACCCCGGGACAGCGGTCCCTTGCCAGGGCCTCCACCTTTTCGAGCCTTCCTCGCGGAACATCCGAGGCCACGGTAAGCGTCACGTTGACACCTTCCACAACGGGATTGGATGAGAGACCAAGGGTGCGTGTCAAGTCCACCTTGTTTTCCACCGCAATTTTCAAACCCTGAAGAGTTATCCCTTCCATGGTGGCCACGGATACGAACGTCCCTGCGAAACATGCAGCCATCCCATAAAGGCAATACTGGATGGGATCAGGTGCCAGCCCCTTCCCTCCCATAAACGGTGCAAAGTCGGATTCCACAAGTCGCTCCCCTTCATTAAAGGTCAAAGTGGCCTTGAACTGAGGTCTCCCCTCTTCAAAGACCCACTCACCTTCAACCCGTTTTGATTTCTTGGCAAGATGCGGATCGTTCCTTGCTTCCTCCATGAACTTCCCCGCGGCTTCGGTATTGATATTGTTCAGTCCCATAATCATTCCTCCTTGTTAAATGTTTTGCATCGATATAACCAAAAAGCCCTTGCCAGGGTCGTCACCAGACCAATTTTGGGCTCCTCGTGAAACCGCTCTTCATCTTCCACAGGTAGTAGTGGGCAAACATCTTCTTTGCCCAAAGCCAGCGCTTTCCGTGGCTCGTTTTTATTAGGTTTCTCGGTGAGCGAACCGGATCAGCAACCATAAGGGTAGCACTATCCCCCATATCCATTATGCATTGAACAAAGGGATCCTGACTTTTCTTTTCATCCCCTTGTATCTCTGCAGCGATGTTGTGGGCGGCAACATGGGCCATCTGTTCTGTCATATGGCCTGTTTTTGGGAAATTGACCGGAACCGGTGTCTCCTCTACAGGTGGATAGCCCACCGCGACTCCTACCGCATAGATGTTCGGGAAATCTTTGTGGCAATAGTGATCATCGACCAAAATGAAGCCCTTAGGATTACCGAGACCAGGGGAATCAGAAATGGCCTTAACCCCGGCAAGGGGCGGAATGATGAGTGAGTAACGCGATTCCATGAGCTTGCCGTCGGCCAGTTCAACCGAAGAGTCGGTTATCTTCGTGATGGCTGTTGAAGTAAGATAGCGGATGTCACGCGCGTCAAACTCGCCTTCCAGAAACTGCCGTGATTTGCCAAAACCGCCAACCCCGAAATGGCCGAGGAAGGGCTCCGGTGTGACGAAGGTAATCGGCACCTTGTGGCGCTGCTTCCTTTGTTTTAATAAGTGATCTATCTCGAAGGCAAACTCATAGGCTGGTCCCAGGCAGCTTGCACCCGGCGCGCAGCCAATCACCATGGGGCCGAGGTCTTGCAGAAACGTCACCAGGGCATCTCTGGCCTCCTCGGCTTCCGGAGGCGACATCAGTGAATGTCCAGGGCCGTCAAAGGGGCCAAGCCCGGAAACCGCCTCATTTGCACTGCGGTGGCCCGTGGCAATGACCAGGAAGTCATAACCATACTCCCCTTGATCCGAATAGACCCTCTGGGATCCGGTATCAACTTGTCGTACCGTGGCATGGTCAAAGTGAATGCCTTTTCTCTTTAATGGACGTTCCAGATCAAATGATATCTGCTCAAGGGTTTTTCTCCCCATGGCCACCCAGGGGAGGGAGGGTATGAAGACAAATCGCCGATCCCTGGAGATCACCGTGATTTCGCAATCGCGTCGGGATAGAAGCCGCCTTAATTCAAAGGCGACGGTCAATCCCCCAAAAGATCCACCGATAATAACGATTTTCATGCTATTCCTCCTCGTCAAGGACAACCTCGTCTCTCTCATACTGGGCATCCCTCAGCGTGTGCGCTTTTTCCATGTCCTCTTGACTCCAGGCTTCGACGATCAGGACTTTTTCCCCCTGACAACCACGAATGAACCCTCGCCGTAACCTGGTTTCACCTGGTCGGAGTGCTCCATCTGAGCAAGGTTCCTGAACAGCGTTTGACGGAAAACGAAGTCCGCGAAACCGGCTCGCTTCAAGTGAGAGACGACCTCATCTATAGATAAAAATGAGGCATCCCGGTAGAAAACATTGTCCTTCTTCTGTGTTTCATAGATCTTTCCGAGCGAACTCCCGCGGTCTATGAATCCGATCAAGATGTGTCCACCCTTTCTGAGGACACGATAAGCTTCTTTGAGTGCGGCCTGTACATTGTCCAGAAAGCAGATGGTGGTAACCATAAGAACAATGTCATGGCTGCCTTCCTTACAGGGCAGATTTTCCCCGACCCCCAGGATCACCTCCACACCCCGCTTCTCTGCCGCCTTGCCCATGTTCTTCGAAGGGTCTATGCCGAAGCGTACACCCAGTGGTGCAGCAAAGAGACCTGTGCCCACACCGATTTCCAGGCCTTTTCCTGACATTGGGAGCAGAGCCCTAATGGCTTCAATCTCCGATTCGTAGGCAGGCCTGTTGCGCTCAAACCAGGACTCGTACCTACCCACGTTCTCGTCAAACGGATTGGGCTTGGGCACTCCTCAAACTCCATATGTTTATCGTACGCCGCCAAACACTTCTCATAGCCGGGCCTGCCACCGTCGTAGTTAAAACGCGATAACCTTGTCCGCCTCCGTGGCAAGCCCATATTAGAAACCCGGTCGGCTAAGCGTAACGTCCATGTTGAGTCCATCTATAAAGTGCGGAGTCTGCCAGAGATGATCTTTTCGAGCGAAAATGACATCTATCCGGAGGCAGTGATTACCTCTTTGGGGAGCTGGCAGACCACTTCACCGGCCTTCTTGCTCTCCACGTAATGGGCAGCAGCCAGGGCCGCGGTGCACCCCTCTGCGGCGGCAAGCACGATCTGCCTGGCGTACTTCTCCCTTAGGTCGCCGACTGCGTATATGCCGGGGATGCTGGTTTCGCACTTCTCATCGGTGATCACGTATCCGTCGGCGCTCATTCTTATACCCGCTGGAACGAGTTGGTTATTGGGGTCAAACCCGATGAAAATAAGAGCACCCTGGCAAGGTAGTTCCCGTTGCTCGCCAGTCTGAGTGTCCCGCAACTCAACGGCACAGAAACCTTCATCATTAGCTTTAATCTCGGTGAGAATCGTGTTCCAGAGCATCTCTATCTTGCATTCAGACAAGACGCGCTGCTGCAGAATTCTGCTGGCACGAAGGGCATCACGACGATGAACCATGTAGGCCTTCTCAGCAAGTTTGGCCAGGTAGAGGGCCTCTTCCGCGGCCGTATCTCCACCTCCCACCACCACGACAGTCTTGCCCCTGAAGAAGAAACCGTCGCACGTGGCACAATAGGACACTCCCTTGCCATAGCACTCATCCTCACCAGGAATATTGAGCTTGCGCGGGCTGCCGCCGGCCGCCAAGATCACCGCATGGGCCTGCAAGATCTCGCCGCCACTGAGTCTAACTTGGTGATATTCGAGGCCCGGCTCCACCGCCACAACCTCTTTCTGTATCACCTCTAGGCCATATGATTTGGCATGGTTCAGGAACTTCTGGGAAAGATCAAACCCACTAATATTCTCAAATCCGGGGTAGTTCTCCACACTGTTGGAGATGGCCACCTGCCCACCCGCGTAACCCTTCTCAACGAGTATGGTCTTCAACGCTGCCCTGATACTATAAATTCCGGCACTGAGACCGCCAGGTCCTCCGCCCACAATAATCACATCATACAGCTCATTGTCTTGCATGTGATGCCTCACTTCCATGGCTGTTGAACTCACTCTCAGATTTTTTGCCCCCGGATCCCTGAATAGACCGCCTTGCAGATACCCGAGACGCCACCCTTCAGTCCGTTAGGATTCTTAAATCCCTCGGTACCCTTAAGACTTTCCACATATCCCTGATCATCGAGCAGAGCTTCTAGTACGTGATCCGTGCCCACATCGGGTTTAAGCCTGAACAACCATCCCCTGCCGTAAGGTTCTTTTGATATGATAGAAGGGTTCTCCTTTGCCTCAGCATTGAAATGGATAGTTCCCTTGAAGGGTGAGTTGATATATAAGACTTTCCCGGTGATGGCAAAGGCAACAGCTTTCCCCTCAGGGACTGCCTGACCGCCCGGGACGAGCCAGTCCAGGTCGTTGAGACCTCCAGCTAAGACCAACGCCGGTTCAGTGAGTCCAACAATGATATCTTTGCCATCCGATTTTGCCCAAAGGCCCTGTTTCGGGTGGTATCGGCGATCTGCAGGTATCTCAACGCGTCTACCCAAAAACTTCTCTATAGAGGCCATCTCCTACTCCTTTCCATAAGAACAGACCACGTAGGCTGTGCTCGAATTACCTTCTCAAAACGCGACCAAGGATCCCTTTCTTTTCTGGCTCCGGTGGTGGGAGGCCGAGGTGATTACAGATAACCGCCTCCAGCTTCTCTTCCGCAACATCGGACCCCTCTACCACAATCTCCTCACCTACCATTACGGCAGGGGCGACCGGCAGATCCAGTTCAAAATAGTCGTCGGTCTGGTATTCTGCCCGGCGCTTGGAGATGGTCTCCATTTTAATCTCGTACTTTTCGCCCAACCTGGGCATCATCTCCTTGAAGTGCTTTCAAGGCCTTCCATTGGGTTCATTCACAAAGAATCTCACTTTTAACATAGCTCTCTCCCTTTTGGATTGGTAATAGTTTAGTGCTTTGAAAACAGTGGTGAGTCACACGGCCGACCGCGAGGG
>CAYVMN010000118.1:0-14749 GCA_964452575.1 uncultured Desulfobacteraceae bacterium | reverse complement strand
GTTTCGGGCGATTATTATGACGAGTTTAAAATCCGAAATCCGAAGCACGAAATCCCTGGCCCAGACCTGGATTACTATGGGTCTCTTTTAAAGCTATGGCTTTGAAAGAACTCCAGGCCAAGAGTTTGTTCAAGGCATGTCGCGCCAGGGCGGGCCGAAACAAATTCAAAATTCGAATATCCCAATGACAAAAAGAGTTCCTCCAGCTCAGGGAATCGCAATGATGGATCGGATAGTGAGGATTTGGTCATTTGAATTTTGGTCATTCGATATTGTTTCGAATTTCGGATTTAGAGATTCGGATTTTGTGCGCATTAATAAATACAAGTTTGCTGGCCCCATCTTGGGGCCTTCCTCATACCACCAGTTTTACTGGTGGTGGCTGATGAAAGCGCTAAAGAAACCTGAACGCCAAAAACCATTTGGCCAAGGCCCAAGGAGCGTTGGAGATGTGGAAATCCATGCTATTTTTGCTGGTGCGAGAGGGGGGGCTCGAACCCCCACGGGTTTCCCCACTGGATCCTAAGTCCAGCGCGTCTTCCAGTTCCGCCACTCTCGCGACCGTATCCAAAACCCCATATTTTTATCATTACCGATTTTTTGAGTAGTGTCAAGGGGTGGAAGAGAGCCTACGCTCGTAGCCATTTCGAAAGTCCCTGATTATCCCCTGGTCTGCAAAACTGAAATAGGTGTTGTGGCCTATGATAATGTGATCAAGGACCTGAACCTCCAGGAGCCTTCCTGCCCATACAAGGTCCCTCGTGAGTCTTCGATCTTCTGCGGAAGGGGTTGGATCCCCGGAAGGGTGGTTGTGTGCGAATACAAGGGCCGCAGCCCTGTGTTCAAGGGCAATGGTCATGACCTCCCGAGGATAAACCGCACTTCCCGTGAGACTTCCCTGAAAGACATCCTGGTCAACAATTAGCTCATTTTTTCTATTGAGGAAGAGGACCTTGAAGACCTCTCGTTTCAAATCACGCATCGAATGGAAGAGATAGTCGAAAACAGCGGTCGAGGAACCGAGAAAGGTCTGTCCGGCCACCCTATCCTTGAGGTATCTCCTGGCTACATGGTGTACAAGCCTTAGATAGAGGGCATTCCTCGGGCCGATTCCCTTGATACTTGTCAATTTCTCTATGGGTGCGGATAACACTCCCGAGAGGCTGCCGAACCGTTCCAACGACTCACGGGCAGGCAACTTCAGGTCACCCCTGGGCGTACCCAGGGTGAGAAGAAATTCCACCACTTCTTCGTCTGAAAATCTCTCAAGGCCACCCTCTAGGAACCTCTTGCGTAACCTCTCCCGGTGGCCCTCACCCCTTTTCTGCCACCCTTCTTTGTCCATTGGCAGGGAACCTCTTCCAGGCTCTCTATATAGCCCAAGTATCTGAGAACTGAGTCACGCCTCCCAGCGATGGTCCTCTTCCCGTCAGGATTTACCGCAAACGGCTATATCCCACGGTCCTGAGAGAGAGGGATTGAAGCAGCGCTCTGGCCTAAGGGCGTGAGAACGGATTTGAGAGATATTAACAGACGCAGGTCGAAAATCAAGACCCTGTTAGAGGAAAAACCGACACACTTGATGCCAAGGGAAGGATCATGGTAGATTATTTGGGGTATATTTAAGAAAATGGTTACCCTGTTCAATGGGGCCTGAACCATGCGAGCTATGAGCACGATTAGAGTACTGCCAGAGGAAGTCGCTACCCAGATTGCAGCAGGGGAGGTCATTGAAAGACCTGCTTCTATTGTAAAGGAGCTCCTTGAAAACAGCATCGATGCCGGGGCCAATAGGATTGTTATAAGGATTGAAAAGGGCGGCAAGGCCTTGATCAAGGTAAGCGATAATGGCATCGGCATGTCCAGAGATGACCTCCTGTTGTGTGTGGAAAGGCATGCCACAAGCAAAATAGAGACGACCTCCGATCTCTTTTGTGTCAGATCCCTCGGTTTCAGGGGCGAGGCGATTCCTAGCATCGCATCTGTCTCGCGAATGCAGATCACATCGCGGATCAAAGATCAGCTGGCAGGCCACAGGCTCAGGATTGAGGGTGGAAAACTCATCAGCATTGAGGAAACAGGGGCCCCCCCAGGAACAGTTGTTGAGGCAAGGGCCCTTTTCTTCAATGTACCGGTGAGGCGAAAGTTCTTGCGTGCCGTGAGCACAGAGACAGACCATATCGTTGATACCCTGTTACGGGCGGCCTTGCCGTTTCCAAGGATAAACTTCAGGCTGGAGGATGTTGGGAAAAACATCCTGAGCTTGTCTGCCTCGGATGGGATACTGCCCAGGCTCTCCGCCCTTATGGGAAGGAATGTTGCTGAAGCGGTTATTGAGAAAAAGGGGGGGAATGATGACCTCGTGATCACCGCCTATCTGGCGCCCCCGGATTTGGCGAGGAGTAGAGGAGATCGCCTCTTTGTCTATGTGAATAGCAGGAATATAAGGGACAGACTCGTAACAAGGGCCATCATGGAGGGTTACGGGCAACGATTAATGAAAGGGCAGTACCCACAGGCGGTCCTGTTCATCGAGATCGACCCCAGAGAAGTAGATGTGAATGTTCACCCGACCAAACAAGAGGTCCGGTTTCACAACAGTCGTATCGTCTATGAGGCCGTCGCCACCACAATTGAAAAGGCCCTGTCTCAGGCCACCCGCACCTTTGGTACCCCCGAGCCAGGACTCCACCGGCTTGCTGAAGAGGAAGGTGTTGCCTCTGTCTCTGAACCAGCCTGGGGATACGCCCGGACCCATGGGCCCCTGACACACCCTGCCGGAGCAGGATCGGGGCAAGAGTCATTTTTCAGGGAGAGTCCTCAGGCTATCGGACAGTTGGGAAATACCTACATCTTGTGCCAGGTAAGGGACGGGCTTCTTATGGTGGATCAGCATGCGGCCCATGAAAGGGTCATTTACGAAAACCTGAAGAGGCAGTTTCAGACCTCACAAATCGAGGTACAGACGCTCCTTGTCCCCTTCAGTGTAGAATTGAACGTGAAAGAGAGGCAGATAGCCCTCGAAAAGATGGACCGGCTGTCACCGTTCGGTATTGAACTTGATCACTTCGGGGGGAATACGTTTCTCTTGAGATCTGTTCCGGCCCTTCTCGCTAACGCGGAGTGGGACACCTTTATATCTGAGTTGATAGCTGAACTGGGGGAGGGTGAAACAGATGAAGCCGGATTCCTGGACAAGACATTAAAGATTATGGCCTGCCACGGGGCCTTGCGGGCAGGGCACTCCCTGACACGAGATGAGATGACGCATCTGGTGCGGCAATTAGATGAGATGGATTTACCTACAAACTGTCCTCATGGGAGGCCCATATTCAAGCACTTGACCTTTCGGGAGATCGAGAAGATGTTCAGGCGAATTGTTTGAGCCCGGCCCAGATGGATTTGTTCAATTACAATGCAATATGTCGCGAGATAAAGAACGACCGAATGTCGTCATTATCGCCGGACCTACCGCCAGTGGAAAGAGCTCGCTTGCTGTGGAGCTGGCCCTGGTCTTGGGGGGGGAGATCATAAGTTCCGATTCCATGCAGGTTTACAGGGGCATGGATGTCGGTACCGCAAAGCCGACGCTCGAACAACAAAGGAATATACCTCATCACCTTATTGATATTGTGGATCCAGATGAGGAATTCAATGCTGCGGCCTTTCGCTCTCTGGCCCTTCCCTTTATCGGAGAGATCTCTTCCAGGGGCAAGATCTGCCTTGTGGTGGGGGGAACCGGGCTTTATGTAAAGAGCCTGCTGGGCGGCCTCCTTAGATCTCCACCAGCTGATACAGGGCTGAGGGAATCGCTCCGTCTGGAATGTGAAAATCATGGATCCGAAAGGCTCTATGAAAGGCTCAGGGTCCTCGATCCTGAATGGGCCTCAAGGATTCATCCAAACGACAAGGTAAGGATTATAAGATCCCTTGAGATAATACTTCTGACCAATCGCCGGCGCTCGGAGCTGAGCAGGGAGCACAGTTTCAGGGATAAGGCCTTGAGGGCCTTGAAACTCTGTTTGCAGGTTGACAGAGAAGAACTCTATCAGCGTATCAATCAACGAAGCGCTGAAATGGTAAAAAATGGTCTGGTGGAAGAGGTCAAAAACCTTCTAGGGAAAGGCTACTCTTCCGATCTTAAGCCTATGAAATCCATAGGATATAGGCATATCATCAAGTACCTGGAAGGCGCCTGCTCCCTAAGCGAGGCTACCCTCAGTCTTCAGAGGGATACTCGGAGATATGCCAAGAGGCAATTGACTTGGTTCAGGGCCGATCCCGACTTTACTTGGGTTAGTCCTAATGATGTTGAAATTGCCTCTATAAAGATAAGGGAGTTTTTGGTGGGGGGTTCTTGACTTAACTGCCAATTCTGTATAATTGAAAAGGCTCGCTAAATTCCTCAACTTGATAAATTTCGATGTTGCAAGAATGCAGTGGCACTTGAGGAAACTGCCTATCATTACATTGTGAAATTAGGGATTGGTGAGACCTCTGGGATTCGCTTTTAGTGGGGCCGGAAGGACAAACTGGAGTGGGGTTGATGCATCAGGGTAAAGGCAAGGTTAGGTCATGAGAAACTGGATAGCTTTTATATCTCTTTTCTTTGTCCTAGGTCTGTACTCTTTCCCTAACCGTCTCTTTGCTGACAATTTTGTGGAAACTGCCGGAAAGGGAAAGATAGATTGGTCCAATCGGATCATTGAGGCCGTTGGTGTAGGAGGGCCCCCAAAAAACCCTATTAACCTTGCTCAGGCGCGTGCCATGGCAAAGAAGGCGGCTATAACAGCCGCACAGCAAAACCTGCTCGAAACTGTAATGAACATGCGGATCGATTCAAAGGCCCATGTCAGAGATCTTGTGAGCCAAGGCGATCCGGTTCGTAGGGAGTTTGAAGGATTTATTCAACGCTATAATATCGTTGATATATCCTACCTTTCAGGTGGAGAAGTAAAGGTCACGGTGGCCATCAAGCTAGCAGGCCCTCTTGCCGATATTTTGCTGCCAAAGACGATCCGCGATATCGAGCCC
The DNA here is from genome assembly GCA_964452575.1 of uncultured Desulfobacteraceae bacterium. Classification (GTDB taxonomy): domain Bacteria; phylum Desulfobacterota; class DSM-4660; order Desulfatiglandales; family Desulfatiglandaceae; genus CAYVMN01. The sequence continues at coordinate 9,715 of CAYVMN010000118.1, read as the reverse complement.
GTCAAACAACCAAAGATGCCCGACAAGGGAAAAGGAACGGCCCGTACGGGCCTGTTGTTGGATTGCCGTGGGTTAAAGGTTATGCCTGCTATAGTGCCTCGAATAATTGATGAAGATGGTAATGAGGTGTACGGGGCCAAATATGTCAACAGAGGGTATGCGGTTGAGCAGGGCATGGCCGGGTATTGCACAGATCTTGAGAGGATCCCGCGGAGTCCCAGGGTAGGGAAGAGCCCTATCACCGTGAAGGCCATCAGGGCAGCCAAATCGGGTCCTTCAGATATTATGATAAGCATTTCCGATGCGGACCTCATAAGGAGGGATCCAAGAAATTTGAGGTTTTTGCAGGAATGTCGGGTCATGATTGTCCTTAACTGAGGCTCAATCTTCCTGATGAAAGTTGGGCTTCCAAACTTGGATGGTTTTGTCCGGAGGTGTTCTCATGAATTTCGTTGGACCGAGACTCCTATGCACTGTCTTTCTTAGTCTTTTACTGGCATTGTCGGCCTTTTCAGGCTGTGCCCCTAAATCGAAAATCCCAGAAAATGTGCTCGATACCCCAAGACATCATGCCACAACCGGTTTCAAGCTGATTAAGAAGGGGTATCTCTATGATGCTGAAAGGGAATTCAATCTGGCGGTAGAACTTGACTCCCATTACTCTCCGGCCTATCGGGGCCTGGGTCTGGTCTACGGGATAAGGGGCGATTTCAAAAAGGCCTTTGAGGCCATGGGGAGTGCAAAGGATTACGCAAAGGATAAAGAAGATAAGGCCCTGGCGTGTGTGGGATTTATGCGCCTTTATAGCATGCAGAAGCCAAATGGGTGGCTGAAAGATGCGGAAGGGAGTTTTCTTGAGGCGATCGGTTCGGTTAAGGATCTTCCTGAAGCCTATTACTACATGGGTATCGCATACGAGGAGGCAAATCGAATTTCTGAATCCAGGAAGGCCTTTGAAAAGGTCTTGGAGATCGACAAGAGGCTTGTGCCTGAGGCACATGAGGCCCTGGGAAGGATGAAGAAATAATCGATTGGGTGTCTTCGCAAATGTGTGCAAGAGATTCAAAACACAAGATGATACCAGGAATTCCGTTAAGAAGAGGGGCTGGGCCCTCTGTGGTCTTTTTCCTCTTCTGCCTTCTTTTTCTTTGGCCCCCTTTCTTGAGGGCTGAAACAAAGGGGGAGTTAGAGCAGAGTGAGGTCTTGGCCATAGGAACAGGCACTATCCATGAAGGAAATATGGCCCTAGCTAAGAAAAACGCTATCTCCAATGCATTGACAAAAGGCGTGGAAGATTACCTTATGCGAAGGTTGGGGGGCCATGGGGTGATCAATAATTTTGAAAGACTAGTTCAGGAGGTCATACCGGAGGCCAAGGAAGAGACCCAGAATTTCAAGATCTTGGCAGAGGGAAAGATCGGTGATGAATATAAGGTCCTTGTGCGGCTGAGAATCAATGAAGAGGTGATAGATCACAGGCTCAGACAAACGGGGCTCATACAAGCGGAGGGTCCTCCCATCAAGGTCCTCTTTCTGGTTTCGGAGGCGAGCGAGGATCGGGTGTCTTGCTGGTGGAGTGATCCGGAAAACAGTCCTGCCCTTTCACCCACCGAGCTTGCCCTTTACAAGGCCTTTCAGGAGAGGGGATTCATCCCGATCAATAGGACCTTAACGACCCCGGAGACTGAATATTTTAAGGAACTGAGGTCCCCTGAGCTTGAAGACGGGGACATCTTTATGTTGGGAAGGCTTTTCTCTGCGGATGTGGTAATTTACGGTCGCAGCGAGATGGCCGATCCAAGAGGGGTTGCCCTGAGCCTCAAGGCATTTGATGTGGACAAGGGGAGGCAGATCTGTGAAAATAGCCAGGCCCAGGAGCCTGAAAGTGATCTGAGGGGCGTTGAGGGGATGAGCGCAACCCTCGAAAGAGTGGTCAACAGGGTGGCAGGGGAACTGGCCCCTGCCGTAATTAAAGTCCTAACCGCTGATAGCACTAAAGTCCACCGTGTGGCTATTACTGTCAGAGGCCTCAAGACCCTAAGGCAGGTGAAGGAAATCGGCGATTTCCTGAGAAACGAAGTAAAAGGTGTTGAATCGGTAAGACTGAGCAGAATCAAGAAAAATTCCATATCTTTTGATGTTGAATCCAGGGGGGATAAGAAGAGATTCCTGGATAGCATCCTAAATCACAAGAAGCTTCCCTTTAGATTGAGTCCGGTTCAAACTGAAGATGGAGATATTGTACTGACCGCAGTTTGAACTCTTTATTTAAACCCAGTTCATACCTTGCTTCAGATAACCCCTTTGTAGCTGCCCAGGTTCAAAGTTCCCATGTTCACGGTTCAAGGTTAGAGAGAAGCCGGGATTTGAGAAGCACTAAGAGATGAAGAGACAGATACAGGATGCCGCCAGTTCATGGATGCAAAATATTGCGGAAGGGTCTGATGAAGATATTTCTTGAGGATTGGGAGAGGCTCAGATAGCAATGACCATACCCAATCTGATTACCAGCCTACGGATCATTCTGGCACCCATCTTTGTGATATACCTGATTAATGACAGATTCTTGCCCGCGTTACTCGTTTTCATCCTTGCAGGTCTGAGTGATGGGGCCGATGGACTGGTAGCCAGATTATTTGACCAGAAGAGCAAACTAGGATCCTATCTAGACCCGCTTGCCGACAAGATCCTGCTGATTACCGCCTTCGTTGTCCTAGCGGCGAGGGGATTTATACCTTCCTGGCTGACGGTTGTCGTCATCAGCCGCGATATCCTGATCCTGCTGGGAGTCTTGATCCTCTTCCTAAACAGGCAGGATTTCACTATCAGGCCATCAATTCTGAGTAAGGTGACGACCTGTCTTCAGCTTGGAACGGTTTTTATAGTGCTCTTGAGAAACTACTTTCCTATTTCGTCTCAACTCGGCGTCTACCTATTTTGGGTTACAGGGCTATTGACTGTAAGCTCGGGACTCCACTACATGCGCTACTGGTTTCGGACGATAGGGGCAGGGGCCCTAAGCGATTGAGAGACGAGAAGGGAGGCATCGACAGAATACGACTTGACATGCGGAATACAGCTTGATAAATTGGTTGAACTTGAAGGCACGTAGCTCAGGGGGAGAGCACTACCCTGACACGGTAGGGGTCACGGGTTCAAATCCCGTCGTGCCTACCACGAAAAAACCAATCATTTCAATTAATTTTCTCTCACACCTCCCAGAAGCCCTCAAGACAGAGGGCTTTCTTGTCTCCAATCGCAAAAATTCCTTGCCAGTTAAGCCTTTCAACCTTCGGTCATTTTTCTTTCGAGCCCTCTCAAAAGTCTCCATCCTATCCGACAAACGGTCCCCCGATAATCCGATATATAACGTTGGCGCAGAAAGTGTTTGACGTCCCCCTCTATCCCCCTCTACAACGATATCCCTTGACGATTGTTCTTGTTTTTGAGATGCTAGAAACAGCTTATGAAAACAACAGATTATTTTACAACCAGTGTGATGACTCGACGTCCTTATCTCAAAGCAAAGTGGATCGAATATGTTCTTAAAAACCCCATCCGTACAACAGTGCAGGCCAACAGGCGGATTTGCCGTTGGGCATTCATTTCAGAACTTGATAAGTATCTCCGGGTTGTCACCGAACCGGACGGGGAAACAGTGCATAATGCGTTTCCCGACCGTGGTTTTAAGCCATGAAATAAGGCGGTAATGCTATGATTTTTCAATACTATCCCGATACAGATATGCTTTACATTGAGCTTGCCAGCAGGATAAGTACAGAGTCTGAAGAAGTTGCTCCCGGCATAGTGTTGGACTTTGACAAGGATGGGAGGATTACTGGCATCGAAATTGAAGATGCCAGCACATTCATTGATCTGTCGAGATTGGAAGTGTCGGCTCTGCCCGTTGTCGACTTGATTCTAAGTAAGAGAGTGCCTGTGAAAGAGCAGGCCCAGAGCTCAGGGAATGGGGTCGGACCAAGCTAACTAACCCTATTCTCACATTCCATAAAGGCCTAGCATGACGCTTGCTGCTGTAAGCTACGCAATTAAATTTTAAACGAGCGTCCTGCTATCACACGCTATCACACGCGCTTTGGTTCCCCTGGATTTACCCTGACCTCCAATCTGTCATTGACCGTCACCTGGTAGAGAAGTGCAGCACCACGGTTAGCGAAAAGTGGAGGGCAGAGTACCTCTTCAGCAACTCTCACCATTATCTCGACGAAAGGATCTTCTTTCATCTGCCATTTCAATTTCATGGTGTATAATAACAAAATCAGCGGCGGCGTTAGCCGTCCGCTAGAGTTCGTTGTTAAGCCTTTTGGACTGAATCTTCGATCATTATGAGACTTTGATCCAACACATCAATCATTAACGTTTTACAGCCATTCGCCATGATATCTGCAATTCCTTTATTGGATAAAGCCACCTACCGCAATTTCGTTTTCGACAGTTTTCTACTTTGCGGAGAAATGACTTTCCGCCTGTGCCGTGCATATTGATACTTGGTTCTATGGGAACACATATTTCCTTCTTTGGATTCGGATCAGCGGGTGACACATTGGAAAGAATTGCCGCACCCCCTGATAATCGATGAATCCATTCTTGTCGAAATGCTTCCAGTTTAGATATATATGGCAAGTTCTTATTCAGTATAGCTTCATACTTGAGATCCAATTCTGTAAGGGCTTTCCTAAACTTATTCTTGTGAAATGCACAATGACTTCCTTTAACTGGAATATCAAACTGGTTAGAGAGCCAAACTGCTATGTTGTCTAGAGTTGCCTGGGCAAAAAAGACTAGGGAAGCTGAATTATAGCGGGCTGGTACAACGTCGTTGGTGCCAATAGCTCTACCTTCCGGTAAATGGTGCAATTCATATCGAGCATACTCAACACAACAGATATATTCAAATATACCTCTCCAAGGCTTCCATGTTTTGCACACGCTAATTTGCTCATCTCCCTCAAAAATAGCTCTGTCGGCCAAAGTGATAATCGAGGGAATCGAGCCATAACCTAACTGAGTCAAATAGGGTGGTAGGAAAAGGGTGTGACTCATAATACTTCAATCTCCCATTGAACGTCGCGGTTAAGAGGTTGGCAATGAAGTGCAGCGGAATTGCCAATCCTACTTAAACCGCTTGTTCGCTATCCGCACTATTTTCACAAACGCCTATAGGGAATTTTTGATATTTCGACTTTATCATAATTGATCTTTTCAGCTTTTAAAAAAGCTTTTAGTGACTCATAAGACATACCTGAAACCGATGTAGGTCCAATTGTTATTGATTTTATAGATAACGGGCCTGCTTCTTCAGCTAAATGCAAATCAAAATAAGGAACAAGCATTGTGCTTCCTTCACGGAATTTTACCTGTGGATGTTCAACGGAAATCGGATGCGACACCAACCGCCACTCTTTTTCTTCGACAAACGAAGGATGCTTTAATAAAGGGCATAGATGGACAATCGCATCTATCAATTCTGATGCGACCTCCAGCACCGCATCGGTTAAGGCGTCAATATTGTTATCCTTGGCAAGAGCTGAAAAGCTACCCATATTTTCAATGTAAAGTAACCCCCACTGTGTAAACAAATGCTTTGTTGCGGCTTTTTGCTCTTCCAAATCGTATAAGCACCTAGATACAAAAAACCCTTGTTTATTTACGATATCTTGAATGAGTTTTATATCAAAACCAATATTGAAGCCACTATTCTCTGGGCAATAAGCTCGCCACTGACTCAGTAGATCTCCATTTTCAGAAAATGAAACAACAAAGATGTAAAAATGGTCTTTAATAAATTGTTGTGAGATTGAATACTCGAAAAGGTCATGTATCATCTTGAAATATTTACCTTCTTCCTCGACCTTTCCCAACTCACCGTTCCTTATTTGATCTGAAAGCCATTTTAATTCTTCCCTAATTAAATTCATGGAATATTCAAATTCTAACGTATCATTTAAGTAGTTGATAGCTGTCGCCCAAATTGACTTTTTTGAGATGATCCCCAATAAGCCAGTCTGAGAAGTGTAGTGGTATAAAGGTTTTTGTATCCTCTGTGATTTAATTTTTTTGACTATATCCATTTCAATACAAGTTTATGTGCTGTGGAGCCGAACATTAGATATTAATTCGCTGCGAAAGAATTTCAGGTTTAACAAAAGATGAGCATAGGCAAGATCTGTGCAGCGATTATTCAGACCGCATAAAGCCTTCACTGTCTATAATAACATATCAGATTGAATATTCAAGCAAAAGTAAGCGTATGGGCAACCCACCTGGCGGCCATTGGAGAAATGGGATATGTTGTAGCGGCAGATGCATGGATATAGAAGTTGATGTTCTTTGACATAGCAAAGGGCTTTAAGAGAAAAGCTGATTAACAGATAGATCAATGACCCCTTGAGAAACCATGAATCTGAGTCCAGATTTCTGATCTAGTGCTGGATCCTTCTGAGGTCAAACTAACCTGGTGCCAAAATATTCATGTCTTCAAAAAAGGTCCGATAAAACCCCCTGTCCCTTGTTATCAGAACGTCTGCTTGTACCTTTGCATGTGCGCCAACCAGGAAGTCACTCAAAATGTGCTGTCTAAAAGGGATTGTACTATTGCAGGCTTCGCATATAAGCTTTTTCTTTTTTCCGCAGGTAGGGCAGACCAGCAGGTCTTTTCCTTCTCTTATATACTTCTTCCAGGTCTTGCTGGCCTCGAAGAGTACATCTTCACTTGAGTGTTGCAAGCGAATACCTGTATCGGTGAGAAACGTTGTGAGGTCCTTGAGTGCCAAGAACTGAGAACCCAACTCCGCGTAAACTGGTTCGCAAATCACCAGTTCGTCGGTGGGGTCAACGCCTGTGAGGCAATCAAGTGAGGCCCTGGCATACTTTGCATTTGGGATCAGGATATCTAGCAGGACATTCGTGTCAACGGCAAGGATCATAGCCGATCCCCCCGTAGGTCGTCAGTGATGTCATCCGGGTCCTTCCCCTGCAAATGGGAAAGGAAACCCAGGTACTTCTCAAAGTTCCGGTGGGAAGAGGACGGTTTCCTCAGAAGCACTTCCCCCTCATCGACATCAAAAACAACGTTATCTCCGGTCTTGATACCAAGATAGGATCTGATATACTTAGGGATGGTTACCTGGCCTTTCTGGGTTACTCTTGGCATAAAAAGGCCCCTCCATATTAGGTCTTACTCAAAGTATTACTTAATAATATGGCTCTTGTCAAGCTATAGAAAAAGGCAGGGCTAAACTAAGATCTTGAGATAATACCTCCGGAAAGTCCGAGAAAAAGTCTCCATTTTGTCTCCATAATTTGAAAAATTGTGTATAATGGCGTATAAAACCATATAAATTCAGGGTCGTCTAAGTTGCTAATATTGTATAAGAAGAGATAAAATCATAGAACAAAAACAGTTATTATTTCAGCTACTTAAAACTTTCCCTATACCTAGCGCAATGATCCTCTTCTCCAGGTGAGATGGATACCCCTGAACGAAGCCCCTATTCTAGGGTACTCCGTTGGGCATTGGTGGCGGTCTATACTATTGCCCTTCCCCATGCCATTGCCGTATACGAAGCCATTTCGAAGGGTTTTTCACAAGAAATTGCCGGCAAGGTCCCCCTCGCCATCATCATCCTTTTCGGATTGGCCTATGTGCTCTATGGCTTCTCAGTCAAGCACGGTACGAGGTGCCTCGGGTTTACTATTCCCTGCGCCCTTATTGTATATATAGTCATCTTCCTTGAACACAATCCAAACAAGCATATTCACATACCGGAATATGTCCTCATGTCTTGGCTCCTTTTTGAAGCAATCTCCAGGGACTACAGAGGAAAAGGGGTTATTGTCCTTGTGATTCTGTGCGCTTCTCTCCTGGGTATCGTGGACGAGTTGGAGCAGGGCATCTACAAGGATCGCTATTACGGGTGGACCGATATGGCCGTCAATTCAGCGTCATCTCTGATCGGTGTCCTGGCCCTCATGGGCGTAAGGGATTTTGCGGCAGGGAATTGGGATTGGCTCAGCCGCCTCAGGCGTATGAAGGTGTTGTTGGGGATACTCTTTTTCGGGGCCTTTGGGGCCTTCTATATGTGTGTGGAGCTATTCCACGTACAGGAGATGAAGGGATTTTGGGGCGCTTATCCGATCTGGCTCCTGGTCTGGAATTATGTATTTATTCTCGTTGGTTCTGCATCTCTCATACTTCAGTTGCATCACCTTTCAAAGGGATCATCCGCTATGGGGGCTCAAGAGGGCGAGGAGGTTACGGCCCGTATCTGGGTTATCTGTCCCCTCGCTATCCTGCTCCTGATGCACTCCTTAGTAGTGTTAACTGCCCTTACAGGTTGGGAGTTTCGGTGAGTTCGAAAACTCGTTGCATCTGACTATGTAAATATCTTAACCATCATGGGTATGGCCACAAATGTGCCCACGGAGCTGCCGAGATTTGTAAAGATAACGACCAGAAGGATTCGGGTGATCTTGTTTCTCCAAAACCCTCTAATGGATGTTATGTCTTCAGGCAGTCTCTCAAAGTCCATTACCTTCGGCTTCACGAGGAATGCCTCCACGAGGCCGGCCACCCAGCCTGCCGCGATCATGGGATTTAGAGATGTGAGCGGAGAGGCAACAATGGCTGAGAGCACTGTGAAGGGGTGGGCCAGCGCCATGGCCGCCCCGATGCCTGAGAGGACAGAATTGGCCAGAACCCACCATTTTACCATGTGAGTCGCCACCGCGCTCCCGGCATAGAAAAAACCCAGAATAATCAGGCCTACCACGAGGGCAGGGATAACCCACTTGAGGTATGCGAACAATTTTCCTTTTTTTGGTATTTGCTCAAGGGCCTCAACGCCGACTGGCTCATTCCAATATCTCATTATCCCTGGCACATGTCCTGCCCCCACCACTGCAACTATCTTTTTCCCAGGGGCAGTCCTTATCTTGTAAGCCAGGTACTGGTCCCTCTCGTCGATCAATATACGCCTGAGTTCCGGAAGGGCCTCACCGATTTCTGCAAGAAGGGTTTCAAGGACGTCCTTTTCTTTCATCCTCTCAATATCCTTCTCCGTGATCGTTTCCGTGTCTCCCATGGAGACAATCAGCTCGGCCAGGAGTTTGATTTTTGGCCAAAATCCTATTAGACGCCATGCCCTGGATAGTGTCGTCCTTATGTCCCTATCTGCCGGATGGACACTGGCCCCAACCTCCTCGGCAGCCTCAACGGCCCTCAACATATCCTCTCCAGGCTTGATCCCCAGCCTCTCACCGATCCTTTTCTGGAAGGATGCAAGCATGAGATTGGAAAGGAGCAGAAAGGCCCTTTTCTCTCTAATAACCTTGATGAGGTCTGTGTTTTGCCATTTGGTTTTTTGGGTGATGGCCTCGTATCTGGATTGGCAAAGCTCAACACATACTGTATCCGGTCTTTCCTCTCTTATGACCCTGCTCACAAGCTCAGCGCTTTCCCTGGAGACATGGGCTGTCCCTACAAGGGTTACCTCCTTGTCTTCGAAGGAAAGAGGATGTCTGTTGTTGTTCGTTGTGCTCATAGTGTGTATACTCTGATGTATGAGTTTACAGGTTCAGGGTTACCCTTACGACTCACGATCAAGCGGATCGTAATACTTTAACCCTTTGAAAACACTTAGGAGTAAGATGACAGACCGTGAGGGTCTTTTTTCCAAAGGACGTAACCCAAATT
>CAYVMN010000117.1:0-14750 GCA_964452575.1 uncultured Desulfobacteraceae bacterium | reverse complement strand
CCAAGACCTTTCCACACATACTGCTGCATAACGCACAGAAATATGGTCACAATAAGGTGGCCATGCGAGAGAAAGACTATGGTATATGGCAGTCCTACTCATGGCAAGACTACCTTGATCAGGTGAAGGATTTCGCCCTCGGTCTCGCGTCTCTGGGCTTTAAGAGGGGTGATAAAATGGCCATCATCGGGGATAACCGGCCACAGCTTTACTGGGGCCTTGCGGCCTGTCAGTGCCTGGGTGGCGTCCCTGTCCCCCTTTATCAGGATGCCATACACACGGAGCTTCACTATATCGTGGATCACTCGGAGTGCAGATTCGCCCTGGCAGAGGACCAGGAACAAACTGACAAGCTCATGGTATTAAAAAAGGAGGTCCCGAGGCTCGAATACGTCATTTATGATGATCCCAGGGGGCTCGGAAACTACAAGCATGACTGGCTCATACCCTTCACGGATATCCAGGAAAAAGGCCGTAGATTTGCCAAAGAGCACCCGAGCTATTTCATGGATGAAGTAAACAAGGTGAATCCGGATGACCTCGCCATCATCGCCTATACTTCAGGTACGACCGGCAATCCAAAGGGCGTCATGCTCACCCATCGAAATATTATGACCACTGCCAAAAACGCTGTTGAAACGGAAGGGCTACAAGAAGAAGAGGTCATGGCCTATCTTCCCATGGCCTGGATCGGCGACCACATATTTTCATATGGTGAGGCCTTTGTCGCCGGATTCAGAGTCAATTGCCCGGAAGATACCTCAACCGTGTTAAATGATATGAGAGAGATTGGTCCGACATATCTCTTTGCCCCCCCGCGGATATGGGAAAACATCCTCACCCAGGTCATGATCAAGATGGAGGATGCGGCCCGGATTAAACAAAAGATGTTTCACTTCTTCTTGAATCTGGCAAGCAGGGTGGAAAAATTGAAGATTTCCCATAAACCTGTCCCATTCGGTCTAAGAATCCTTTATCATTTGGGTAAGGTCCTCGTCTACGGGCCTCTCGTAGATAATCTCGGCATGAGGGGGGTCCGCATCGCCTATACGGCAGGAGAGGCGATCGGCCCGGAGATATTTGAATTCTTCCGCTCTCTGGGCGTCAACCTGAAACAGGTTTACGGGATGACCGAGAGCAGTGCCATAATCTCTATTCAAAAGGATGACGATATTGACCTTGAAACCGTGGGGAAACCGATTCCCGAGCTGGAGATTAAGATATCCGACAATGGGGAGGTGATGTATAAGAGCCCCGGTGTCTTCCAGGGATATTTTAAAAACCCGGAGGCGACAAAAGAGACCCTTGAAGAGGGGTGGGTCCATTCTGGTGATGCGGGATATCTGACAGATCATGGACACCTCAAGATCATAGACCGGGCAAAGGATGTCAGTAAGTTACGTGATGGCACCATGTTTGCCCCTAAATATATCGAGAACAAGCTGAAATTCTGTCCCTTTATCAAGGAAGCCGTGGCCCACGGAATGGGGAGGGACTATGTGACCACGTTCATCGATATCGATTATGGGGCTGTGGGAAACTGGGCCGAAAGGAGACATATCGCCTATACCAGCTATACGGATCTTGCCCAGAAACCCGAAGTATATGACCTCATAGATACTGAAATCAAGCGAGTAAACGAGAGCCTGAGCCAGGATCCCCAGATCAAAGGGGCCCAGATCAAGAGGTTCTTGCTATTGCACAAGGAGCTCAACCCGGACGACGGGGAAATCACCCGGACCCGAAAGGTGAGAAGGAAGTTTGTTGCTGAAAAATACGGCAATCTCATAGAAGCCCTTTACACGGGTAAAGACAGCGTTGACGTGGAAGCGACCTTTACATACGAAGACGGCCGGACCACCACCATGAGGGCCAATCTGAAAATCCGGGATGCTGAGACATTTTAAAAAAGGGGCTGCCCATGAACGAAAAAGGGGAACCGATACTTCGAGCTGAAGATATCAGCATCACTTTTGGCGGTCTTAAGGCCCTGAATGGGGTCAGCCTAGAGATCTATCCTGGTGAGATCATGGCCATCATCGGTCCCAATGGCGCGGGCAAGACCACCTTGCTCAATGTCATAAACGGTTTTTACAAGGCGGATGAAGGCCGCATTTTTTTTGAGGACAAGGAACTCACAAAGAAGATAAAACCGAACCGTATTGCAGCCCTGGGAATCGCACGGACGTTTCAGAACCTTGCCTTGTTTAGGGGAATGCCCGCCCTGGAAAACATCATGGTGGGGCGGACCATAAAAATGAACTCAAACATTTTCTCCCAGGCACTCTACTGGCGCATGAGCGAAAAGGAGGAGATAAGGCACAGACAAGCAGTGGAAGGTATCATCGACTTCCTCCAGATAGAAAACATCCGAAAGACACCCGCAAGCATGCTCCCCTATGGATTGCAAAAGAGGGTGGAACTGGCCCGCGCATTGGCTGCGGAGCCCAAGCTCCTTCTGCTGGATGAGCCCATGGCAGGGATGAACCTCGAGGAGAAAGAGGATATTGCCCGATTTATCCTGGATGCCAATGAGGAACTGGGCTATACCATCGCCCTCATCGAGCACGATATGGGGGTTGTTATGGACATCTGCGACCGTGTGGTGGTGCTCGATTTTGGAAACAAGATCGCTGAAGGCACCCCTGATGAGATCAAGTCTAACCCCAAGGTCATTCAGGCATATCTCGGTAGGCAGGAGGGTAATCCATGACATTCTTCTTTGAAGTAACGATCACAGGGCTCATGGTGGGTATCATGTATTCACTGGTTGCCCTGGGATTTGCGCTGATCTATAAGGCCTCGGATGTCTTCAACGTGGCCCAGGGTGACATGACCCTCTTTGCAGCCCTGGCCCTGGTGGGCTTCCTGTATCAATATATGCATCTCCCGCTGTGGCTTGCACTCCTCCTCACGGTGGGCGTGATGACCATCTGGGCGTATATCATAGTCTATGGTATACTGCGACCCCTCGTAGCCCGCCCTCCCATGATGCTTTTCATGGCCACCTTCGGCATCATGTACCTCCTGGAAGGAATTGGGCAGTCTATATATGGAACACAGGCAAAAGGACTCAACCTCGGTATACCGGAGAAGACCTTTGAGGTGGGTGGCATATTCCTGAGCAGCTTTGATCTCACCTTTACGGGTATTGCGGCCTTGCTGGTGGGAGGACTTGTCTGGTTCTTTCAAAAGACGAGGAGCGGCAGGGCCCTTCGGGCGGTATCCGATGACCATGAGGCCGCCCTCTCGGTTGGTATCCCGCTGCTCAAGACCTGGTTCATGACCTGGGTCATTGCCGGCTTGGTAGCTGTTGTGGCGGGTGTTGCCTGGGGAACCAGACTCGGGGTTCAATTCAGCCTGGGCTACATTGCCTGGAAGGCGATGCCGATACTCATCATTGGTGGCATTGACAGTATCCCGGGAGCCATCATCGCAGGCCTTATCGTGGGTGCAGGAGAAAACCTGGCAGAGGTCTTTGTGGGGCCGTATGTCGGCGGAGGCATTCAGACCTTCTTTCCCTATCTTCTGGCCCTTGTTGTGCTTTATTTCAGGCCCTATGGCCTGTTTGGAAAAGAGATTATAGAGAGGGTATAAGCGGAGCCAGTCAATGTTTTACAGAGAATGTGGAAATTACAAGGATACGTATGCAAGTGATATGGCCATTTTCCCTATCCCGCTGGACCGATATGGTTTTATGGTCATGCTCATCCTGGCGTTCATTGTGATCCCATTGACAGGGAGTGAATACTGGCTTACCAACATCATGATCCCCTTTTACTGCTTTGGGCTTTCCGCCATTGGACTCAACCTACTGGCAGGCTACGCAGGACAGCTCTCTATTGGACACGCGGCTTTTATGGCCGTAGGGGCCTATAGCGCATTGATTCTCTATGGCCGCTATGATGTTCCCCTGTTGCCCAGTATTCTGGGTGCGGGTATTGTCTCCGGAGTCGTGGGTGCCGTTTTCGGCCTTCCCTCCTTAAGAATCAAAGGGCTCTATCTGGCCATTGCCACACTGGCATCCCAGTTCATTATTCAGTGGGTCATTGTGCACTGGCAATGGGTCAGTGGCGGTGTCTTTGGAACCGTCGAAACCCCTGAGATGCAGATGTTTGGCTGGGAACTCAATACCCCGGTGAAGAAATACTACCTGGCCCTGGGCTGGCTTACCGTTCTCACGGTCATTGCCAAAAATTTGGTCCGGGGGCAGATGGGTCGTAATTGGCAGGCCGTAAGGGACGTGGATTATGCTGCGGAGATTATCGGCGTCAATCTATACAGGGATAAATTGATCGCCTTTTCCGTGTCTACCTTCTATGCCGGGGTTGCAGGCGCCCTTATAACCTTCTGCTATTACGGCGCCGCAAATATTGAAGAGTTCCACGTGTTAGTCTCTTTTGCCCTGCTGGGCATGATCATTATTGGAGGACTGGGTACCATCCTGGGCTCATTTCTCGGGGCAGGCTTTTTTGTCCTCCTCCCCATCGTTATAAACCAATTCATGGGAGTCTTTATGGAGGTGGTGCCTTCCGAGATACGTTCCAATATTGAATCCATCATCTTCGGAGGTCTGATCGTCTTGTTCCTCATTGTGGAACCCTATGGTATGGCCAGACTCTGGCAGACAATCAAAGACAAGATGCGGCTCTGGCCTTTTCCATATTAGCTTGGTAATATAGATGATCTGTTCATTGATTGGCTAATGGGTTGTTACCACACCAACAATACCGAATGGATCGAGAAGGGGACACTCATGCTTAGGGTATGGGTAGTTTTGATTAATGACCAACCAACCGGCTGACAAAGGAGAGGGTTTACCAAACATTCAATTAACTATTCTTCATAAGGAAAGGAGGAAGCAAGCATGGGACGTAAACTATTTTTTGGGCTTTTTGCTTTGGTCATGGTGGCCGCTCTGATGCTGACTTACAGCCAGGTCCTGGCTGCCGAGAAAAAAAAGGAACCACTTAAAGTATATATGCCCGTCATTTCGTATTGGAGTGGTCCCTTTGCCGCAGGCGGTAGCGGTACCGCAGGTGGCTGGGAGGACTTCATGGAGCTTATGAACATAGAAGGCGGCATCAACGGCATTATGTATGAGTGGGAGGAATGTGAGAGCGCTTATAATGTTGCCCGGGGAATCGAGTGCTATGAGCGGGTGAAAACCCACGACCCCAAACCTCTTGTCATTCACCCCTTCAGCACGGGTATTACGTATGCCCTGCTGCCCAAATGCGCCGAAGATCACATCCCTGAGGTCTTTATAGGCTATGGACGCGCCGATGCTGCGGACGGACGGGTCTTTAAATGGGCCTTTAACTTCCCGGTTCACTATTGGTCTCAGAACACGACCAAGATCAAGTTCATTGCCATGAAAGCAGGGTGGGACGGCAAGGATATGGCAACAATGGGAAAGTATCTGAAAGGGCTGAAGATTGCCAACCTCTATATCGACGTCCCCTACGGTCAGGAGACCAAACCTATTCTGAACGATCTCTCTAAAAAATATGGGTTTGAGGTGAGGCATTTCCCTGTTTCCTGGCCCGGGATCGACCAGAAGGCCCAGTGGATGGACATAGCCAGGAGGTATAAGGCAGACTGGGTCATCAACCGCAACTGGGGTGTCTCCTGCACCGTGCCTTTAAAAGAGGCCGCCAGGCTGGGCTTCCCCAGGGACCATATCCTGGGTGTCTGGTGGTGCGGCTCTGAAGAGGACGTACTGCCTGCAGGACCGGCCGCAAAAGGATATTACTCCACCAACTTCCATGGTGTGGGCAGGGATTTCCCTGTGGTTCAGCGGATCGTAGACAAAGTTTACGGGACCATGAAGGGACATATCTCCTTCACCCGTGTTGGTAGCGTTTATTACAACCGCGGCGTTGTCACGGGGCTCATCATGCATGAGGCCCTTCTTACGGCTCAGAAGAAATTCGGAATAAAGGTGACTACCCCGGAAGAGATGCGCTGGGCACTGGAACATCTGAACATCACCAGAGAGAGGATAAAGGAGATCGGCGCCGAGGGCCTGATGGAACCACTCAGGACCACCTGTGAGGATCATGAGGGAGGCGGAAAGGTCTTCTTCCAGCAGTGGGATGGCAATAAATGGGTGGCAACCGGAATTGTGATTGAACCCATGAAGGCGTATGTAAGAAAAATGGTCGAGGAATCCGCAGCAAAATATGCCAAGGAAAAAGGGATTACATTGCGAGACTGTTCTAAAGAGTAACCATTATTTGACCAATCATCTCAAATTATTACACCGCTTGCCTGCCCCGTCCGCTTTGGCACGCGCCAGGGCGGACGGCAGGTGGGAGCAAGATCATGAGAGGTCATTATGACACCAGAGGCGGGTCCGTTACTGAAAGTCAACAATATTGAGGTCATTTACGAGCATGTAATCCTTGTTCTGAAGGGTATCTCGCTTGATGTATATGAGGGACAGATAGCCTCTTTGCTTGGCGCCAACGGCGCGGGCAAGAGCACGACCCTCAAGGCCATCTCGAATCTGGTAAAAGCGGAGCGTGGCGAGGTGACCAAGGGGACGGTGGAATTTGATGGGAAGCGGGTGGACAGACTGTTTGCCCCCCAATTGGTCAAAATGGGCCTCGTCCAGATCATGGAGGGGAGGCATACCTTTGAGCATTTGACCGTTGAAGATGATCTTCTCACCGGGGCCTATACAAGGGGGCGGGATACAAAAGGGATTAGAGCGGCCCTTGAGATGGTCTACGGGTACTTCCCCCGCCTTAAGGAGCGTCGCAACGCCAAGACCGGTTACATCTCTGGCGGTGAGATGCAGATGTGCGCAATCGGAAGGGGCTTGATGGCAAAACCGAGGATCATGCTCTTGGATGAGCCCTCAATGGGGCTTGCGCCGCTGTTGGTGGAAGAGATCTTCAACATCATCCAGCGCCTGAACCGCGAAGAAAAGGTGGGAATGCTCCTGGCGGAGCAGAATGCGGCAATGGCCCTTGAGTATGCGGAATATGGTTACGTCATGGAGAATGGACGAATTGTCCTGGATGGGGATTCCGCAACCCTCAAGGACAACGCAGACGTAAAGGAATTCTACCTTGGGCTTACTGAGGTGGGAAAGAAGAGCTACCGGGATGTGAAGCACTACCACAGGAGGAAACGATGGTTGGCCTGATTTCTAAGCACGCTCATATCTTTTCATCCCTCCGGATCCTTCCAAATGATTCATGCACAGCCGGATGGCCTCTGTGGGGTCCAGCGTCTGGGCATCGGCCCTCACGTCCCGCCTGACAAGTTCTGTGGTAACGCCGCCGCCGATAATCACAAAGATATCTGTTCTCAGCCCCTTCTCCTCCAGCATGGATATAACCTCCCTCATGGATTCAAAGGCAGGAGTTATGAGTACCGAGAGTGCCAGGATGGAGGCATTCGTCCTCTGGATCTCATCAACGAACCTCTGAGGCGGTACATCGACCCCCAGGTCATGGACAGTGAGGCCCTGGGCCCGCATCATGGTTATCACGATGTTCTTGCCAAGATCGTGGATATCACCCAGAGGCGTCCCGAACACTACCACCCCTTTGGTGTCTGCCTCCTTTTCCCTGGAAATGAGCCGGGGCTCCAGGAGCGCGCTAATGGCCTTAAAGACCTCGGCCGAATATATCAGCTCGCTAAGGAAGAACTCTCCCGTCTCAAACCTCTTCCCTACCTCGGCCATGGCCTCACGACAAACCCTCAGGATCTCAAGGGGATCGGCTCCTGATTCAAGACCTTCCTTTACAGTGTTTATGGCCTCATACCTCTTCATGCCCAAAAATGCCTGTTTCAGTCTCTCTTCCATATCTTCCAATCCTGTCTCTTAAACCTTTTTAGATTGATCAACTTTTCCCCTTATAGGTCTTTACCACATCAATCATCGCCTTCACATTTTCAAACTTGGCATCTATTGGGCATTCGCAGCCTGTGGTGAGGAAGAATCCGCCTCCGCGGCCCACCTCGTCTATTAGCCTTTGACAGTACTCGACCACCTGGTCTTTTGTACCCAGGGTCAAGAGGGAGGCAGGAACGTCGCCGCTTATACACATATGTCCATCCAGGATCTCCTTTGCCTTGAAGATATCTGTGGTCCCGTCCAGATCGCACACACACTTGCCCCTGGGTAATTGCCTCAGGTATGGAAGGTTCAGTCCCCAGTCCGTATCGAAATGGAACCACGGGGTTATTCCTTCGGAAAGGAACGCGTCCACGTAACGCTTGAGGTACGGCCATTCGAACTCTTCGAAAACATCCAAGTGATAATAGAACCCGGAGCCCCTCTCCAGGACAATGAATACCAGCGGGATCTTAGTCAGGGAGATGACATCCAGTGCGTTTTGGATCAGATCGTCGCACGAGGCATCTATGGCGGCCTTGACCTTTTCCGGTGCCTCGTAAAGATCCATGGTAAACTGGGTCAAGGTCCTGGCCATTGAAAAGGCCATCACGGTGGAATCCACGTAGGCCCCGAAGAGGGGATATATTTCCTGGCTCTGGTAGGCCTCTACCTCTTTTATATAATGATCCAGTAACCTGTCTTGAGAACGGGCGAGCTGTTCAATGCTGCGGCCACCGCTTATCACCTCGTATTGCTCGTCCCAGAAGGCATTCCAGCCCAGGGCGGCAAGCCTGTCGTAGTCTTCCCGGCTGAAAAGCTCCCTTTCGTCGATCTGGTTCAGTGCATCCTCAGGGAGTTGTCTTCCCGGAAGCAAGACCCTGACTGGTGTTGAGCAAAACCGGCCTCCGATCATCGGCCAAAACAGATTGGGCTTGTAAAGTTTATCGAATCCACCCAGGTCATTGAAGGTATCCAGCATGGCCCGAAATCCCTTGTCCACATCGCGCCATGCCTCTCCCTGGGTCATACCCTGGGCCCGGACAGCAAAGGCGGTCATCAGGGGCATAACAGGCACCCGGTCCGTTGTCTCCAGGGCCACTGCCGCCTCGAATCTCTCTTGTCTGGATATGTTCTCTTGAATCATCGGAGCCCCCGTCTGTATAGTTATTATTCACGAAAGCCTACCGGTAACCGTTCACAGAGTCTCTAAGACCCCAAATTACAAGCACCAAGTTCGCTCTTGCCGGCGGGGTATTCCCGCGTAAAGATATTCGAAATTGGAGCGGATTCACCTACTGCTTCGTCTTCTAATTTCAAATTTCGTATCATTGTTAGCCCCTTGAAACGGGAGCCGGGGGGTCTCTTCTCAGGGAGCTACACCAAAAAAGGGTGTTGCTTCCGTCCGCAGCCCCCAAGGGTGAAAACTCTCTCTGGTAAAGGCAGCAAGGGGGACCGTTCAAGCGGCGGTACCCTGAGGGGCTCTAAGGGGGAAAAATTTTAGAGCTAAGCTGCCGTTGCCCGGGAGTGGGGCCGGGTTGTGCAGATCTCTGAAAAGAGACCCCCGAAGAATGTATGTTTGGAATTTGAGATTTTGGTCATTGGAATTTGTTTGTTATTTGTGATTTAGGATTTGGGGTTTCCACTACCCCGTGAACAGATACGCCTATTGTTGATCGAATGTTCCGTGCCGGCCTGCACCCTTTATAAATCGACTGGCGCCCTCAAGGGTCTCACCACTCAAAACCGTACTCATGCCCAAACGGAATTCATTTCGCAAGGCCGCTTGGGAAGAGAGCTCCCACTGCTCGTATAGGGAACGACGATCGCTCAACATGCACCGCTGGGGGAAACGTGAGATCTGTTCTGCCAATTTCCAGGCCTCTGTCAGCGAAGTACCTGTATCTACCACCCGATTCGCAAGCCCCATACGCAAGGCCTCCTCAGACCCTACAGGCCGGCCGGTGAGGATCATATCCAGGGCGTGGGATTGGCCGATGAGCCGGCTGAGCCGGATAGTACCCCCATCGATTAAAGGCACACCCCATCGCCTGCAGAAGACCCCGAAAATGGCATCCCTTTCCACCACTCGCATGTCACACCAGAGCGCAAGTTCAAGGCCGCCGGCCACTGCGTAACCTGCCACGGCTGCTATGACCGGCTTATCCAGCCACATGCGGGTTGGCCCCATCGGGCCATCGCCCTCTTCTTCCAGGCGGTTGGCACGGCCATCGGCAAGACCTTTTAGATTCGCGCCCGCACAGAAGCACCCGCCTGCTCCAGTAAGAACAGCAACCCGGGCCTCTTCATCTGCCTCAAACCTGCGGAATGCCTCTGCCAATTCCCCTGCTGTGGGCCTATCAACCGCATTCCGCACCTCAGGCCGATTTATGATAATCGTCGTCACCGGACCCTTTTTCTCCGTTAAGACAAGCATCCTGTTCTCCTCTCACACTTGATCCATTCCCTCCCCCACTGCCCTATCCTCTTGAAGCCCCCGTTCAAGGACCACCAGAGCCTTACATGATCTTCTCAAGCTCATCCTTTGAAACCTTGTAGGTCTCATCGAATTCCTCCCAGAACTTCTTATCCTTGTTCTTCCACCCGTGACCGAACCGTTCATCAAAGAAGGAACTCAAACGGGCAAACCAGTTCCCCGACTTCTCAATACCCTTCTCCTTTGCCAGAAATATCTCCTTGAGATAGATGTCTATCTCGCCGATCTTGTCTTTGGGAATATAGGATTTGGCCCCCAGCTTGATTGAACCCACCAGATTATCGACGTTCAGACCATGGGCCGTGAGCATCAGGGCAGGGATCTTTCTCATTACTGCAATATCCAAGAGATCAAATCCCCTTATCCCCATGATATCCAGTATGACCGCATCATACGTCTTGCTCTCAAGGAGCTCCTTGGCGGATTCAAATTTGGTAGTGGTCTCAACATCACACTGTTCGAGGATCTCTTCAAGGGTCTCCAGGATGTCAGGTTCATCATCTACCGCAAGTATCTTTTTTCCTCTCAGGATATCAGCGTCTGCCATGGCTTCGGCTCCTCCTTGTGTTTCCTCTCCGGTTTCAAGGCCTTACTGGCTCCAAGAGCCTTTCATACCTTATAGATAGTGTCTGACATAGTCAAGGCCGGAGTGGCTTCCGTTCACGTCTAACGATTCGGTGGTTCAATTCAAGAATAGCCTTTTGAAGTGACCCACACCCAGAAAAGGTTTGCCTTCTCATAACTGATCCATTATAAGGACCAAGATGGGGGGCAAGTTTCCAGGCCCCTAAGGCGATTCTCTCCAAAATGGCTTCCAAGGTACCCCCGTTAATGACATATTGGGCGCTGCAAGCACCGAGGACAGAGGTAATCTGTCTCTGATTTAAACACCGAATAAGGAGGAAGATGTCATGGATTTCAAGTTTTCTGAAAGAGAAGAGATGCTGCGAAAGGCTGTAAGGGAATTTGCTGAAAATGAGGTCCCACCCAAGATGGAGGCCATGGAGAAGACAGGAGATTTCCCGACCGAACTCCTGAAGCCCATGGCTGAGGTGGGAATTACCGGGGTAATTACCCCACCCGATTATGGTGGTGTGGGGCTTGGATATGTGGCTCGGACGATTGTACTGGAAGAACTCGGCAGGGTCTGTGGGGCAATGCCGATGGCGCTCCAGGTGCATCACATGGGCTGTGCAGTAATAAATGATTTTGGCACAGATGAACAGAAGAAAAAATACCTGGCTCCCCTGGCAAAGGGAGAGACCATGGGCTGTGTGGCGGTCACAGAGCCAAGTGGCGGATCTGACGTGATTGGAATGAAGACCTCGGCCGAATTGAAGGGGGACAAATACATCCTGAATGGAAGAAAATGCTTTATTACCAATTCCCACACCTCTGATTATTGGGTGGTCATTGCGCGAACTGCAGAGGGAGCCAAGGGATTGAGCGCCTTTATTGTTGACAAGGATGCGCCGGGTGCAAAGCTGGGGCGAAAGGAGAACAAGTTTGGGCTCAGGGGAGCCAACACAGGCGAGCTGGCATTTGATAACTGTGAGGTTCCAAAGGAGAATTTGCTGGGTCAGGAGGGAGGCGGACTGGCAGTGGCCATCAAGACCATCAGCGAGACAGGGCGAACCGGCATGGCGGCCACGGCCCTGGGCATATTGACCGCCGTCTATGAGGAGGCTGGCAAATTCGCCAACGAACGCGTGCTCTATGGCAAACCGATCAGTGCCCTTCAGGCCATCCAATTTTATATGGCCGAGATCTATTCTCAGCTGGAAATCTGCCGTCTGCTTTGCTACCGGGCCTCATGGCTCAAAGACAATGGCATGCGCTGTGACAACGAAGGTGCCCTAGCCAAATACTATACCTGTGAAGCAGCGGTAAATGCCGCCAAAAAGGCAATAGAAATTCACGGCTCCTACGGTATTATGAGGGAGTATGCGGTCCAGCGATTGCTAAGGGATGCCATGGTTACTGTCCCGGCAGGGGGCACTGCAGAGATTGCAAAGGTCGTCCTTGCAAGGGCGGCGCTGGCACCGTTCAAGAAGTAATTGGAGTCTTAGTTTGCAACTTCTATGCAAGAAGCGAAGATATTTGTTGGGGAAACTCCAAGTTACAAATCTCAAATAACAAGTAAATTCCAATGACAAAAATTCGAAATAACAAACAGATATAGGGGTTGAGAGATTCAAAGGTTCAGAGGTTCAGGGTGTGGTGTTTTGTGTTTGGTTTCTGGGATTTGGAATTTGTTTGGAAAACTGGGGACCCACCGGTAGGTGGGGAGTCCGAAGGACAATTTGGTGCTTGAGATTTGGAATTTAAAGACAGGCGCCTCTGAAATGTGCCCACTGGACACTATTTCGGTTGCGGCATAGGCCTGGTTTAGGCAGATGTATGAAGAGAATAATCGTCTGTGTCAAGCCGGTGCCGGATCCTCGACACTGGGACAAGGTCTCCATGAACCCTGAAACCCGGACCCTGAGGCGGGAAGGGATTCCGAGCATCATCAATCCATTGGATAAACATGCCCTGGAGGCAGCCCTCTGCGTTCGGGATTCCCGTGGCGGGGAGGTGGTCCTGCTTTCCATGGCACCACCTTTCACCATCCCAATCCTAAGGGAAGGGCTGGCCATGGGTGCCGACAGGGCCATACTGTTATCCGACCCGGCGTTTGCAGGTTCTGATACCCTGGCGACAGCGCATATCCTTGCAGCCGGATGCAGGTGGATAGGGGCATTCCACTTAGTGCTTTGCGGCAACATGACCCTTGACGGGTCCACGTCCCAGGTATGTTCCCAACTGGCGGAACTCCTGGATCTCCCCAACGTAATGCACGTGACTGCCCTGGATTGGAAAAAAGGTGACACCTTGGTCGTGACCCAGAAGATCGAGCACGGCCATGTAAGGCTCAAGGCCCATGTCCCCATAGTCATATCCGTGCGTAAGGAACTAAACAAACCCAGGTACACCCCCTTTGCCGGCATCCTGGCTGCTGAATCGAAAGAGATCAAGGTCCTTTCCAATGCTGAGTTAAAAATAGATGCAGGCCTTATCGGCCTCGACGGATCCCCCACCAAGATGGCGGGCCTTGAACTGCGAAAGTTCAAAAGGGCAAAGGAGCGGCTTGAAGGCCCTCCAGAGGATATCGTACGTAAGCTTGTAGAGAGAATTCACCAGTACGGCATTATTTAGAGAAAGAAAGATACCTTCATGAACACAGAACATCATAACGGTATCTGGGTATTTGCAGAACAGCGCAACGGCGAACTCCAGGAGGTGGCTCTGGAGCTCCTCGGCAAGGCCCGCGATCTTGCTGATCAGAGAAAAGGTAAGGTTACGGCAATACTCCTGGGTGACAACATAAGGGCCCTTTCCCAAATCCTTTTCAATCATGGGGCTGACGCCGTGCTTCTCGCTGATGATCCCAGGCTAGGCGCCTATCGAACCCTCCCCTATTCCCTTGTTATTGAGGCGATGGTGAAGGACTATGGGCCCGAGATCCTCCTTATGGGGGCCACTTCAATGGGGGTTGAACTTGCCCCCAGGGTAGCCGCCAGGCTCAGGACAGGCCTCTCCGCACACTGTATTGACCTCAAACTGGACGGTAACGGAAACCTCCTCCAGATCGTTCCCGGGTGGGGGGGAGGTGTTATTGCCACCATCTCGTGCCCTGATCATCGGCCTCAGATGGCTACAGTAATGCCAGGGACCATGAGGCCCCTCAATCCGGAGGAGAGAAAGGGACAGATCCTGGAGATCAACATCAATCTGCCGGAGGGGGACCTTGGCCCCGAGGTCTTGGAGGTCAAGCGAGAGAAGCCCCAGGAACTGCCTCTGCAAAAGGCCGAGGTGGTTGTGGCAGGCGGATGGGGGATCGGCAGCAAGGAAGACTGGAGCATGGTAGAGGAACTGGCCGAGGTCTTAGGGGGTGCCATAGGGGCAACCCGTCCTCCTGTTGATGAAGGTTGGGCCGATGAAGGGCAGATGATAGGGCAGAGCGGAAAGACGGTGCGGCCCCGGCTCTATATCGGCATAGCCATATCCGGCGTCATGCACCACGTCGTGGGCATGGATCAGTCTGAACATATCATCACCATAAACAGAGACCCTAGGGCCGAGATATTTGAGACCTCAGATGTGATAGTGGTGGAGGATTTCAGGAAAATCGTCCCCAAGTTGATCCAAGAGATCCGCGAGAGGGCAACGCCATAATCACCCAAATGAGTAGTTGAGGATAGGGTTAGTCAAGTACCTAAACGAAAAACGGTTGAATAACTATTCAACTATTTAACCATTTGTAACACTTTAGCGCTTTGAAAACACTGAGGAATAAGATGACGGACCGCGAGGGTCTTTTTTCCAAAGGACGTAACCCAAATTCTTCACAGCCTGTGC
>CAYVMN010000116.1:0-14978 GCA_964452575.1 uncultured Desulfobacteraceae bacterium | reverse complement strand
CAGATTAATACCGCTTGTGGCCATGGTGACATATAATCCCCGGTTCTTGGCTGCAGCAATCAGATATCCCACGTCTTTTCTCAAAAGAGGTTCACCACCCACCAAATGTAGACGTTTGTTGCCCATGTCGGCCAGCGACTCAATAATCCGGATAGCATCATGGGTAGTGCATTCCTTCTTGTGCATATTCTTGAATCCGCAGTACACACATTTCCAGGGACAACGATTTGTAATGGAGAAGTGACATGCCAAAGGCTTTCTCATCCTGAACATATTGGCCGCCAGAGTCGTTTCCAGAATACAGATTTTATCGAATAGATCCATTCCGCAATGATTCTTGGCCTTTTTCACTTAGACTGAAAAGCTACCACCTGTGAGGCGATGACCCAAGGTCAGGGTCTTAGACGCCATTAAGAGCACAATTCTTCTAGAGTAAGGCGATAGTATCTTTATCCTTATACACAGAGTTACACGGTCACCAAATATTCCTGAAAAAACACTTGTTTGAAGCTCTTCTAATGAGACTCATGCTGGAATCGTTTTTGCAGATAAGGATTCGCCTTCTTGCAAAGCTACTTTAAGGAATATGGGGATATGGGTCAAGATCAAACCCGGCGGCCGATAGAAGAGAAGATAAACAACGTTTTGCCACAACCAAGATTGCACCCAAGATTAAGCCCTTTCTCTTGATACATGGTCGAAATAACTCAGCGACGGCCTGAGGGCGTAACTATAATAGTGGGCCTCATCAAACCCTGGCCCCAGGGTCGCTGCAACAAGGAGGCGGAGGGGCAGGGAGACGACCAGGACGAATATAACCGGCAGCGGAAAGGACGCAACTCTCTGCTCGTGAGTACATGGAGAATTCAAGGTATGAATATGCCCATTTGTCTCATTCAATTCATTTTCAATCTGGTCTCGCACAAGCCGTCGATATATCAAATAAAAAATGGAATAGAGCGTTCGCTTGTTACTTGACGCCCCGGGGTCTTTTTGGGGTATACTGCCGCATCCTCAGATCAGATGTCAGACTTCACCAACTTCCATCAAATGCGAAAAAGAAAAACCAGTTTTTTGCCTCAATTGGGTTTCATTCTTGAAGCCATCCTGGTCATTCCCCTGGGGACACTCCTCTCCTTCTTGCCCCGGAGAATGACCCCCATCCTTGCCCGGATGGCGGGGACACTGGCTTTCCATCTGGACAGAAGAGATAAGCGATGGGCCTATGGCAATCTGGACATTATCTTCAGAGAGAAACCCCTTTCAAGCGCTGAGAAGGAGCAGATCGTAAAGACCCTTTTTGTGAATATCGCTGCTGGCGTCTTGCAATATCTGCAATTGGATAAGCTAGAAGCAGAGAACCTTCCGGGATTTTTGCAGGCCGGGAACCACAAGGCCGTGGATGAGGCCCTGCGCGAAAAAAAGGGGGTGCTGATCATAACGGCGCATTTGGGAAACTGGGAATATCTGGGCGTCTTGGGCTCGCGACTCGGATACGATGTAGCCACTGTCTTGAAACGACAGTACAACCCTTACACGGATCGATGGTTGACGAGAATAAGGGAAGGAAAGGGTGGGGTCAAATGCTTCTATCATGGCAGGGGCCTTAATCACCGCATCGCCCGTCACCTGAGACAAAACGGAATCCTGGCACTTTTGGCAGATCAGCGAGACATTTCCAGTTCTCTTATGGCCCCCTTTTTTGGCGTGCCCAGTGTAACGGCCGACGGTCCTGCCAGGCTCCATTTGTGGTATGAATCTCCCATTGTATTTGCGTTTTCCTTAAAGCAAGCTGATGGAAGGTATCTGCTGCAGTTTGATGGCCCCTATTCTTTTGAAAAACACGGCGATTTTAAGGAAAGATGTTTAGAAATCATGACTTTTATTAACAGAAAGTATGAGACAGTGATCCGGAAACATCCAGGTCAATGGTTCTCTCTCGTGACGCCACGGTGGAGGTAAAAGCCATCGTAGTTGCAGGACAAAAACAATGATGAGATCTATGCCCCACTTAGTTCAAGTCAGGTTTGAAAGGAGGTGACGACCTCAATCACCCTCAAGTCGTCGGATGTCCCGAGGACCCTTCATTCGGTATCGAATGCCACGCCATTCGATAACGCGACCAAAGGCGCTGCAGAAGACGATCATCCCATGGATGGCCATGCAAAGGATGGTTCCCCATCGATCCAGTTGCAGGGGCTTTCTCAGCGCATCCGCGATCCTGTTTCCGAACAACCTTTGGACACATCGCCTGCGATAAGTTGCCCTGAGCTGGTCCGCCGTGCCAACAACGAGCACCGCTGACAGTGGACAAAGCCAGATCCACGGATCCTGTGCGTGGTGAAAGGAAAGGCCGGCATAGACCCAGGCTGTAACAAAGGCCACTGTATAAAGCCAGGTGGCGGTCAAGGCCAGCAGCCATAACCAGGGCGAATAGACGCGTGTAATCATGTACTGCCGGCGGGCGAAACGGAAAAACTCCGAGCAGGTGAATGAAATAGGCGTCTTCACGAGGCAGTTGGGTACAAACTCCACCCTCATCCCCAAATCACGGGCCATGGCGGTCATGGGATAATCATCGGTCAAGACCTCCCGCCACCGCTCACATAAGTTGGCTCTTCTAGCAGTTGAGACCCGTATGGCCATAGAACCGCCCCAGGCCTGGTTAAAGTCCGGTCTGCCCTGCAGCGTGGCTGTAACGCTATTCATGACACTTGCCAGGGTCGACCAAAACGACGTCTTTGCATTTCCTGGAACCGGCTCAGGAATGAGCCACCGATAGCCTGTTGTAACAGCTATTTGCTTCGTATTTTCAAGGGGTGCCACCAGATAGGCCAGCCATTCCGGAGCTGGAACTATGTCGGAATCGGCAAAACACCACACGTCATGTTCGTGGGCCTCAGGTTCCAGAAAGGCGAGCGCCTTTAACAGGTTATGGACTTTCTGGCTCCGATAAGGTGGAGATAGTCCCGCTGTCACCACCCTGGATGGTATCTTGGGACGGCCAGCCAACTCACGGGACAGAACGTCGTATGCCGGATCGTTTTCATCCTCAAGAACGAACAAGAGCTGATAATCATCATAGTCTTGATTGGAGAGGGATTGAATCAATGCAGGGATATCGTTCTCGGCCCCTTTGACCGGGACGATCACCGTTGCTCTCGGACAATACCTGTGCTGAACAGGGGTTTTTCTTGTACCGATTCTACTGGCAAACCACCGAACCTGCAGGGCACAGGCTATCGCCTGCAAGCACCACAGCCCCCATAGCGTAAGAAATGGGATCGGCGGGGTATCCATAGGGTCTATGAAAAATAGCGGATGGGAAATCATTGGAAAGCCATCTGATCGAATTTTCTATGCCACGCCTTCTTTGAACTGTTTTGAACTGTAACGGTGTTTTGCGAGAACTTCAAGAATCCTTTCTTCGGTTAAGAACTTTCCATTTGACACTAAAACCCGGCTTCACTACACTCGCTCTGGGAAAGCAAGCGCCTCGAAACTCGTCTTTTCCGTGGCCCCGAAACCGCCTACAGTGTCATCCCAGCAGGAAAAACCCGAGGGAATGACCAGACGAGAATTGTCCTAGAGAGTTCGTCTTCATGAAAATCCCTGTGCCCATAGGAGAGCTGGTAGACAAGGTTGCAATCCTTGCCATCAAGGCCAAAAAAATTAAGAACGCAGAAAAATTGACCCATATTCAAAAAGAGCTTGACCTCCTTTAAAAGGCCATGGAAGGCATCGGGATCGAGCCTGGTTCGCAGGCATTTAAGGATCTGGCGACGGATGAGCGAAAACGCCGGAAAGAAGAGAAGCAAGGAAGGCCTCCCTCACCTGGTAGTGACCGCCAGCGGCCCGGGGGAGTTGTCCGGCCTGGTCCGACCCCTTCTTGAGGAGATCCACCGGCAGCGGCGACCATGGCACATATCCATTTGGTTATGGAAGAGTGCCTTTTCCGTTGGAACCGAGCAGGAGGTGATATCCCGTCTCCCCGGAGGACACCGGGTGTACTTGGCCAGAGGAAACCTTTGTGTCCTCGCCTTGGGGGATTCGATCGCTGCCTTGAAGGCCCCCGGCCCACCAAGGGCGTTGCTTCACATGGGCGGGGAGCCGATTTTCAGTCTCCTTCTTGCCAGGCGGCTGAGGTGTCCGGCCCTGGTTTATTCGGAAGGCAGGCGGATTCGGAGCCACCGAGGTTTTCGAAAGGTCTTCCTTTCGGAAAAGCCCGCCCATGCCTCCTGGCGCATGATTGAAAGGTCAGGGGGGCGCTATCTGGTCGTAGGAAGTCTATTTGTAGACGCCCTGAACGGGGTTTACCGCAAGACCGGGGGCCAGTGCCGTGGTTCAAACGGCAAGAAGATCACCATAGGACTTTTTCCCGGGAGCCGACCTTATCAGGTGAGATACATGGCGCCCTTCTTTCTGTTCCTTTCAAGAAGGGTCGCAAAAAAGATCGAAAACGCCCAATTTCTTTTCGCGAAATCGGAGTACCTGTCACATGGAGCCTTCATGCGTTTGATGTCACGAAAGAGATCTGGGACTTCCAGAGACTTTCATGACACAAGGATGAGAGATCAAGACTGCAGCATCCCCGAAGGAGCCAACAAAGGCATCCCGATCCTATCTTCAGAAGAGGTCTTTGCCCGATCCGACATGGTTGTCATGCTGCCAGGGACCTGTACGGCTGAAGGAATGCTCATGGGCATCCCCATGGTCGTCCTTGCGCCTTACTATCGACTAGGGTCAAATCCATCGCCCGGGGTTCCTGTCTATATGGATGCAATCCTTGGAATGATGGGAAAATGCCTCAAACAGAAGATCATGCTGGCCGTCTTGAAGCGATTCACCTTTTTTTCCCATCCCAACCTGAAAGCCGGGCGGGAAGTGGTCCCTGAATTGCGTGGCTGGATAAGGCCTTTTCAAGTGGTCAACACCGTTGAAAGGATGGCGCGAGACGAAAAGTGGCGGGCCCAGATCACAGAGGATTTGAAAAGGCTTGCGGGGCCCCCAGGGGCTTCAAAGGCGGTTGTGGAGGCACTACGACCTTTTATGGAAAAGGGGCACTAACCAACAAATTGTCTATTCATCTCAAGGCCCTTTCTGCTGGAAGGCGATGGACCTATGCCCATCTCTACCATCTTGACAATAAACGGCACGCTGGTCATAATCTGGCAGCATTAGAGGGGCTTCTCGACCCGCTTTGTTACGACATGAGATGCCTCAAAGCCAGGAATCAGATCTATGACCTGGTTTTCGTGCACAGGGTCAAGAATGAGGGATATCCAAAAGGAACTCGCTCTGCCACTGAACGGGGGCCTTAAGATCAGCATACTCCTTAGCACAGGTGAAGTATCTGGAGACCTGATTGGGGCCAATCTGGCCAAAGGGCTTCGTGCTGTTCACTCAAAGGTTGCCCTTTCCGGCGTGGGTGGGGCACGGATGGAAAAGGCGGGCGTACAGCTCCTTTTCAACAGCAATCGTCTCGGTTCGGTGGGTATCAGCGAGCCCTTGGTGACCATTCCTGCTGTTGTAAGGAGCTTTAAGAACATCCGCGCCCATGTGCTAAAGGAAAAACCGGATGTGGCGGTCCTGATCGGCCACGACGTCTTTCATCTCCTGTTGAGCCGGTGGCTCAGGTTCAAGAAGGTCTTCACCATGTCCTATTTTCCCCCGCAGGTCTGGCTGTGGAGAGGGATCGCCGGCATCATTGCTAGAAGCTATGACCAGATTCTGACATCTTTCGCCCAGGAGGATTCCGTGTACCGCCGAGCCGGGGCCAACACGGTCTTTGTGGGCCACTACCTGCTTGACCAGATAAAGGAAATCTCCCCAAAACATCGCGACACGGTCCGACAATCCCTGGGGCTCAGCGCAGACCACCCCTTGGTGGCTCTCCTGCCGGGCAGCCGCGGTCACGAATTGAATTATCTCGTCCCTGTCTTACTCGATGTGGTGGGCCGAATGGTGTCAGAAGAGCCTTCCCTCCAATTCATTTTGCCAATGGCCGATTCGTGTTTCGAGAGGAAGATAGAAGATCAGGTTCGCAGGGCTGGTCTAGATCGATGGATCCATCTGAACCGCGACAGTCGCGAGGCCATGGCCGCCAGTGATATGGCGATCCTCTGTTCGGGCACGGTAACGCTGGAAGCAGCCTTGATGGGTTTGCCCATGATCATCCTCTACAAGGTGTCCCGGGTGAGCTGGATGGCCGTGAAACTGCTGGATGCGACCGGACTCATCGAATCCAAGACGGTGGGGCTGCCCAATCTCCTGATGGGAAAAAAGATTGTTCCAGAGCTTATACAATCACAAGTTCTGGGCTCAAGGGTGGCGGCTCGGGCCTGGGCCATCCTTCGGGATCCCGCTAGGCAGGCCAGTATGAGGAACCAAATGCAGGCGGTCCCAATCCAACTGGGAGAAACGGGAGGACCGGAAAGGGCCGCTCGGGTGATCCTCCGCAAGGCCATGGAAGCGGCACAGATAAAGAGACCGAAGGCCCGGAATCTCTGCCTGTTGTCTGGATCTTCGTAAGCCCGATGTTGAAAAAATTCTGGATCGATCTTGATAAGAATCTATTATTCGAGTGTGAAACCTCTAAATTGACCCCGAACCAGGAATTCCACATGGTAGAGTCCTCGGTTTTCTACGATTATCAGCCTTTAGGCTTGTATGATCGCACATTTCGTGCTGTTGAGGCGCCTTTTTTCAACATCGGGGTAAAGGAAGAAAGAAATGGATTATACGCTAAGAGAGATTGCTGAACAGGTAAATGGCAAGCTGGATGGTGACCCGGAACTGGTTATCAAAGGAGTCCTTCCCCTAGAGAAGGCCGGTCATGGGGATCTCAGTGTGGTCTTTGATGCAAGGCGCGCCTCTGGGATAAGGGAAAGCAAGGCCTCTGCCTTTGTAGTTTCCACCCAGCTGATGGAAATTCAGGGGAACGTCATCCGGGTGAGCAATCCCCGTCTGTCCCTGATCAGGCTCCTGAAGTTGTTCCACCCTGAGACGAAGAGGGGCGCTAGGATTCACGAACGGGCGGTCGTCTCTTCTAAGGCCCGTCTGGGGCCTGGGATTCTTATCGGTGCAGGGGCGGTTATTGCCGCGGATGTCACATTGGGCGCTGGCGTCCAGATCCATCACAATGTCTCCATTGGGGAAGGGAGCATCATCGGCGACGATACCGAGATCTTTCCCAATGTGACCATTTACCCTCGGACCCGGATCGGAAGGCGGGTACGAATACACGGGGGAACTGTCGTCGGTAGTGATGGTTTTGGATATGTCACCATGCCATCCGGTACGCACGAGAAGATCCCCCAAGTGGGCACCGTAGAAATCGAAGATGACGTTGAGATCGGGGCCAATTGCACTATTGACCGTGGAACCATGGGGAGCACGCGTATCCTTACCGGGACCAAAATCGACAACCAGGTTCAAATTGGACATAATTGCGAAATTGGTAAACACTGTATCATCGTCGCTCAGACAGGCATATCCGGTAGCGTGAGGATGGGTGACCACTGCGTCCTGGCAGGACAGGTGGGCATCAGCGATCATGTGGAGCTCAAACCCGGGACTATTGTGGGTGCTCAGTCTGGTGTGGTGCGGGACATCGGTCCGGGTCGATGGCTCGGCTACCCGGCCATCCCAAGCATTCAGGCGCTTCGAGCCTACCACCTCCTGACCAAACTTCCAGACATTCGCAGGGAGGTGCGAGACATGGAAAGGCGTTTGGCCCAACTTGAAAGTCAGAATAGGCCTTCAAAGGGATCCAGAAGAACTTGCTCCGATGAATGAGTGTCGCTCGTGGAGAGATCTCCCCTTTTATGCCAAAGATTCATGATACAGCCATCATCGGAAAGGATGTGGTCATCGGTAAAAACACATCGATCGGCGCTTATTCCATTATCGCCGATGGTGCCGATATCGGAGAGCATTCTGTCATTGACTCCTGTGTGAAGATCTGTGCAGGGGTGAAAATGGGAAACAACAACGAGGTATTCCATGGAGCAGTGTTGGGTGAAGCTCCGCAGAGTCGGGGTTTTGATCCCAGGACCAAAAGTGGCGTTATCATTGGCAATAACAATATTTTTCGTGAGCAAAGTACGGTTAATCGTTCGTTGTATGAAAACGAGGCGACCATCATCGGAAACAACAATTTCATCATGGCAACAGGTCACATCGCTCACGACTGCATCATGGGGGACCATAATGTCATCTGTAATGGCGTGCTTTTGGCAGGCCATATTGCCCTGGGGAACTATAGTTTTATTTCTGGAAATACCGTGATCCACCAGTTTTGCAGGATCGGGGATTTCGTCATGATTGGCGGCGGTTCCCGCATAGCCCAAGACTGCCCTCACTATTCCCTGGTTGTTGGCGCCGAAACCGGACAGGTGGTCAGTGTTAATGGAGTTGGATTGCGAAGGGCGGGTTTTTCTCTGGAGGATCGAGAAGCCATCAAAGAGGCCTTCAAGATGATTTTCTGGAGCCATTTGCCCCGCTCGGAAATCGTGAAAAGGCTCCGCGATGATTCGAACACGTGCGTTCTGAGACTGGCCGAATTCCTTGAAAAATCCACCCGGGGGATATGCTCGGGTAAAGATCGAAAGAGGGCGCAGAAAGGCCGGGAATCCGATTCCATTTCGATTTCATAGGAATTAAGGGACGTCTTTCAAAATTTCAATCTAGAAGTTGCTAGTTACCCTGCCAGAGACCGGATATCCTTCATCGACCCCTTCGAACAAGAATTCAAGACGTTCGATTCCGGCAATGGACTCAACACTTCAATCGACTCTCGCCGATTTCAATTTCCTTGTCCTGAAACGAATCGTCCCCAGATGACATGCACCCTTTTAGGAGTAGGAACTAGCCCAAAGCAATTATCCATTTCTATGGGGCAGGAAAGCGAAGCGGCGTACAGCGCAAAGGGAGGGGCTAATCCGTAAGGCCCTCACTAAAAAGATGACTGTCTGGACGCCCAGAGTGTGAGAAATCCCATTTGGGACAACTGAGCCTTGACATTCGCCGAGGCGGAGGCTAATAAATAAAGGTGGAATGGATGCGCGGCCACGAAGACTCCCCCTGCCCGAAGGCAACGGGTGTCTCGTGGCTTTTTTGGGGAGGAGGTGAAAGGGTGCCAAGCTGAGCAAGGGAGATGCCGGCGGCTGCTCCTTTGCCTCCCGTTGTGTCAGGGTCACGGAGATCTGAGGAAAGCAGGTACCTGTACTGAGGGAAAACGGCCTCGGGCAGGTCGCCTGCCACGCCCCATGCACATTGAAGCGCCCGACTTCCATGCATCATAGAACAGGAGGCTATGTCATGACTGAGAGGACTTTCTTACCCCAACTGATCCAACAAACCATCAACTTCCACGGGCATTCCTGCCTAGGCCTTGCCATAGGCATCCGCGCAGCGGAACTGGCCCTTTCTGAACTGGGCCGCGCCTCGGATGAAGAGATCGTGGCCATAGTGGAGACCGACATGTGCGGTGTGGACGCGATTCAATTTCTGACCGGCTGCACCTTTGGAAAAGGCAACCTGATTCATTTGGACTACGGTAAAAATGCCTTCACTTTTTACCGTCGCTCGGATGGAAAGGGCCTTCGAATCGTTGCCAGGCCTGGGATAGTCGGTGAAAAGGCCCCGGAATTGATCCGCCTGAGAAAGAAGATGGGGAGAGAGGATTTGACCCCAGGAGAGGAGGCGCGACTGAAGGAGGCCATGGAGCAAGGAACTGAACGCATCCTTGATGCCCGGCTGGAAGAGCTCTTTGAGATAAGGCCTGCCTCTGGGGACATCCCTGGGAAGGCCCGTATTATGGAAAGCCTTCTCTGCGAGCATTGCGGGGAGGCCACCATGGAATCCCGCACCCGAAGATTGCTCGGTCAGACCCTGTGCATCCCTTGCTTTGAGGCCTTGGAAAGGAAAGGTTAAGGGGGGGCCAGGAAGACATAGGGCTTTCCCGTGAGAGGGCTTTTCTCGACAATCACGACTGTCTTATACACCTCTTCTATTGTCTGGTATGTGAGCACCTCCTCAGGAGTTCCAAAGCTGTGTATGGCGCCGTTGTTGATAAGCATGAGTTTGTTACAGTATTCGCTGGCAAGATTCAGGTCGTGCAGTACCATAAGCACTGTCAGCCCAAGATCTCGGTTCAGCCTCCTTATTAGCTCCATGATCTGGGCCTGATGGGTGATGTCCAGATGCGAGGTTGGCTCGTCAAGCAGCAATAGTATCGGCTCCTGGGCCAGGGCACGGGCTATGGAGGCAAGTTGCCTTTCCCCTCCACTGAGTTCGCTTATTAATGATCCTCTGAGCCTGTGGGTATCTGTCAGCTTCATGTACTGTTCTACAATGGCCTCATCATTCCTTGTCTCGAAGAACTGATATTGCTTATAATGGGGGAGCCTTCCCAAGAGGACATACTCCTCGACAGTGGTCAAGAACGGGTCTACCAACTGAGAGCTCACGGCAACCATCTGTGAAAGCTCTCTCAAGGGGATCTTCCAGACGTTCTTCGAGTCAATAAGAATCCTGCCCTTGTGGGGCCTCAGTATTCGCGTGATTGCCCTTAGAAGCGTTGTCTTTCCCGATCCATTTGGCCCTATGATCCCAATCAACTCACCCCAGGATACGGTGCAGCCAATATCATGAAGGACAATAGTTTCACCATAGCCTGCGGAGAGGCCTTCTATCTTGAGAAGTTCCTCTTTCATAGTAAGACCTGTCTCTTTGTAAGGGCATAGATAAAGACTATGCCGCCGATTATCCCTGTTATGACGCCGACCGGTAGTTCCAGGGGGGCAATTATCGTGCGCGCAAGGGTATCGCACAGGATCAGGAAACAGGACCCTGCCAGGAAAGAGCTTATGAAGAGGATTCGATGGTCCGTGCCCGTAATCATCCTCATGAAATGGGGAACTACGAGTCCCACAAATCCTATAATG
Source organism: uncultured Desulfobacteraceae bacterium (assembly GCA_964452575.1). Taxonomy (GTDB): domain Bacteria; phylum Desulfobacterota; class DSM-4660; order Desulfatiglandales; family Desulfatiglandaceae; genus CAYVMN01. The sequence continues at coordinate 4,029 of CAYVMN010000116.1, read as the reverse complement.
CCCGTCACCGAGACACTGACCCCTGTGAGGATTGAGGCGATGAGGAAGAGACTCCGTTTAGTCCGTGGGACGTTGACCCCCAGATGGATCGCCTCCTCATCACCGAGGGCGAGCGCATTCAGGTCGAGGCAAAAGAGGTATGAAAGGACTAGACCTGCGAGGGCGCCCCAGAGGGCAGCCTTTATCAGGAAGATGTTGGGTTCATCGAGAGATCCCATGATCCAGAAGACGATGCTGTGGAGATCCTCGGTGCGTGAGACCGCCATGAAGAGCATAACCAGTGATGATGAAATAAAGCTTATCATCACACCTGTGAGCAACATCCCGTGGATCTTCAGGATCCCTTTTTTCAGGCTCAAGGTATAGACAATAATTATTACCACTACTGCACCCAAGAAGCCGGAGAGGGGATATGCAAGGACACCGAGAAGGGCATACCACTTGAATATGATGTTGATGCATACCCCAAGGGAGGCACCGCCCGATATACCCAGCGTATAGGGCTCTACAAGCGGGTTCCGAAACATGCCCTGGAGTATGGTCCCGGCAAGGCTCAAGGCCCCTCCAATGGCAAGGCCAAGAATAATCCTTGGTAACCTTATATCAAACAGGATCGTATATTCTGCTGTGCCTCTCCCCTCGGAGATTATACTGAGCATCTTTTTAATGGGTATGCCTGCAGAACCAACGCACAATGAAAGCACAGAAACCGATACCAATAGGACTGAGAGTATCAGAAGAACAATCAACCACCTGGTTATCCTTTTTCTTATCATATTACCTGGTAAACTGGATCCCTGGGTGCACGATCTGTGCTATCTCCTTGAGGGCCTCTACAAAGGTGATGGGTGTGGGACTGCAGACCTTTTCCGGGTCAACGATATGGATGTTATTGTTTCTAACGGCAGCCATAGAACGGTACTTCTCCCACGACTCTTTCTCTTTTTCTCCGGCTATGCCCATTGTCGTTATGATGATCACATCGGGGTTCCATTCCAGGACCTTTTCCCTGCTGTATACGCCCGATTTCTCATCGAGTGCAATATTGGATCCCCCGCAGAATTCAATATAGTCGTTCAGGAACGAATCCTTTGTCACCGTGAAGAGGGGCTTGATGCCGATCTGGATAAAGACCTTCTTCCTGGGGAGTCCCCCCGTCTTTTCTTTGATCTCCTTTATCTCTCTTCTTGCATCAGCAACAATCTTCTTTGCCTTATCGCTCTCCCCAATGATCTCCCCCAATCTCAGAAAATGCTGGCAGATCTCTGAAAAACTCTTGGGATAATCGAAACGCACGATTGGAATTCCAAGGTTTTCCAACTTCCTTAGCTGCCTTGGTCTCGCAAGGGAACTCACAAGCACAAGATCCGGCTTGAGGCTTATGATCTTCTCGATGTTGGCCTGGATGACCGTTCCCACCTTTTCCTTTTGTTTGGCCTCGGGGGGAACGACGCAGTAGACGGTATTCGCTATGAGCCTGTCTTGCGCGCCCAGAAGATAGACCTGCTCTGTAATCGTCGGGGCAAGAGAAACTATTCTTTTCGGGTAACCCTGTGCCCCTGCACCATCGGTGAGCATGGTAGCGACAAGTAATCCAGCCAATAATAACGAGGCAGGAATATGAACCCTCAGGACAAATAAACGACAAATACTTTTCATCATAAGTGTGTATTTTTTCAATGCCCTTCTATGCCGACAGGAACAGTATTCCCATGGCAGCAAGAACCGAAATCCAGGCCGAACGATTTACAAGGCTTGTCATTTTCCGGACCTGTGCCGGTCCGGGCACCACATCCCCATCCCCGAGCCAGGGCTTTATCTCCTGGCCGTCAGGATATAGGGTAGGTCCGCCCAGGCGGAGATGAAAGATCCCGGCCGTAAAGCTCTCTGCATGGGCAGCGTTTGGGGAGTCATGTTTGAGCCTGTCCCTTAGGGCGACCTTGAGCCCATCCATGGGATTGAGCCCAATCGCCCATGCCCCCAAAAAGAGGATGGCAAGGGAGATGCGTGCCGGGATAAAATTCATAATGTCATCGAGTCTCGCCCCGGCCCATCCAAATTCCAAATATTTCTGATTCTTATACCCGACCATAGAGTCGAGGGTGCTTGCGACCTTAAAGGCCAGCATGCAGCAAAGGGCCGGCAAAACAGGAGAAACCCCGAGAAGAAGTGCCGCCGTGCCTCCTACCATATACCAGAAAAGGGGCGAAAGAAACCCATCAACAAAGTTCTCGGCCATGGTCTCCATCGCCGCCTTGCTCACCCCCTCCGCATCCAGATGGCGGACATCACGTCCCACCACCAGGCTGATCCCTTCTCTCGCCTTGGTCAGATCTTTGCGTTCCAGGGCGATGATCACGGGTCTCGTATGTTTAAGGAGATCTCTCATGGCAATGCACGAATAACAGATGAAGAGATCAAAACCCAACCCACATACAAGATGGAGCCTCCGGAAGGCAAGGCTAATGGCAACATACAATGCCAGGGTAATTGCCATGAGTATCAAGGTAAGGATTATCCCTCCCCCTTTTCCTCCAAGACCATGGCCTCGTAATACCTTTGAAAAGAGGGTGACCCCACGGCCGATGATCCTTACAGGATGATACCTGTATCGGGGATCGCCTATAAGGAGATCAATGAGAAACGCAAGAAAAATGACGGATAATATTTCTAGCACAATACAATATAGGTAATGTCAGTGGTTAGTGGTTAGTACTTCAGGCCAAGCGCTGCAAAAAGTCACCCCCAGACATTCAACCGCTAAAACGATCTGTAAGGTCAGATAACACTGAAATCAATCGGTTGTTTTCCTCTGGTGCTCGAAGCCCCATACGGAAGAAATTTCCCTCCAGCCCTGGGAAGTTCCTGCAGTCCCTTATGTACATTCCGTTTGAAAGAAGGTGGCGAATCAGATCGTCAAGTTCCTTTGTTAGGGTCCACTGGCAAAGGATAAAATTGGCTGAAGGAGGAAATGGAGTAACTCCTGGCAATTTCTGAAGCCTTGGCAGGATTCGCTCGCGCTCCTTGGCCGTTACCGAATTGGTCTCCTGCTCGTAGTCCTCACACTGCAAGAGGAGGGGGCCGATCCTATTTGCTACGCCATTCACTGTCCAGGGTTCCTTTGCTGCCCTGAGGCGTTCGACTAGGGCCTGAGGCCCAACAACCCCGCCAAGCCTAAGGCCGGCGAGGGCATAGTATTTTGTGAGAGAATGGATAACTAAAATGTTGGGCCTCGGCCTTTCCGTAATGAAGGTCTCCTCTTGCCACCTCTTTGTAAACTGAATGAAGGCCTCGTCAACGATGAAGAGCTTTTCCTCAAACCTCGTTGCCGCTTCCAAGAGGAGTTCTTTCGGGAACATGGTTCCTGTGGGGTTATTCGGCCGGCCGATCCAGAGGGCATCTGCCTCCTTCATGGCATCTGCCAGTATGTCCATACCAGGAAATGCGAATCCATCTTCAGGGGATAGGTGCAACCTGGCCACCCCGGCCCCGGCAAGGATGGAGGCCCGTTCATAGTCATGGTACGAGGGGCTGATCACCAGTGCCCGGCGGAACCTGAGGACCCTTGGCACCAGGTAGATCATCTCGGTTGAACCGCTCCCTGATAGAAAATTCTCAGGGGCAATCCCGAATTTTTCCCGGTAATAGGTAGCGATGCCATCACCCTCAACAGCTGGATAGTCCTGGATCGTTTCCAAAAGCTCCGGCCATTTTTCCCTGACAATACCCGGTGGCCCCTGGAAATTAAGATTGACGCTGAAATCACGCACGGTCCGTTCGGGCAGCCCCAGTCTAGACAGGTCAGACCGGGGCGCACCACCGTGAAGGTAACTTGAATTGGATTCCAGCATGAATGTTCTCTTGTCATGTTGCATAAGGGGAAGTGCTTCCATTAGCCTACCGTTTCAACAAAATAGGCTTCATCCCAGATTCCGGTTTTTAGAGGAAGCCTATCTTTCACAGATGGAAATTTCTGGACCTGTGCGGTTAGCTTTTAGCCATTAGCGGTTAGCTTTTGGATAAAACTGT
>CAYVMN010000115.1:0-15010 GCA_964452575.1 uncultured Desulfobacteraceae bacterium | reverse complement strand
GTCATCTCGGCGCAAAAGCCACCGTCTCTCTTTCGTCGTTACGAGAGAGATTTGGGGCTGGCGCCTGGAACGCTCAACCCCATCATGTTCGGAAGCCGGGCCTGGGAGGAGACCCTTCTCGGCCGAAAGACGGCGGAAGAGTTCTGGCATGCCATTGGACCTGAGCTTGGGCTTAAGACCCCTGAGGAAATAGACGCGTTCCGTCGCCGGTACCATTCTGACGAAAAGATCAATGAGGGGGTGCTGGACCTGATTCGTCGCCTGCATAGCCACTATAAATTGGCCGTACTTTCCAACTCGCCCCCTGGCATAAGGAGATGGTTGGCTGACTGGGGGATACTTGAATTGTTTGATGTGGTGTTCTGCTCCGGCGATGAGGGGGTCATGAAGCCTGAGCCAACCAGCTTCCAGGCTACGCTTGACCGGTTAGGCGTAGAGCCCGATGAGGCCGTATTTATTGATGATACAATGGGCCACGTAGAGGCCGCCCGGAGGCTGGGAGTACATGGAATACTCTTCAATTCCGCCGAGGCTCTGGAGGCTGAGCTGGGCACCTTGCTTGAAGCACAATGAGAAAGGAATTGCTGCTAGTAGAAATTTTCAACATCAAAATGCGGACAAATCAATCAGAACCGGTGAGACTTCAAGACTCTGATAGACGACATCCGTGGTTTGCCCGGCCAGTTTAAAAAGAAGAAACCCATTCCCTATAACCGCAGGTGGCGGATAGGGCCTTTGCGGCTCTTTCAAATGAGGGGAATGCCGGCAAACCGGCTATAGTAAATTCCTTCATTGCGGCAGCCGCCCTGGAGGCATAAGGCGGCACCATGAAGATTGGCAGATTCAGCATGTCCCTTAACCGGCAGAGCGCTTCTATATATTTTTGCCTGAATTCCCCGTCCATAAAGGGAAGGTATGACATCGTAATTACCGCGTCAATCTCGCCGGCCATGAGTTCAATGCAGGTTGTGCATATGGTCATGGCGGCCTCTCTTGGAAGCCATACCACATCAAGCGGGTTACTGACACCTGAGAAGGGAGGCAGATACTTCCTCAAAAAATCTCTTAGCCGGGTTTTCAGTTCAGGACTGAAAGGTTGAACTTGCAACCCCAGGACTTCGCATGCGTCAGCAGCAGATATGCCCCCACCTCCTGCCTCCGCCATTATTCCTACTTTCCTGCCTTTGGGAAACAGGGGCCCCGAGAACGCAACGGACATATCCACCAACTCCTCGAATCCTTCTGCCATTATGATTCCCGAGCTCCGGGCTGCACCGAGCCATATTTCCCGATTTCCTGCAATTGATCCCGTGTGGGACATAGCGGCCCTTGCGCCTGCCTGGCTAAACCCTGATTTCCAGATGATAACAGGCTTGGAGGCACTTACTCTTGAGGCGAGATCAAGGAATTCTCTCCCCCTGTTGACACTCTCCGCATAAGCACAGATTACACGTGTTTTGGGATCATTGCCAAAATAGGAAACATAGTCGAAGAGATCCAAGTCTGCCTGATTTCCGCTGCTGATTGCTGCTCTTAATCTCAGGCCCCTGGCAGTGCTCCCTGCTATGAAGTCCTCACTGGCCCATCCGCTTTGTCCACAAAAGGCTACCTTTCCCTGTGCCAGATCCGCCTCATCAAGCTCAACAATTGTATTCAACCGCACATCCGGAGAGAAGATGCCCATGCAATTGGGCCCGACTACCCTCATCCCTTCAGATCGGGCAATTTTGAGAATTCGCTCTTGCAGTGCCTTTCCCTCTTCCCCCAGCTCAGCAAAGCCAGCCGCATGAATGACTGCAAATCTGATCCCTTTGCGGGCACACTCAACCAGGGCGCTTTCCACGGCGGCCGCGGGAATAGCAATGATTACCATGTCCACTGGTTCATCAATATCGGAGAGTGAAGTATAACACTTAACCCCATCCAGCTCCTTTGAGCTTCTGCCGATAGGATATTTTCTGCCAAGATAGCCATGTCTATTTACCCTCCACCAGATAAACCCCCCACCTCTGGTAGAATCTGCCGAAGCCCCCAATACTGCCAGAGAGCGAGGCCTGAAGAGACGATCAAGGTCCCCGCTCTTACCTACACAATCTTGTTCTTTCACAATCTCTCCCTCTTATCTAGGGGCATAGTTTTCCCCTCGGAGGCCTTTAGTTACCTTCTGGAGACATGAAATAATATAATCTCCCAGAAGGTTGGGGTTGTGATGTTGGGTTACCTTAATTTACCAGGAATGATTGAAATTCATTGCAATTAGAGTTCAAAAAGAGAGGTATGTCAAGCTGAATCCGAGACCGCAATATGTAAGAGGTGAAGACATTCAAACACTCCTCATTATTGTATAAATAATTTCCTGCCTTATGATAACTTATCACAACAATTCCGGCCTGTCAGATCCTCCACCGGCCAATTAATAGCCATTTTTAGTTTGAATTTTCTTTTCTTTCCAATTATCCTGGCAGGCATCGAAGGTTCCTCGCTCTTGAAAGATCCTTTTGGCCGGACCGAGAGGACATGAGGAACTCCTTCTTGCCCTGCAATCTATCACTGTATCTACCCGCGAAATTCCGCAAACCCTAACCAACGAAAGGAGGCTTCAATGAAAAAGATTAAAGGAACCATGGTGGTGCTGGCGATTGTGATGTTTCTGGCATATGGGGCCCTTGTCTTGAGCCCCAAGGCCTATGCAGGGCCTATGGTACTGAAGGTTTCCCACCAGTTTGCCTCAGGAGACGTTCGAGATCTTATGGGTCGGGTCTTTGGCGACGAAGTCACCAAGAGGACAAACGGCCAGATCAAGTTCCGCCATTATCCAGCCCAGTCACTTTTCAAGGCAAAAGACCAGTGGGATGCCATGCGGAAAGGCGGGTTGGATATGGCCGTGTTTCCGCTGGATTACGCCTCCGGTAAGGTACCCCAGTTCTCCATCACCCTGATGCCTTGCACGGTAACCAATATCAAACAAGGGCTCTCGTGGAGGACCAAGCCCATAGGAAAAAAGGTTGAGGCCTTGATGGAAAAAAACGGTGTCAAGAACCTCGTCTGGGCCTGGTTTGATGGGGGAATCGGCAGCGAGGTAAGACAGATAAAGGTACCCGCAGATGTTGCAGGAACAAAACTCCGGGCAGCTGGCAAGAAGTTTGAATACATGATGAGGGCGGCCGGGGCCTCAATTACCAGTATGCCCTCTTCGGAAACTTACCATGCCCTGGCAACCGGTGTCCTGGACACCATGTTGACCTCATCAGCCTCTTTTGTCACCTACCGCCTCTATGAGGTCCTCAAGTACATCAACGTGCCGAGGGATTATTCCATATGGTACATGTCTGAGAATCTGTGCATCTCCAAAAAAACCTGGGATAGGTTGACGCCCGATCAGCAGAAGGTCTTTCTGGAAGTGGCCGAATGGATGGAAGAGGCCTGGATCTATCAGAATTTCAAGACCCTGGTTGACAGACTCATCGAGAGCTACACCAAGGCCGGCGTTCAGATTCACTACATGACCGAGCCCGAATTCAATGAATGGCTCGAATTTGCCAAGAAAACCGCCTGGAAAGAATTTGCCGAGACCGTGGAAGGCGGGCAAGAGCTCCTCAATCTGGCCCTCCAGGCCATGAAATGAACGGCCTTTGTACTGATTAGGCCCTTTAGTGGATCGCCCGTTCACCCTTCGGATTTCGGAAGATCTGCCATGAAAAGACTTGCAATAAGGCTGGCATGGATTGTGGATAAGTTGTCTTACGTTACTGGCGGACTTGCGGCATTATCTATTGTGGCTGCCGCGTTGATCGTAACGGAGGGGATAGTAGTCAGAAAGATTCTCGGGTTTTCCACCATCTGGCAGATCGAAGCCTCCGTGTACCTCCTCATGTACGCCTGTTTTGTGGGTGCCGCATTCGCCCAGCTGCATGAACATCACCTCAATGTAGATCTCGTCATAATTCACCTTGGCCCGCGTACGCGAGAGATCACCCTCATCATAGTTTCCATCGTAACCTGTATCGTCTGTGGAGTGATTTCCTGGTATGCGTGGCCCATGTGGTGGGAGGCATTTATAGGGAATCAACACTCTGAGTCTTTGTGGGGGCCCCCCCTGTGGATTCCGTATTTTTTCATACCGTTCGGGATGGGCCTCCTTTTCATGCAGTATATTGTCTACATCGCAAGAAAGATCGTGGCCCTCAGGAAAGGTATGTTCACGGACGAAGCCACAAGGCTTGAATTGAGAGACGTAGACCTATCTGAAGCTGGCAGAGGCCCAAAATCCGATACATGACCCGCTGAGAGGACCTATCTGTATGACTGAATCCATGCTGGCGCTCGTTCTGTTCGGAAGTGCACTTCTCTTACTCGTCTCAGGGATTCCGATCTGGGCCGGATTGGCGGGGATATCCCTCATCTTCATCCTGATCTTTTCCCCTCATCTCCTGACCACCATTCCATTCGTTGTCTACGGCAGCATGGACAGCTTCGCCCTCTTGGCCATTCCCCTCTTTATTCTCCTCAGCGCTCCCATTGCGGAATCAAATGCAAGCAAAGATCTGTATGAGACCCTTCACAAGTGGCTCTACAAGGTTCCCGGTGGGCTTGGCATTGTCAACATGATCGGCTGTGGTATCTTTGCCGCCCTGTGCGGCTCAAGTCCAGCTACGGCGGCGGCTATCGGGGGCATCGGGATCCCGGAGATGAGAAAACGGGGCTATGCCCCTGCCCTGGCCACCGGACTGATCGCCCACGCCGGGACCTTCGGCATCCTTATTCCCCCGAGTATAACCATGATCCTTTACGGGGTAGCCACCGAGACCTCCATAGGAAAGTGTTTCATCGCCGGGGTGCTCCCGGGAATCCTCGAGATTCTTCTGAGCTGCCTCTGGGTTGGAGGGGTCTTTTATTATCGCAGGCAAAGGCCTGGCAAGAGAAGGGGGTTATATTACATAGAAGATCGAGGGGTGATCGAATACCACTCCTTGAAAGAAAGAATCGCTTCCCTTTCCAAGGTATTGCCTTTTGTCTTCATAATAGTTGGAATAATGGGATCTTTATACGGGGGCTGGGCCACACCCAGCGAGGCCGCAGGGCTGGGCGCTGTCCTGTCACTCTTCTTTGTCATGACCATCTATAAGATTTACAGGCCAAAGCGACTGTGGAAGATTTTCATTAAGGCCCTCAACGAAAGCACTATGATCCTGATGATTATGGCTGCCGCCCTCTTGTTTGCCTATGTCTCTTCTGACCTTTATGCCACACAGACCCTTGGCGAGCTGATCTTGAAACTCCCCTTTGGCAAGTGGGGCATTGTCGTATTGATAAACATTTTGCTTCTGATACTGGGTTGCTTTATTCCGCCGGCTGCCGTGATCCTGATGGTGGCCCCGCTGCTGATGCCGATCATCAAGGGGCTGGGCTTCGACCCTGTGTGGTTTGCCGTCATAATGACGGTAAACCTCGAAATCGGCTTGGTGACTCCACCTGTCGGGCTTAACCTTTATATTGTGAAAAGCATTGCCCCGGATGTCCCCATGTCCCATGTCCTATTGGGCGTAGCCCCTTTCGTAATTATGGATGGGCTTGTTATCGTGTGTGTCTGCATCTGGCCGGAGCTGGCCCTGTGGCTTCCAAACAAGATGATTGGCTAGCCACGCTGGATAACTTGCTATCCCAAAAAGTTGGTAGGTAATATCTCAATAACTCGGGGGAATGACCGATGACTCATGAATCTCTAAGAGATTGCTTTCTCGACAGCTTCTCTTTCCACGGAAAGAAAAAGGCAATAAGTTTTTTGCGGGAAGGGAGTATAGAGACAGAGATCTCTTATACAGAGTTGGACCGGGATTCCAACCGCATGGCAAACACCTTCCTGGAGCTGGGAGTCGAGAAAGGGGAAAGGGTTATCCTCTACCTTGAGAAATCTCTCATATTCGTTATTGCCTACCTTGCTCTCCAAAAGATAGGGGCCACTGCGGTTCCCTTGAATCCAGGGTTCAAGAAATCGGAGATGTCCTATCTCCTGGGTGATGCCCAGGCGAAACTGGTGGTATCAGACCCGGAAAAAGAGGCAGGTATTAAGGAGATAGACCCTGGAATCGCTACCCTGGGCATAGATACAAGAAGGCCCTATCCGTCCCTGGATTCTTTTCTGTCCTCCCCGGATACGTTACCCGATGTGGCGATAGGCCCGGAAGATCCGGGGCTGATCATATACACATCCGGAACGACGGGAATGCCCAAGGGGGCCATACTTACACAGGGAAATCTGGTACACGATGCAAAGAATGTCATCAAGATCTGGGAGATTGCGAAAACCGATGTCCTGTGCCATGCCCTTCCCCTGTTTCACGTACATGGCCTGTGCTTTGCGCTTCAAACGGCCCTGATGGCCGGGGCCCACGTGCTCATGCTTGATAGATTTTCCCCGGAAGGGGTTATCAGGCTCCTTTCATGTAGGGAAGGAGAATACGTCTGCACGGTCTTTATGGCCGTGCCCTCTATGTACGGCAAGATGCTCGAATATATGGGAGACAGGCGAATGGTCTTTGGCCATGTCCGCCTGTGGACATCCGGCTCAGCCCCTCTCCTTGTCAAGGATTTTGAGAGAATCAAAGATGTATTTGGCAAAGAACCCGTGGAACGTGAAGGGATGTCGGAGACCGGGATGAATTTCTCCAATCCGCCCAAAGGAATAAGAAAGCCAGGGTCCATCGGCCTGCCCCTGCCTGATCTCCAGGTGAGAATCGTTGACCCCGATAATTTTTCAGATGTAGAGCAGGGTAAAACAGGGGAGATCTGGTTGAAGGGACCGGCTGTAACCCCTGGCTACTGGCGAAAGCCAGAGGAAACGAACAAGGCCTTTGAAAGGGGATGGTTCAGGACCGGGGACCTGGGAAGGGTCGATGAAGATGGTTACTACTATCTGACCGACCGCATCAAGCACATCATCATCTCAGCGGGTGAAAACGTCTCCCCAAAAGAGGTCGAGATGGTCATTAACCAGCTAGATAGTGTAGTAGAGTCTTCAGTGGTCGGTATCCCGGACGAGAAATGGGGAGAAAAGATCGTTGCCGCTATCGTTGCAAGGCCTGGCTCAAAGGTTACTCCCCAGGAAATCAAGGTCCATTGCAAGAAAAATCTCCATGACTGGAAATGTCCCAAAGAGATCTCTTTTGTCAAAGAATTACCGAAAAACACCATGGGCAAGGTGTTGAAAGACCAAGTCCAAAGGCTCTTTGCTTAGTGGCAGTGAAAGCTTCAAAGGAGGTTCCAAAATGGAATCCAAAGAAATACTAACCGGAAAAAGGGTCCTCATCGTGGACGACGAAAGGGACATCCTCGATACCCTGGAGATCCTGTTGGATATGTGCAAGATAGACACGGCCACGTCTTTTGAGGAGGCCAAGACCCTGCTTGAAAATAATGACTACGATATCGCCATCCTGGACATCATGGGTGTGAACGGATATGAGCTCTTGGATGTCGCGACCCGCCGTGAGATCCCTGCCCTGATGCTCACGGCCCATGCCCTGTCCGAGAAGAGCCTCATGAAATCAGCCGAGAACGGGGCCTCTTATTACGCCCCCAAGGATGAGATAAACAGAATCCATCTCTTCATCGCCGACGTGCTGGAAGCCAAAGAGAAGAGAAAAAACCCATGGATCAGGATGGTTGAGAGACTCGGCGGGTACTATGACAAGAAGTTCGGTGGTAAGGACTGGAGGGAGAAGGAGCGAGAATTCTGGGAAAAAAGGATTAAGGCGATTGAGTGACCCTGAAAACGAGAGCGCTTTCCTGACTCACTCACAAGCTCTTAGCCCCTCTGGACCTCTTCTTCGAGGCCTCTTTCCTCCCTGATTTGAGCCAGGCGTCCTACAAGGTACCCGTCCATCATCAGATGGACAAGATGGTGAACCACACAGAATACGAGGGCAAGACCGTACTGGGGGAACAGGGTGACCTGGAGCAAAACTGAGAGGGGAAGCGTCTTCTGCCCTCCCATGAAGATAACGCTCTCCCGCCGGCCAGGGCCCATTTTGAAGACTCCGGATACTGTGAAACCGACGACCAAGAGGATTCCGTGGAAGATAAAAACCAACATAATGATGGTGAATATCTGGCTCCCGCTGCCCACAACCACCGCCCTGGCCTCGGATAGTGCCATCCAGACAATGAACAGAATCATACACTGGTTGACGATGGGGAGATATTTTTCGTGCATTGTCCATTTCCCCTTCTTTGCAAATCTAGTCAGTAATCCCAAGAAAAGGGGAACCAGAACGAGTGTGCCGATCTGTATCATCATCTTGGGCCCGTTTATGGAGACTTCAGTCCAGTTCCCACCTTCTCTAAGGAGAAGGGTTAGAGAAATGGGGATAGAGAAGACAGCCAGTCCATTTGCAAGGATCGTGATCAAAAGGGCATGGGCGGTATTTCCCCCCGAGGCCCCGGTCATCACCACACCGCTGCTCAGGGTAGTGGGCATGACAGCGACCAGAAAAAGCCCGATCCTGATTCCGGGAGAGAGCGGTATTAAACCAAGACACCAGGCGGTGAGTGGGGCGATAACGAAGATGATGAGAAGTGCAAGGGCAGTGCCTTGGATGTCTGATACGCCTGTCTTTATCTGTTCTGTCTTGAGGATCAGGCCAGAGAGGAAGAAGATGATCACGATAACGGCCTCGGTCCCATGATGAGCCTGGAACCATATGCCGAGGTATGAGACAAACCTTCCGGACTCCGTCAGGGTCACGACAGAAATTCCAAGCAGGCCTATGGAGAACCACCTCGCCCTTAAAAACCCCACCACCTTTTCAACAGCCATCTAGATATCCACTGGTGTCTACCCCGTATTCCGGAAACCAACACCATACCACCTTGAAACCGGGGAACCACAAGTAGCCACTCTTGCCAGATGCCCCGAGGAATTTTTTACCTTTTTGGACATAATTGCAATTCTAAGGGCCTAATCGACCAGCATCAGGCAGTACACGTTCTGGGTTTGGGTCTTCTCACTGAGGGTTTCAATAAAAAACCCATTGTTCCGTGCTGTCTGGTATACATCAATCCCGCATCCTTCCATTGAAGGCCTTGCTTTATCCCCAAATGTACAAGGATGTCCCTTAGCTTTAGCGCACTCCTTGCAGAGAGAGCAGGGTCCGGCCAGAAAAATAAAGGCCTTATAGTACCCGTCCTTGAACATCTCTCCTTCCAGGTCGGTCAGCATCCCGAGGTATTTCTTGAACCGTTTACCCCGATCCGGTGTCATTGGGGCCTCTATATGGAACAAGATTGCACGGCAGTAGGAATCAATGACTGCCCTTGTCTGCTCGGGGGTAGGTGTATGGGGAGGACAGCAATATCCCTTCCCATAGGCCGCACATCCAAACTGGCATTTCAGCCTTACCCATGGTGCCGTCACAACCGTAGCCGGGAGAATCTGTTTTGCATGTGTTGCCCCTCTTTCCACGGCCTCGCCACAATATTTCTCCAGATCCCTATCATTCATGTGTATCCTCCTCAGAAAATATCCAAAAGGCCGCCGTTGCCGTTAGAACTAATAAGGCCTGACTAATTCATCGAAAACAGGCACTGAGATCCAATAACATCTCCCCCATGTAATGGTCAACCTGTATCAGCTGTCACGTCGCCTGCCCGGGTCTGACGGGTTTTCTCCTTTATCGGTAGATCGCATTATACCTCGATACGCCAACTTAGACCCGCCTCTACCTCCCCGGGGTGTTGGCCTCTCCGAGCTGAATGCCCAACGAGACGGAGGCCGAAGGGCAGGGAGTCCGAAGTACAATATGGAATGTCTCTAATGCAAGATCGGGGTTCGTGATAATCTAGGGATTGACATTTGGCAAACTATAGTCACCCTCTTCTTGGGTCTTGCCATCGGGGGGACCATGGAAGGGCACGCCTTCCTGAAGCCCCAGACCCTGGCTATCTTCGGGCTGGGCTTCTTGGCCATCTGTCTGGACACAGCGACAGGGGTCTTATTTGGAAAGCTCATGTGCCTCTTGACCAGGGGCAAAGTGAATCCCCTCATCGGCGCGGCGGGCATTTCGGCCTACCCTATGGCAGCCCGCGTCGTCCAGGTTCAGGGACAGAGGTACGACAAGGGAAACTACCTCCTCATGCACGCCGTGGGCGCCAACACAGGCGGGCAGATCGGGTCTGTCATGGCCGCGGCCGTTATGCTTTCGGTTCTAAAGGGAATGGGCCTGATCTGATGGGCGATTACCCCAGCCTCTGAATCAGCTCCACGACGATGTTGTCAGGCCCGGTAAAAAAGGCAATCCTCACTTTACCCGCATCTTCAGGGACGAGTGTAAAGGTAAAACCCTTCTCCCTGAGTTCCCTGTAAGCTGCATCTACGTTATCAACCTCGAGCCCCAGGTGGTGGTACCCGAACCGAGGCCCAGGGGAGTCATTAGAGATGTTTTCATCGTCTCTCGCAACCCGTAGGTTGATAATGGTTCCATTGAGATCGAGCGTGGCCCCATCGGCCGTGCCGAATTTGCGTCTGGTGACCAGGTTGGCCCCCAGGGTCTCAGAGAAAAAGGCAATCATTTCGTTCAGGTCGGAACAAAGCAAATGCAGATGATGGTATCGATATTTCATGTGTCTCTCCTTTCTTCATTGTTAAACGACGTTCCATCAATTTCACCTCTTCGTTTTCATCAGAAAATTCCCAATTTAACGCCCTTATTGTCAACATAAATCTTGTATCAATTTGGCCCCTTTCCGATCTGGCGTTTATCCGGGTCCCTTACTTCACTGAAGCCAATCCCTGGGTTGCATTAAAGCATCTTGATCTTTGGGATGGTAATGCCTAGTGTATGGGCGGAGGCTGAGATATGAGGGCAATGGAGAAGAGATCAAAGACCATTCAGGCCGTGACCTTTGACGCATACGGAACCATACTTCATCTGGACCGCCCGTTTGAGCGGCTGAGGGATCAGCTGCGTGGCATTGGGCACAGGGTTCCGATGGAAGCTGTAAAGGAGGCCTTTATCCATGAAATGACCTATTACAGGGACCATCATCTGGAAGCGGTCGATGCTGAAAGGCTCCTGGCATTGCGTTACCGATGCGCAGAGGTCCTCTTTGGTAAGCTGGCCGAGAAAGGGTATCAGGTGGAGGCATCCCCGGAGTCGAAGCTGGGGCTTCTGATGAACTCCATTCGATTTAACCCCTATGACGATGTGCTTCCCATATTGCGATGGTGCTCTTCCAGGGGTCTTGTGACAGGCGTGATATCAAACTGGGACTATTCGCTCCCCAACACACTGGATGGGGCGGTCAAAGGGCATGCGTTCCACTGCATCCTGGCTTCAGCTACTGAAGGGATTAAAAAGTCAGACCCTGACATATATCACAGGGCAGCTGAACGGCTCGGGCTTCCGGCCTCAGGCATCTTGCACATCGGTGATGAAATCGAAAACGATCTGAACACCCCGCGAAAGGCAGGCTTCAACGCGCTCCTTTTAGATCGGGACGGCCGTCACAGGGGAGTGAAAGGTCTTTGCATACGAGTGCTTACTGAATTACCCTCAAAGGTAGAAGATGCGATTGGCGCCAATTCGCAAATCACCGCCCCTGAAAAACAGGGCTTCGTTTTTCAAGGAGGGCGCTGATCCCTTCCTTCGCATCTCCCATTTCAAAGGTTCGTGACTGGTAAAGCGCATCTATTTCTGCGGCGTTCCGTGGATTCCACTGGAGATGGCGGTAAATGGCGTGTTTGATCATCTTTACCGCCACGGGCGCTGCGCTCGCGATCTCCTCAGCCAACTCCCAGGCCTTTGGAACCACCTGATCTCCTTGCAGGGCATAGTTTGCCAGCCCGATTTCAGCAGCCTCCTCACCGTTTATCAGGCGGCCGGTATAAAGGAGTTCATTGGCCCTGGGCAGCCCGATGATTTGAGGAAGCATGTAGGATACCGCCATACCGGTGTGAAGCCCGAGCCTGGAAAAGTTGGCGCCGTATTTTGACCCTTTGTTGGCGAC
The DNA here is from genome assembly GCA_964452575.1 of uncultured Desulfobacteraceae bacterium. Classification (GTDB taxonomy): domain Bacteria; phylum Desulfobacterota; class DSM-4660; order Desulfatiglandales; family Desulfatiglandaceae; genus CAYVMN01. The sequence continues at coordinate 3,007 of CAYVMN010000115.1, read as the reverse complement.
GCGAATATCGCAGATGAGGGCAAGCCCGAATCCGCCACCCACAGCATGACCGTTCATGGCGGCAATTGTCGGGATTTCGATTTCCTGAATCTCGAGAAATGGGCCATAGGCATCCATGAGGGTTTGATGGGGAAGGCGACCCTTGTTGTCGACGATTCCGCTCTTGAAGTCGGCGCCCGAACAAAAGGTGCTGCCACTCCCTGCAATTATCAAACACCGAAGGTTCTGATCCTTCTTTGCCTCCTGAACCGCCTCGCGAAAGGCCGGCATGGTCTCGTCATCCATGGCGTTCCGATTCTCGGGCCGGTTAAAGGTAATCTGCGCTACATGCTGTTTGATTTCAAACAAAACAGGTGCATCTGACATTATAGACTCCTTTGAGTGATAATGACGTTATATCTGATACAGGAGATTCAACGAGCCCTAGGCCAGCATCACCTCCGTTCGATAACTAATTGAAATCATCGCCGCCGAAGATTGACAGGAAATATGGGGCCGCCCCCCTTCAAGACCCTCACAACCTCGTTGGTTGCCCGGCGACGGGTTTCTGATGGCATCCGGGAAGATGCCGATGCAGCATGGGCAGTTAATATCACATTGTCCATGGTCAGAAGCGCGTTGCCCAATTCCACCGGTTCTTTTTCAAAGACATCCAGCGCAGCCCCTGCAATCCATCCATCCGAAAGGGCCTTGATGAGTGCTGCTTCATCAACGGTAGCGCCCCGACCTGTATTGATAAAAATAGCCGACGGCTTCATCTGTTTGAATTGCTGCTCGGAAATCAGATGTCTCGTTTCAGCGCTTAACGGAAGATGCGCGGATACGAAGTCGGACCGCTCCAGGAGTTTAGAAAGCTCGGTAATCGGCTCCACCCCGTATTCTCCCATCACCAATTCACTAATGTATGGATCATAGACCATCATATGAAAACCGAACGGTTTTGCCCTTCGAGACACCGCCTTAGGTACATTACCGAATGATATGAATCCGAGGGTTTGGCCCATCAGGCGTGGGAATCGATTCAGCATGGGGCGAGCCTCCATCCAACGACCTGTCCGGACCAGCGTGTCTTGAAACAACAGCCGTCGCCATGCACCCAGGAGCAGCGTCATGGTATGGTCGGCCACCTCTTCAATAAATACGTCCGGCACGTTCGTCACCCAGATGTTTCGCTCCGAGGCGGCTGCAATATCCACATTGTCATATCCTACCGCCGCAACAGCTATGATCTTGCACCGTCTTAATGAGGCAATAATGTTTCGACTGATTTGTATCCCACCGGCATAAACCAGCAAGGCATCGGCATCTCCGGCCACTTCGATAAAGCTATCTTCACTATCGGTATCAACGATTACAAGCCGGGCGCCTGCGCTATCAAGAATCTCTTCTTCGACTCTAAATCCTTCACCGAATACCGGAAGAGATCGGGCCCGCAATTTCTGAGCTACCACCTTGAATGACTGCCCTTGTTTCATAAAAATCACCTTTCTAAAGAATATCTTCCTTTAACTGCGCCAACTTCATCCCCTGCCTCAGGGCAGCCCGCTGCTTCTTCTCTATATCAACGTATTTGAGACACAGTTCATATACCTCCTTTATGGAATCCCTGGGAACTACGGTGATCCCATCGTAGTCGCCAAACACCAGGTCCCCCGGGCAAACCAGTCGACCCCCGCATTGGATCGGCTCATTAACCGAAACCGTGTCTAGCCTTGTCTGGCCGGTTGTGACAACGGGATTTCTATAGAAAAGGGGAAACCTCATCTCGCGGATCGTCAAGACATCCCTCACACCGCCATCCACGACTGCTCCACCGAGGCATTTCAGCGTCCCCGTAATGGTCATCATCTCCCCCCACATGCCACAGTCCGTTAATCCCCCGCCGACGACAAAGACATCGCCTGCCTGGGCCATATCTATTGCCTCGAAGGCCAAACCAAGGCCCGATCTGCCCTTGAAGGAACTAAAGGATGGAGGGACCATCCTCAAAGTCACCGCCGGTCCGATCAACTTTGCCCCATCGAAGATCGGCCTCAGGCCTACATCCATCCAAGTTCTTACGCTATGGCCTAAGACCTCATCGCAGGCATCTTGGATTATACCCGAATACATCTTGCTCAGATCTTCTACGATCTTCTTAGAAGGCCTTTCTATATCGAAACTGCCCATCAAACACTCCTTATTTCTATCGAAAAAAATCATCTGAAGCGTAACTTACAAAATTTTATAGCGGCAGTCAAACCACCATTTGAGTCAGGACGATTCCGGTTCCCCGGCACATAGAGAGTAGAGCCTAACCAGAAGGGGCATGAGTATTCCATCTTCCTGATAGAAGGCACTGGCCCAGAAAAAAGCGCCCTTAATTTAGAAAAATACAGGGCCTATCTGGACGAAGGGCGTGAACTCTGCAAGGAAATCTCTGATCCAGGCGAGCAGGCCTTCGTGGGGAAAGACAGTTTTTACGGGTTAGTGATCTTTGCGCGAAAAGGCCTTTTCATAATCGGGGTAATGGGACATAACGAACGAGATGCCGCCATAAATATTATCAAGGCTATGTTTGCGAGACTGGAAAGGGAATAGTTGTTCTTATCCCAAAGAGGCCAGGGCCTCCCTTGCCTGTTTCAGAAAGACCTCTGATTGGCATTCTTCAAGGATCTCAATGGCAGCCATAAAGCAGTCCTGCGCCTTGTCCGGCCTGCCTCTTGCCTTGTGGAGACGACCCAGATCCAGATAGGACTGGCCCAGGGTGAAACGCGCCCCTATCTCTTTTGCTGCTTCAATGGCTCCATTGAAGTGTTCTTCCGCCTTTTTGCCGGCTGAGGGGACGTTCTTCATCATAAAGCTGATATTTTTCGCCATCGTGGTCAGACTGACCTTGGCCGATTTATCTGCAATCTGCAAATAGACCTGCCCCAGGGCATGCTCTATTGTTGCCTCCCAGCATTTCCTCCCATTTTCATGGCAGGCGCGTAGAGTCTCTTCAATCATTTTTAACCCTTGTCCCATC
>CAYVMN010000114.1:0-15177 GCA_964452575.1 uncultured Desulfobacteraceae bacterium | reverse complement strand
ATAATCGCCTCCTCAGCCCCAATTGCCCTGTATGGCTTCACATACACCGCGTTTAAACAGACCCTCGCCCCATTAACCCGACCTCCCAGACTCCTTATCATCGCAGCACAATTCACGATCGGAAAGTCTATGGACTTCCTCAGGGCAAACTTGAAGAAACTGCTCTTTGTCCCCTCCGCCGGTCTCGGCACCTGAATCTCCACCACAATCTCGTCATCATCCAGGACAGTTGTCTTTGACACCGCCACCTGGAAAAAATCCTCCGTCCTGATGGTCCTCTTCGATGTCTTTATCCTCCCGTTCATGGCAATCAGCGCCGGAGCCGTATCACTCGGGTGAACAGCAATACACCCTTCCTCCACACTCCCCCCAAATATGGAATGATAACGGGTATCGCCAGCCAGGGCATAGCACCGGCCACCCCCCTTGCGCAGACACGGAAACCTGTTCTCAGGATGCCTGTAATACCAGCACCGGATATCCTGACAGATATTACCACCCATGGTCCCCATCTCTCTTAAATGCGGCGAGGCCGTCCTGCGCGCCGCCTCTGCAAGCGCTGTATATTTAGCCTTAACAACCCCATCATGGGCAATATCTTCCAATAAGGCCAGGGCACCAATCTTCAGCATCCCTCCCTCTTCCTTGATGGAGTCCAGACCCTCGATCGTCTTAAGATTCACAATGGCCTCAGGATAGCGCGGCAATACCCTGTCCTTCATCTTGCCAAGCAGATCTGTGCCCCCCGCAATGAGACTCGCCTTGCCCTTATACCGCCTGAGGAGTGAAACCGCCTCCTCAATACTCGATGCATTGAAATGTGCGAACTTCTTCATCCCTGTTCTCCCTATATCTTCCCCAATGCCTTCAAGACCTTTGACGGCGTTATGGGAAAATCATCGACCCATGCACCAATGGCGTTGTACACAGCAGGCCCCAAGAGGGCTGGTATCATGGTTGCCGTATTTTCGCCGATTCCCGTAGAACCGTAAGGCCCGTGTCCCATCCCGGTTTCAATGACTATGGACGCTGCCGGGGGGTAGTCACAGATTGTGGCGACCTTGTAATCCAGGAGATTCCGGTTCAGGAGTACCCCTGTTTTCGGATCCCAAACCATCTCTTCGGTGAATGCCCTGCCAAGGCCCATATAGGTGCCGCCGTACATCTGCCCCTCAACGGTCTCCGGAGAGATGGCCTTCCCCACATCATTCACATTGACGACGTTTGTAACCTCGACCACTCCAGTATCCGTATCCACCTCAACCTCTATGAAATTGGCCTGCCTGCACAGCCTGGGACGACCCGTCTCAAGGGATTCTCCCCAAAGCCCCTGGGTATGCCAGGCCCAGGCCAGTACAGGTGGCTCCGTCCAGATCACCACGGCGTTCAGCATTGGCGTTGCCATCTTGACAACCTCTGCTAGGGGCTTTCGATTATTCGGTCTCTTTTTCTGAAAGACAAAACTGTCCTTGACGTCCAGGTCGTCGGCATTCGTGCCATCTCCGAATTTTTCAGCAGCCAGATCGAGGAGCATCTTCTTTGCCTTTTGGGCAGCCTTTTTGACCACATATCCGTTGCTTCCCAGATTACATGAACCATCTGGAGACATCAACGCAAACCCCTGATTCAGATCAAAGGGATTGATCTCGACATCCTCATATCTTACCCCTAGCTCATCGGCCACAATTTGCATATATGCAGTCCAGGGGTTCAGACCGATATCAGAATGCTGCGCGATGATACTGACTGAGCCGTCGTTTTGTATCAACACCGCCGCACACCCCGTACCCCTTACGTCATCCCAATCATGGTCCCATGTAAAAGCGATACCATGCATCTTCCCATTGGGAAGCCTCTTCGTGCCTGGCGGGTGCCACTTTTCATCCCAGCCTATGGCCTTTTTGCCCGCTTCGATACATTCCCTGAGGCTGTCCCTATCGGGGAAGCCGTGCTCGCGCTTGTATTTTCGAAGATACTCCATTCCTTTGCCGTCACACCCATCATTCTTCAAGGCCACTTCTGTTGGGTCAAGGCCCAGGGCATCCGCCACATGATCGAATATCAGGGTAAAACAGAAGACATTCGGAAGCTGTTCACACCGGCACCACCAGGCATTGGCCTTGCTGACATCAGCGGTTACCCCTTCGCATCTCAGATTCGGAATTTGCGAATTATCAATCAGATGTTCGATACCCGGTGTGCACATATAGACGTCAAATAAGTTCTTCATGTCCACAGCAGTAATGGTTCCATCCTTTTTTGCGCCTACCCTGAAGTGACTCTTCATCATATCTCCGGACTCGCCATAAAACGTCTCGGCCCTATTGAGCAGCAATTTCACGGGCCGGTCCGTCTTTTTGGCCAACAACGCTGCCAGTGTACTGATCCCATTTTGGTGCCAGCTCGCAGGGTTGCATCGCTCGCCAAAGGAACAGCCATGATAGGGGGAATGCATATTCACCTTGTTCATGGGTATATCGAGCTGTTCGCACAGGAGCAACTTGCTCAAATAGGGCTGTTGTTCATGGGCCCACATCTCGAGCCGATCTCCGCTCCATTTTGCTACGACAGAGGCCATCTCAGCCCCTGCCCATAAATGGGCCCCTCGTCGTGCTTCGAACTCGACGATCACGTCTGCTTCTTCGAAACCCCTTTTGATATCACCCTTCTCAATCAATTCTCTATCATCTGCCACTTTGTTACTTTCGGCCCCGGGCCTTAATATGTGTGCATCGGGTTTCAATGCCTCCTCAGCGGTCAAGATAGAGGGCAATTCCTCCCATTCAATGTCGATCAGCCTGAGGGCCTCTGATGCGATTTCCTCAGTGTCCGCTGCAACGGCCACGCCCACCATTTGGCCCTCGAAGTACGCCACGTCGCCCAGAATATCCTTTACCGGCTTCAGGCCAAATCCTGCATGTTCCGGCGCCATCCTCTCCGGGCCCACGATGCTCCCGTTAAGGGTTCTCCCCTTGATTTCCAGGTCATCATACCGCAGGACCGCACGGACACCCGGAAGGCGAGTTGTCTTGGCCGTGTCCATCCTGACGATCCTGGCATGTGCATAAGGTGATGCAAGGGCCTTTCCGTAAAGCATTCCAGGGAGTTGAATGTCCCTCGTATAGATCGCCTTACCACTTGCCTTTTCATATCCGTCATAGCGAGTGATACCGCGCTTCCCTATCTCATTGAAAGTGATGGTGGGGATATCTGCGCCGATCTTGTACATCCCTTCGGATTTTAGTCTCTGATAGTCTCCCATCGTAATCACCTTTTTCTGATGTTTTCAGCTGCTTCCATAATGGCCTTTGGGTGCTGGGGATATGTCCCGCAACGGCACAGGTTGCCGCCAAGGGCCTCAATGATCTCCTCCTCGGTCGGGTTAGGATTGCGGTCAAGCAGGGCCTTGGCCGTCGTCACAAACCCCGGGGTACAGTATCCGCACTGCATGCAGTGGTGCTTCACATAACTCTCTATCAACGGATGACCCCCATCCGCTATCCCCTCGGCCGTCTCTATGGTCCCACCATCACACTCGATGGCCAGCCTCATGCAGGAAAGAATCGGCCTCCCGTTCATGATCACCGTACACGATCCGCACGCCCCACGGTCACAGAACATCTTCGGAGAGGTCAATCCCATCTTGTCGTGGATCAGATAGTTCAACGTCCACTCCGGCTCCACATGCAGCTCATAGGCCTGCCCGTTCACCCTCAGCCGGATCATCCCTTCAGGCACCGGAACCGATTCATCCTTGTGTTCCAACAAGACATGCCCTTTTAGCTCATCAAATGCCTCAAACTTGGTGATGCAATAGGGACACAAATATCGATTCGATTGCGCTTCCACCGCTCAAAACCTCCTCAGCCTGGCACTTACCCGCCTATTGTCCTCAAACCCCTCAAAAATACCGACTGCTTGATTCGGTTCTCATAATCATTTCTAAAATATTTCAAGGTATCCAGCACAGGAATCGGCGCTGTCTGCCCAAGCCCGCACATGGCCGAGAGCATCATCACTTCCGATAACTCCTCCAGCACGCCGATATCCTCCTGAACCCCCTCCCCATTGACCAGCCTGCCCAGCACCTCTACCATCACCTCCGTGCCCTCCCGGCAGGGGCTGCATTTCCCGCACGACTCCTCATTTAAAAATTCCATCGTCCGATACACAAAGTCGATCACATCCCGACTCCCATTAAACACCACTATCGCCCCAGAGCCCAGCACCGTCTCATAGGATAAGGGCGTCTCGAGCATCGAATAAGGCACAATCCCCCCTGTGGACCCCCCAACCTGCACCATCTTCACATCCTCGGCACCGGCCAGTTCCACCACCAGTTCCTTCAGGCTGCACCCCATCTCCATCTCATAGACCCCAGGCCTCTTTACATCCCCGCTCACAGAAAATAGCTTGGTCCCCTTGCTCTGCCCTGTCCCTAGTTCGCTGTACCACTTCGCCCCATTTAAGATAATATGGGGAATGTTCATCAGGGTCTCCACGTTGTTGATGATCGTCGGCCTTCCAAAAAGACCCCGTGTCGGCGGAAAAGGCGGTCTATAGCGCGCCTCCCCGCGTCTCCCCTCAATGGAGTTCATCAGCGCCGTCTCCTCACCACATATGTAGGACCCGGCCCCTTCCTCAATCTGAATATCAAACCCTCCCAGAAGACCTTCCTCTTTGACCTTCAAAATGGCCTTTGCCAAACCATCAAGGAGATACTGGTATTCAGCTCGAAGATAGATGTAGGCCTTCTCAGCACCTATGGCGTAAGCGGCAATGGCCATACCCTCAATAACCGAGAACGGATCATGCTGGAGGACATATCTGTCCTTGAATGTCCCCACCTCCCCCTCATCGGCATTGCAGATCAGGAACTTCTCATGGCCTTGGGCCTTTCTTGCCAAATCCCACTTCACTCCACAAGGAAAACCCGCACCGCCTCGCCCCCTCAGTCCCGATGCCTTCACCTCCTCAATAACCCGTTCAGCGGTCATCTCCCCCCTGGCCTTCTCCAGGGCCTTGAAACCCCCATGCCCCAGATAGGTACCAATATCCCCAGGGTCTATCACCCCGCAGTTCTTTAATAATACCCTTCTCTCCGGCACGGCTAACCCCCCAAAATATCAGTCATATGATCTCAATATCTCCCTTATCTTCTCTCCTGTCAGATGACCATATACCGCATCATCCACAAGGATCGCAGGTGCCCGGTCACAGGCCCCAATGCAGTTGGTCAGTTCAAGGCTAAACCTCCTGTCAGCGGTCGTCTCACCCGGCAATATCCCCAGCTCCCCTTCAATCGCCTCAATCATCACCTCCGCATCTTGAAGACAGCACGGCACACTCTTGCATATCCGGATCACGTGCCGGCCCAGGGCTGTGGTCGATAAAAAGGAATAAAAGGTCGTCACCCCATACACATCACTCACCGATAGGGAAAGCGATTCGGCCATCTCCCGGATCGCCCCCCCAGATATATATCCCGATCTCGCCTGCTCCCCCTTGATCATCCCCAGCAGGGATTCACGACCACTCATAGCTACTGAACCTCCTCGATCTTTACCCATATCACGCCACCCCCTCCGTCGGCTTGGTCAATGCACTGGTCGGGCAGTACTCTATGCAGATCCCACAATCCTTGCATACCTCCCTATCCAGCACTCCATCAAAATCGACCACCACCTTCGACCGAAACCCCCGATAGGCAACCCCAAAAATATTCTTCTTGGCAATCTCTGTGCACGCCCGCACACACCTACGACACAAAATGCACCGCGACATGTCTCGCCGTACATATGGGCTGACCTCTTCCACCGGATAGTTCCGGGGTTGCCTCACACGAAATCGGGGAGGAGCTACCTCCAGCTCGGCTGCAATATTGTGAAGCTCACAATCCTTGGCGCATTCATCCGTCACACATGGACCCGTGTGACCCGCCAACAAAAGCTCCACAACCGCCTTGCGGGTAGCCACCACCTTCGGAGAACGGGTCCGGATTACCATGCCCTCATTGATGGGCGTATGACACGAGGCCACCAGCCTCGGCGACCCTTCCACCTCAACCACACACAGACGACAGCTCCCCTCCGGCTTCAGCTCCGGATGATGACACAGCGTAGGAATACGAATCCCAGCTCCCTCCGCAGCCTCAAGTATCGTCGTCCCTTCAGAAAAGACCCCTTCGGTACCATCAATCGTTGCTCTTAAATCACCCATTTCTGTCCCCATTTATGCAGTCTGTCTGACTCAGAATCTTATCGAGAACTCAAATTCCCATATCGCTATCCTTCGGGTAGATTTGAGGTAACACTTTAGCGTTTTGAAAGAAAGGCAGAGGACCGCGAGGGTCTTTTTTCCAAAGGGCGTAAAGGACGGCATCATTTCATAGAACGGCAGTGAGGTCTTGAACCTCGTTACGCAACAGCCCTATAAGAGGATGTCCCTATGAAGATCCCTCTCCCCTGCCTGGCAGAAACTGTATTTAGAGGTGAGGGGGCGTGCCAGAGGCTGTGAAGAATTTGAGTTACGTCCTTTGGAAAAAAGACCCTCGCGGTCTGTCATCTTACTCCTTAGTGTTTTCAAAACGCTAAAATGTTACCATTTGAGCTGGTTTTGGTGTCAAGTGGCATTATGGCCTCTTACTAATCAAGAAGGCGGAATAATGGCTCGCTTGTCAAGTGTCCTATTGGTTGCGGATTAATAACCTTCGGTACTAATTGGAAAGGCCGATGTCAATTCAGTTATGCGCGAACCAGAGGGAATTCACTGGCATTGACCCCCTTGATCGCCCAGTGATTTGCCATGGCTTTTGTGACCCCTGTTCTTCTGTTCCTTAAGGCTGAACAGGGCATTACGTTGATCCCAGCTTGAAAGGTTAACTCGGTCGCTCTCGCTCCCCACGGAACCTGGCCACCGATTCGAAATCAGTCATGCATCACCATCAAGACCTATTGAAGCCTTAAGGAAAGATTTTATTCTACTTTGTTGGGTTGTTTCAGGAGCCCGTATTTCTCGATGTTGCCATCGGCCATGGCCTGTATCTCCTTCAATACCTCGTGGCCTCCAACGGTGGCGAAGAGGTGCCTAAAACGGTTTTGGGTCCTTAGATAGTCTTTCACCGGTATCTTTTTCTTGATCTTGCGAGTCTTTGTAATGGTTCCATCTTCCATTTCGAAAATAGGGGTCAGGCCGCATTGGACCCCCAGGCGACCCACCTCCAGAGTGAGGTTCGACGGAAACCCCCACACTGAAGGGCAGGGGGTATCGATCTGGATATAGCGTGGGCCATGATACTCCGTTGCCTTTTGCACCTTCTTCTCCAGGTCCTTGAGGTATCCAATTGAGGCCGTTGCCACATAAGGGACCCCGTGGGCAGCTACGATGGCAGGGAGGTCCTTCTTTTTTTCGGTCTTGCCTACTGACTTCTTGCCCGCAGGCCCTGTGGTCGTGGCGGCATAGAGGGGGGTAGCCCCGCTCCTCTGCCCTCCGGTGTTCATATAGGCACCATTATCCACGCAGATATAGAGGACATCATCTCCCCGCTCCAACATCCCGGAGAGTGCCCCAAAACCAATATCAAATGTGGACCCATCTCCGCCTATCACCAAGACGCGCACATCATCCCGCCCTTGGGCCTTCAGTGCGGCCACAACCCCAGTGGCAATAGCAGGCCCGTTCTCGAAGAGGTGGTGAATCCACGGTACCATCCATGGACTGTACCCGTAAGGAGATGTGAATGTCTCAAGGCAGCCTGTGGGAGTGACAACAATAACGTTCTTACCCGAGGCCCGCAGGATATGCCGGACAGCCAGGGCCATACCACATCCATGACAGGCCCTATGCCCTGAGACGAAGAGTTCCTCTTGCCTTTCATTTTGCTGAGTCTTCATGTTCAATTCCCTATGGCAAAATAGCTGGATTAAGACCTGCCCAATAGGGCTCTTTCATGGAAAGACCCGATTGGAGCATTTCTTCTGTCTTCTGGACAACCTCCTTGACCAGATTTGGGTTGACTTCTCGACCCCCGAGACCTGCGATCACGTCCATCACCATGGGGGCCTCGGGTCTTCCGTAAAGCATGGCCTTGAGATCCATCCCCACTGCCCCTTCGCTCCCCATGGAGAAATCGGCCTCTATGGCTGCAGCGGCCCGTGCCCCTTTTATGGCCTCCCAGATGTCCTCCCTGGGGAAGGGTCTATAGCAGCGGATCTTGACGAATCCGACCTTCTTTCCGTCGGAGCGCAGCTCATCCACGGTCTCTTTGATTGTGCCGGACATGGATCCCATTGCCAGCAATATGATTTCGGCATCCTCAGTGCGGTAGGCCTCAATCAGGCCCCCATGATTTCGGCCGGTAAGTTGAGCCAGCTCGGAAAAGATCTCCTTTATCCTCCCCTGTCCCTGCTGCATTGCCTGGTTGACAGAGTATTTGAACTCCATTAGGCAATCTTCTTCCGCGTAAGACCCCCAGCTCTTTGGATCATTCACATCCAGGAAATTGACCGGTTTGAATGGCGGCAGAAACCGGTCCACCTGTTCTTGTCTCAACAGGGAGACCCGCTCGTAGGAATGGGTCAGTATCCAGCCATCCATGCAGACCATGACCGGGAGAAGGATCTCTGGGTCCTCAGCAACCTTAAAGGCGGCGATATGGGTGTCGTAGGCCTCCTGGCTGCTCTCCACATAGAACTGTATAATCCCTGAATCTCGCAGGCTAATGGCATCCTGGTGATCCACCTGAATGCTTATGGGGGCAGAGATATTGCGGTTTACACCGGTAATGACAAATGGTAGACGCATACCGGCGCTTGCGTAGATCACCTCTGTCATCAGCAGCAGGCCCTGGGATGAAGAGGCAGTGTAGGCACGGCTCCCTGCTGCAGAGGCACCGCTGACCACACTGGCGGCTGAAAACTCAGATTCTACCCTGACATATTGGGTATCTAACTCCCCGTCAGCTACCATCTTGGCAAGCCGCTCTACGATATGGGTCTGAGGGCTGATGGGATAGGCTGAAACTACATGGGGCCGGCAGACGCCTACGGCAAAGGCTACCGCTTCTGAACCCTCCACAACCCTGATTTCGCTCATGTCACTTCTCCTCATTTGTCATCTCTATTGCATCGGCCGGGCATTCGTGCGCGCACAGGCCACATCCCTTGCAGTAATCATAATCAATAATGTAGACTTCATCCACCACATGAACGGCACTGTCCGGGCATACGGCCTCGCATTGTCCACATGCCTTACAAAGCTCCATATCGAGCATCGGCCTTTGGTCTCTCCAGTTGCCGGTCTTATATTGCAGGGAGGTTCCACCCTTGACAACCGCCCCTGGTATGATCTTCATTTCCCTCCTCCTAATCTCTTGTAACTCTCTTGCACAACCTGGGCATTTTTCTCCCCTAGTTCCCCTGGGAACTTTATTCGAACTGCGCGAAGTACGGCATCCAAGCTCAATTCCTGGGTTAATGCTGCAAAGGCCCCCAGAAGGGCTGTATTCATGATGGGTCGCCCCAGGATCTCTCTGGCAAGGGCATCGGCAGAAAATGTAAACAGGCTAAAATCGCCCTTGAGTCCCAGTGATTCAGCACTCCTTTCTGTATTGACCAGGATCATCCCGCCCGGCTCAAACCCCTGAAAGATATCTACCTCTCCGAAGATGGTGGCATCCTGGACGATCACATAATCCGCCCGGCTTACGCGACTCCGAATCCGAATCGGATGGTCGTTCAGGCGACAAAAGGCCATTATGGGTTTCCCCCTCCTCTCTCCTCCACCTCCTAGAAAGGGAAAGGCCTGCCCGTATTTTTCATCTTCCAGGGCGGCAATCGCCATAAACTGAGCAAGGACCAGAGATCCTTGCCCGCCTCTTCCATGAATGGAGATTTCTTTCATCAAAACCTCCTCTATTTAGCCTTTAATTTGATTATCACGGAGTCTCAATCGTCAACCCCGCCCTCTGCCCCTCCTGCCTACTATCTTTATCTCCAGCTCCTGTCAAGATCTTATTTGCCCAGGCCAATCTTCCCTCAAAGGAGTGGGGCAAGCCCCTTTATTATCGCTAAAAATCCCCAGACCTTATATAATGCATGGTTGTACCAGAGGGGAGAGATGATGAGAGCCGCCACATCTCATCTGACAGGAAAGAAGGTCGGATGGAACATCCCATGCAGCGCTATTTCCGCGATGCCAGACTGACTGAAATCTACGAGGTGACTTCCGAGGTTCAGGGGATGGTAATTTCTAGGAAAGTCCCTGGCTAGAATTATCTGATTGAACAATAGGGGCTCATCGGATACAAGGAATCCAGTAAGGTCTAATGGTGATGGCACACACGCATTTTTGGGCCAAATAGTAACAGTTCTTTTTTTGGGGGCGTTGATTAGAAAAGAGAGGTGGAACGAGTCATGGAAGAAGATCGTTACATCATGGGGAATACCGCGATTGCCAGGGGGGCCATCGAGTCCGGCGTGCGGGTGGTGACAGGATATCCAGGGACACCGGCTACCGAGATTGTTGAGGACAGCGTTGGATATTCGGGCCTTCACGTGGAGTGGTCCAACAACGAAAAGGTTGCCTTTGAGATCGCGCTGGGCGCCTCCCTCTGTCATGTTCGCTCTATGGCCGTGATGAAACACAATGGTACAAATGTGGTCACGGACTTTTTGATGCACGTCAACTTCACGGGCGTGCGAGGAGGGTTGGTCTTGATATCGGCGGACGATCCAGGGGGGCTATCCTCTCAGAACGAGGAGGACACCCGTATTCTGGTACACCAATATGCCCACATTCCCGTATTCGATCCTTCTTCTCCACAGGAGGCCAAGGCCATGGTCAAGGATGCCTTCGACCTTTCTGAAAGGACCGAGTTGGTATTCTGCCTTCGCCCGGTGACCCGGGTGTGCCATGCGAGGGGCATTGTGGCGTTTAATGACATCCCCGAAGGCCTTGGTACAGCCCATTACGAACCAGACCGCAATCGATTCATCATGAGCGCGGTAGAGATGCCGGAATATGGGGGCCTGAAGAGACCCCAGATCCGGCATCGATGGCTCAACGAGAAGCAGCACCTACTCCGAGAGATCGCAGAGGAAAGCCCCTACAACTGGATCGAAAAGGCTGCGGGCAAGATCGGCATTGGGGGTTGCGGAATGGGCTACACGCTGGTCAAGGAAGCTGAGCAATTCATGACGCAGAGGATGCCCGTCCTGAAGCTGGGAACCCTCCCCCTTCCACGGAAGAAAGTGCGAGAATTTGTCGATGGATTGGAGAAGATCATTGTCTTCGAAGAGACCGAGCCCTTTGTAGAGGGGCTCTTAAGACAGCTCTTTCACGAAGAGGGAATCGAGGTCGAGATCCTCGGACGGAGCGGCTTTGTGCCCTCGGATGGAGAGTTGACCGTTCAGATTGTCCTGGACACCATCAAACGAGCCGTGCCCTCCCTCGGGGTGGAACAGCCAGAGGCGCCTCCCCTCGATGTCTACATCCCTATCAGAACACGCACCCAGTGTATCGGGTGCCACTACCGGGGCATCCTGCACGCCTTGAAGAGGGTGGTCAGAAAGACGAAGGGAGTTGTGGTGGGTGACATTGGCTGCCACGACGCCGGATCGTTCAAACCCATGGAACTTCAGTCCACGATATATTGCATGGGCTCATCTATCCCCATGGCCACAGGAATGCGCTATGCAGGGATCGAGGCGCCTATCTTTGCCTTCATAGGGGACTCCACCTTTTACCATAACGGGATCATGGGGCTGATCAATGCCGCCAATCAGAAGGCGAACATCAACATTATCCTGGGAGAAAATCAGGTTACGGCCATGACCGGCTTCCAGCCCCATCCGGGCACGGGAGAGCTGATCACCGGAGAACCCACAGGTAAGGTCGATGTCCAGGAGTTCGCCGAGGCCCTCGGCATCAGCTGCCGAGTGGTGAACCCCTATGACATAAACGATTGCCGGGAGGCGCTGGAGGAAGCCGTAAAGGAGGAAGGGGTTTCGCTTGTTGTATCCTCTATGCCTTGCTACCTTCTTTCCATCCGCAAGGGCAGGAGGCTCTTCGAACCCAGGGAGATCCGATTCGATGAGGAAACCTGCAACGGCTGCATGATCTGCATTCATGATTTCGGCTGTCCGGCCATCTCGTACCACAAGGAGAAGAAGAAGATCTCCATCGACTCACAGCTCTGTGTGGGATGCGGTCTTTGCATCGACGTCTGCAAGACGGGGGCTATATCATGAAGATGGATATCATTATTTCGGGCGTGGGAGGCCAGGGCAACATCTTCGCCTCCCTGATTATTTCCCAGTACGCCATGCGTAAGGGGTACATTGTGGCCGGATCTGAGACCATTGGGGCCGCCCAGAGAGGTGGATCTGTGGTTTCGCACATCCGCATCTCGGACAAGGCCATCTATGCGCCGCTGGTATCGCGAGGGCAGGCAGACCTTCTCATCGGCATGGAAGTCATCGAAATGCTGAGGCAGATGCGTCTCCTGAATCCCCTAGGATCCTATCTTCTGAACTTTACAAAGATTCCAACGGTGCTGAACAACATGGGTCTTGACTCCTACCCGAGTGATGTGGAGATTCTGGAGGGGATTCGAAAGTACTGCAAGAAGGGGCATGTGATCCATGCGACGCTTGAGGCCCATAGGCTCGGGAGTATTCAGATGACCAACGTAGTCCTGCTCGGGGCCCTGGTGAAGATGATGCCGTTTTTTGAAATGGAACCCATGCGAAACCTGATCGAGGAGCTTTCTCCAGAGCGATTCAAAGAAGCCAATATCAGGGCCTTCGAGAGGGGAAGGGAGCTCATCGAATAGATCAGCGACCCGCGGCAGTGCCGGAGGTCGCTGAGTGATCAGGACTCTTCTCCTAGATCTTCTTTCAGCTGTGCCTCAAATTCTTGGAAGAATTTGTCCCTTTCCTTCCAGTCCGGGCCGAATCGCTTGTCAAAGTACCCGCCAAGCTTGTCAAATAGTTTCTGCCAAACCGGTTTGCCGCCACCCAGGACTACGTCTTCGAGGAAGGACTTCAGCTGAGGAATCTTCTCCTTTGGAAGGAAAGAGACGGCACCCAGCTTGATGGACTTCTTCAACGACTCGGGTGAAAGGGCATGGGCCGTGAGCATGACAGTCGGAAATCCCCTGGATACGGCATTTCTCAAGAGCTCAAAACCGTTAACCCCCATGATATCCAGGATCACAATATCATAGGTGTAACTCAGAAGGTATTGAAGGGCCGTATCGTAATCAGTTGCCTTGTGGATGAGGCACATATCCAGCTCTTCCTCCACTGTCTCCAGGACATCGGGTTCGTCATCCACTACCAATACAACCTTGTCTTTCAAATGGCTATCAGAACTCATCGCTCCCCTTGCCTCCTTTCCTGAGGCCAATTCACAGTCGGGCCTCTTGTTGGATTGAGTCTTGCCTGACTAACTAATTCTGCTTTTCCTCTTCGGCTTTCGGCATTGGAATCTTAAAAAACTCTACCCCTTCCTCCTTAAGTGTCTTCTCTTCCTCGGAGGTAGCTGACCCTCGGATGTTTCTCTTCTCGGCTACGCCGTAATGGATCTTAAGGGCCTCTGCAGCAAATCGGGCACCCACGTCCTCGGAGTTCTTTTTTATGTAATCTATTACCTCCTTTGCGAGTCTCTGGTAGTCTACATGGTCAGGAACCGGTTGGCTGTTAGGACTTGACCTCTTTACAGCAACAGGCGAAATTACTTTTCTGACATTGGAATCATCGCAATAAGGGCAAGTCACCAAGCCCTTGGCATTCTGTTCTTGAAAGGCCTCAAAACTGTCGAACCATCCCTCAAATACATGCCTCTGGGAACACTCCAGGTCAAACACAATCATCTGTATCTTCTTCCTCCATCAAAGGCCTTAGGGCTCACCCCTCAAACGGGGATATGGGTGCGCGGCAGCGGCACATATCACCTTTCGGCATAAAGGACTGCCAGGATCTTTGTCTGCCTCTGGCCATGGCACTTCACCAGGTGCGGCATCGTTGAATCGTAATATATTGCATCGCCAGGTTCAAGGATATGGATCTCTTCTCCTAGACGAACCTCCATATTCCCTTGCAGCACATAAATGAATTCCTGTCCGTCATGGGTAGACCTCTCTTCCTCAGTCTCCGAGGGTTCGAGGGTGACGAGGAAGGGTTCCATATGCCTGTCTTTCTTGTGAGGAGCCAGAGACTCGAATTCGTAGCCATAATGTTTCCCCTTTCTTGAGTCATAGCGGGAGACCACCTTCCTATCATCCCTCCGGACGATGGTGTAGGTCCTATCCTCTTCTCCGGAGATAAAGTAGCCCATTTTCATATCTAATGCCTTGGCAAGCTTTATCACTATGCCCAACGGTGGGGCCACACTTCCCCCCTCAATCTGCTCCAATAGGGAGATATCGATATCGGTCCTCTGGGAGATGTCCTGTAGACTCAGGCCGCGGCCTTCCCTGACCGCCTTCACGCGCTCACCCACGTTTACCTGAATGTCTTCCTGGATGGATTCATGGCCAATGCTATCCATGAATTCCCTCTCTTCTTTCCCCCTAGCAAACTGTCTGCTTACATCAGTCAAGAAATCTTCGTAGGCATCTCTTACCATGGTCTTATCTTTCTTTTCCCCCCTCGATGAAATGGATCTCTCCTTACATTTCCCCGGTCAGTTTCGTCTAACGTTCTACGTCAAAAATAATCCTTTTTTTTTATTTATCCAGCCTAAAGCATCCGGGCCAGCAAACGGGCCAGCAATCGCGACTTCCCTCATTGCGGGATTTGAGACGGGGCTTCGAAAGGGCGTCTTATAGCTATCACCTTGTTAGAGATGGGGTCAAGCTCCCGGATGGAAGTCTTTCTTAGGTTTCAAGCACGAAGATTATCTCCATCCTTACACGGTACTCTTTGATTTCGCCGTCTTCAACTGCAACCCTTTGCTCAATGATCCTAAGCCCCGTAATCCCCCTTAACGTACGGTTTGCCCTCTCAAAGCCGACCTTAATTGCATCATCAAAACTAACGGGTGAGGCGCTTATGATCTCTGAGACCCTTGCTACACGTTCCATCATGACCTCCTCGACGAAGTCTCACCATAGAGGTTGATTAGTTAGTGTCCATCCATAAATCGTCTATTTTGAGGCACCTTCGGATTTAGGCA
>CAYVMN010000113.1:0-15342 GCA_964452575.1 uncultured Desulfobacteraceae bacterium | reverse complement strand
CCCGCAACATGTTGCTTGTCTTGGTCAATATGCCTTTTGCTTTTGCGGGAGGGGTATTGGCCGCCTTCCTGACTGGCGGGGCATTGTCGGTGGGTTCGCTGGTGGGATTTGTCTCCTTGTTTGGCATCAGCACCCGTAATTCAATTCTGATGATTTCTCACTATGAAGATTTGGCCGCCAATGAGGGAATGGGTTGGAGTCTCGAAACGGCTATTCGTGGAGCGACCGAACGCCTGCTGCCCATCCTCATGACCGCGCTGGTGGTGGCCCTGGGCCTTCTCCCAATCGCCTTGGGAAGCGAGCAGGCCGGCAAGGAAATCGAGGGACCCATGGCAATTGTGATTCTCGGCGGCTTGATTACTTCGACGCTGTTGAACCTGTTAGTGCTGCCGACACTGGCGCTGCGGTATGGAAAGTTTGGAAAGGCGGGTGGAAATAGGGCAACATCCGGAAATCTTTTATCCTAACGGTAATTAAAGGCGTCCCGCTAGATACTTGGTAGAGCCAAAAAGTCTAGATTTCTTATAATTCTAAGGATGTCCCGGGTTCTGTTTGGAGGACTCGCGAGAAGAAAAAATATGTGGGAAAAAAGATTGACAGATTCTTTTTGAATAAAGTATGAATTATAAAATCTGCGTCAGGAAGATGCATATTGTCTTGAAATAACAGAATTTTTACAGCGCAAATAAAGCCACGAAGGCAGAACGGCCCGAAATAGGGGCCAGCTCTCGTGGCTTTTTTTATCAAGTAACCTCTAATCTGAGTCTGAAGCCTCAGGGAAAACAAAATATCAAGTAAAGAATTGATGCCACGAAGGCTGACCGTGTCAAGAAGATGCGGCACTTCGTGGTTTTTTTTGGAAGGAGCAAGTCGAGGTGGAAACATGGAAAATACCTTGAAAATCTTTGTGATTATGTGCCTGTTCATATTCGCAGGAAACGTTTGGGGCGATGAGGCGGCCATGCAGAAGGAAATCGATCAATTGAAGCAAGGGCTGGAAGAACTGGAAAAGAAAAAGGAGGCGCCTGAATCGGGAGGTTCAGGCACATTGGAGGGGATTGCCAATAAAATCACGATCAGTGGTGTCATCGCTGGCGCCTATCAATATGCGAGCGTGAGCGGAACGCCGGAGGCCGATAATTTCGGACGCGGGGCCCTGCCCTTTCGACCGGAAGTGAGCATCAGGCCGACGGAAACCGACGAAATCTTCTTCAAGTTGGGCTTTGCCGCCGGCAACGGCCTGAACACTGAAAAGCACCTCTTCGCCTTGAGGCCCTGGGTCGCTGATCTTGAAGATGACGTCAAGAATATCAATGGTCGCAACCGGGATTATCTGCTCACGGCATGGTACAAACATATGTTTACCTTCGGCCAAGGGCACACGCTGGGTATCACCGGTGGTATCATCGATGCCAAGAATTATCTCGATGAAAATAGGTATGCCAATGATGAATACACCCAGTTCATGAACGAGGCCCTGGTCAACGGCCCTCACGCATTCCTGCCCTCTTATGACATAGGGGGTGCAATGGAGTGGGAAATTGGGAGGCTTGCCATAAAGGGTGTGATCATGCAAGTGGGTAAAAACGATGAGGGCAATGCCTATAACTTCTACGGCATCCAGGTGGGTTACACCCTCGAAACGCCCCTCGGCGAGGGGACCTACCGCGTCCTCGTGGATGCAACCAGCGACGATTTCAGCGATCCGGACGCAAAGAATAAAGAACGATTAAGAGGCCTTATCATCTCATTCGACCAGGCGCTCGGAGAGATTCTGGGTGCATGGATCCGTTTCGGGTGGGGTGAGGACAAAGCGATCGTCAATTTCAAGAACCTGTACTCCGGGGGAATTAATATCAGCGGCAAGCTGTGGGGCCGTAAGCAAGACAACATCGGCATTGGCTACGCACACCTGAGCGGTGGCAACCAGGACATTGACCGGACCCAGGTGGCAGAAGGGTATGTGCGATTTGGGTTGAACGAGATCTTCGCTTTGACCCTTGATGCGCAGTACCTGGGTGACAAGTACAAGGAAGGCGCCGGGGATGATGTGAAGGCATGGATTACCGGCATACGGCTGACAGCAGAATTCTAGTCCCTGGGCCGTGCATCAGCTGACTCCATTTCGTATCGCCTGAACAGGGAGAAAGGAGGTATTGTCTTTTTTGTCGTTTGTTATTAACCCGTTTGACTCAACAACAAAAAAGGAGGTATGTATTATGCGTGCAATAGTTTCAATTTTGTCTCTCGTGATTGTAACGGTTATGGTGCTGGCCCCTAATCTGGCGTCGGCCCATTTCGGCACTATCATACCATCGGATGACATCGTGACCCAGGGTGATACCAAGACCTTGAACCTTCAGGTCAAATTCATCCATCCCATGGAGCTGCATTACATGGAGATGGTCAAACCCAAACAGTTCGGCGTGGTCCACGATGGCAAAAAGACCGATTTGCTCTGCACCCTTCAGGCCACCAAAGGGAAAGGCCTCGACCAGAATGAAAAGTTCACCTTCTGGACCACCGACTTCCAGATCCGCAGGCCGGGAGACTACACCTTCTATGTTGAACCCACTCCATACTGGGAGCCCGCCGAGGATAAATTCATTGTTCATTACACCAAAGTTTGTGTAAATGCCTTGGGCTTAGAAAAAGGCTGGGACCAACCGGTCGGCCTGGAGACTGAAATTGTCCCTTTGACCCGACCTTACGGGCTGTGGACCGGCAACCTCTTTACCGGGCAGGTGCTGCTCAAAGGCAAGCCGGTCCCCTTTGCCGAAGTGGAGATCGAGTATCTGAACGAGTCACCTGGAAATATCAGCGTTGTTATCCCTCCAGCAGACCCTTACGTGACTCAGGTGGTCAAAGCCGATCCCAACGGCATTTTCAGTTACGCCATGCCCAAGGCTGGCTGGTGGGGATTTGCGGCCCTTAATGAAGCCGACTGGAGGCTGAAGCATAATGGCCAGGAAAAGGAGGTAGAGATCGGAGCCGTCTACTGGGTCCATACCCTGGATATGAAATAGCGGCAGCCGGTCTTTCGTTGCTTGATTGAGCGCCCTTTACCCTGTGGGGGGCCAATTTTCAAGGCTGACAATAAACAGAGTAGATGGAGGGTGTGATGAAGATCCTGAATTATCTTTTCATTCTGGTTTTTGTGTCATTGCTTTTCAGCGGAAACGCACTGGCGCACAAGGTTAACCTGTTCGCCTATGTGGAAGCAGGGAAGGTCTACACCGAGAGCTATTTCTCAGATGGCAGCCCAGTGGAAGGCGGTAAGGTGTTGGTTTATGACAGTCAAAACAACCTGCTTTTAAAAGGGGTGACCGATAAGAAGGGACTTTTCAGCTTTGCCGTGCCGAAGGTCGATGATTTGACCATTGTCATTGAAGCAAGCATGGGACACAAGAACAGTTTTAGGCTGAAAAAGGCCGAATTGGAGGCCGCGAAATGATGACTATTCAAAGAGGGCTCATGGTTGGCGTCCTGTGGCTCTTTCTGGCGGGCATGCCAAGCTCACTTCCCGCGCAGACTCCCCCGGAGGAGGGCCCTCAGGAGGTCGTTATGCTTTTTAAGGAACAAAATAGCAAGCTGTCCAACGATCTAAGGCGCATTCACCGGGAAATCGCAGCCCTGCGAGCGGATCTCGACAGGCCGGGTATCAAAGACGTTTTCGCGGGTATCGGTTACATCTTCGGCCTATTCGGGGTGGCCGCCTTTGTCGCCAGCCGGCGCAAGGAGTAGATCATGCATATTTCCGACGGGGTCCTCCCCATTTCCGTGACACTCGGCAGCTATGTCGCCAGCGCTGTGCTGGTGGCCTGGAGTGCCCGCCGCACCCGCAGCGAAGAACTGCCCAAGTTGGCGGTAATGACGGCGGCCTTTTTTGTCGCTTCGCTGGTTCACGTCCCTCTTGGGCCGACCAGCGTCCATCTGATCATACCGGGCCTGACGGGGGCACTGCTGGGGCCGTCGGCCTTTCTCTCCATCGCCCTTGGCCTTCTGCTACAAAGCCTGCTGTTTCAATTTGGCGGTTTGACCGCGCTGGGCGCTAATGCCTTAATGATGGGGCTGCCTGCCCTGGGGTGCGGTTGGTTCTTCCAGAGATACAAAGGTCGAACTCAGTTGCGGCAGGCCTTTGTCGGCGGGTTGGCGGGCGCTTTAGGGACGGCACTGGCAGCAATTATCTTGGCGATACTTCTGGTTACCGGCGGTGAGGATTTCTTCGGCGTTGCCAAAATTGCGCTGCTGGCTCATGTCCCGGTCGTCATCATTGAGGGCGTGGTGAGCGCATTTACCATCGGCTTTCTTGCCCGTGTCAAGCCGGCCCTCTTGCAACCGTCGTTCATGCGCCCGACCAAGGTGGCCCATGGCTGATGTGATCAATATCCATATGCCTTTGTGGCAACTGCCCCTATTGGTGTTGATACCATTGGCAGCGATAGCGATCATGGTAGGTTGGCTGCGACGCGTTGCACACAAACGCAGTGCGCCCGGGGAGGAACGTGACTGGTCGATCCCGCCCCTGGCCGATGGAGGCGGTGCTTCCTTACTGCACCGCTGGGATGTGCGCTGCAAGATCGTGACGACACTGGTCTACAGCTTTGTCATCGCTTCCTTGACTCACCTGGCGCCGGCCGTGGCCGCCCTCGGCGTTTCACTGACAATTTTAGTGATTGCAAGGGTTTCCTTTGCCAAGGTGCTCTTGCGGCTGCTGGCGGTTACCGGCTTTGTCGGGATGTTTCTGGTGGTCATGCCATTTTCGGTCCCGGTTCACCCAGGTGATACAGTGCTGATCTTAGGCGGGATGGATTGGCTCGGTTTCAACTTGCGCGGCCTGCTCCTGGCTGTAGTGATCGCCTCAAAGGCCGTGGCCATCGCGTTGTTGATGGAGCCGCTGCTCTCCACCGCCCCCTTACCGGTCACCCTGCACGGGCTCTCCCGGCTCGGTGCGCCGGAGATGGTAGGCCAGATGGTACTGCTCAGCTACCGGTATTTGCATGTCTTTGGTCACGAGGCCCGGCGTATGTCTTCCGGTATGCAGGTGCGGGGGTTCCGCAAGCGTACCGACCTGGAGACGTTGCGCGGGGTGGCCAACTTTCTGGGAATGCTTTTTGTTCGCAGCTTCGAACGGACCGAGCGGGTTTTCGATGCTATGCGAGCGCGTGGTTACAAAGGTCGATTTCCGGAACCGACTGAACTGCACTTGCAGACCAAGGACGTGACGCTGGCAGCAGGATGGATAGCCGTTGCAGCTGCACTGATCGCCTATGACCGTATTGCCTGGTAAGGAGTAACTGTAATGCACGAACCACAGGGACCGGTTCAGGGCCCTGCCTTGGGTACTCCCCTCTTCAGCGCTAGATGGCTGTGTTACCGTTATCCGGATGGGACCCAGGCCTTATCCGATATCAACCTGGACATTGCTGTGGGTGACAGAGTCGCTTTGGTGGGACAGAACGGTTCAGGCAAGACCACCCTGATCAAACACCTCTCCGGACTCCTGCTGCCCACAGCCGGGGAACTTCTCTATAAAAAGGGGCGGTTGAAAGGGGAATATCTGGACCGAATTAGGCTGGAGATCGGCCTCCTTTTCGAGGACCCGGACGACCAGCTTTTCGGCCACACGCTGTTAGAGGACACGGCCTTTGGCCCCCGCCATCAGGGTCTATCGCGACAGCATGCGGAGCAGGCGGCCCGGCAGGCGCTCCAGCGCGTCAGTCTGGTTGACATGGCGTACAAGGCGCCACACAATCTCAGCTTCGGGCAAAAAAAACGCGCGGCCCTGGCCGGACTTCTGGCCATGCAGCCGGAGGTGCTACTCCTCGACGAACCGACAGCCAACCTGGACCCGCGCCAAGAGCAAGTATTCCTCGACCTGCTCAGAGATTTCTCCGGCACCCTGATTTGCATCAGCCATGACCTGATCTTTCTTTACGAACTCTGCGAGCGGGCCGTGGTTCTCGATCAAGGCCGCATACAGCATGATTACACTATGCGCGACCTCGTCTCCCAAGGCCAGGCATTGCGGACCCACGGTCTCGACTTTTCCTTTCGCCTGGCTGTCACTGCCTCTACTCCCGACCCGACGGCACCGGGGCCCATGAACGCCCCCCATCGCACCGCCCCTGCTTCGGACAAATCCAAGGATAAGCCGCTGGTGGTCCTGCGTGACTATCACTACCAATACCCGGACGGCACATCCGCGCTCCGGGGCATCGATCTATCCATTCATAGTGGGGAGCGGCTCTCAGTGGTCGGTGAAAATGGGGCCGGAAAAACCACGCTGCTATCCTGCCTGCTCGGGTTGCACCAGGGACGCGGAGAGTTTCTTTTTGCCGGACGGCCGGTGACACGCCGACGGCGCAAGTCTCTATGGCGACAGGTCGGCATGGTTTTTCAGGACTGCGCCGACCAACTTTTCTGCCCAAGTGTGCAAGAAGAAATCGCCTTTGGACTGCATCAGCTAGGCTATTCTCGGGCCGAATCCCGCGAACGGCTTTGGCTGGCCCTTTCGATGGTTCGCTTGGAAGGTTTCGAAGAGCGTGTTCCCCTGCATCTCTCCGGTGGTGAACGCAAACGGCTGGCTCTGGCCTGTGTTCTCGCCATGGAACCCAAGCTGCTTATATTAGACGAACCGACGGCGGGACTCGATCCCCAAGGGGAGGAACTGTTGCTGGAGATTCTACGCGATCTCAACGTGACCCTCTTGCTCGTCAGTCACGACATGTTTTTCGTCAAAAAATTGACCCATCGAACCCTGGTGATGCACCAGGGGCAGATTCTGGAGGATCTGCCGATCCATGCCTTTCTGCAGGACAAACGACTCGGCAACCTCAATAGATTATCTTACTCATACCGGCAACGTAGCAGCAGCGCCATCCGCATGTTGCAGCATGAACACGAACATAGTCATCCACACCAACACGTGCATACGCACCGGCACCTACATGGAGATGTTGAGCACGACCATTTTCACGAACACGCACACGAGCACCGCCACCGCTTCGCGCACAGCCATCCTGGGGATAAGAAAAGGCACGACCATGTACCACGCCGTTACCACGACCACGATCATCCAGGGCATAACTCCGAAGCTCACGATCATGGCCATAAGAAGTCCCTGAAACCCATTAGAAAATGTCAGAGAAGGTCAAAGAAAAAACCGCCGGGGATGGATCTTTGAGGCTTTCCGAACCTTCTGGCTCACCACAGAATCGTATCCAGGGGCCTTGCCCCTTTGTCGAATGTGCAAGACCTCAGATGTTCATAAGACACGTCTTGACAGGGCTCCATTTTGGATGCAGAGTGCCAGGGATATAATGCAGGTTCCGCGACGTTAACTGTGGCGGGCCTCGGGGAGGGCGAAAAAAGATGAAACCAGAGAAGTTGGCTATGGTTCGCGAAATCATGAACGAATTTGCCGCTCTGACCGGTCTTTCACCCGCAAAGGGGGTCCCACGACGATACCTGTGGACCGATGCCTTTGCCGTATGTAACTTCCTTGAGCTCTTTCACAGGACGGGTGATGAGAGATACAAAAACCTGGCATTGGGTCTCGTCGAGCAGGTTCATCAGGTCCTCGGACGCCACCGTGAGGACGACCCGCGAACCGGATGGATCAGCGGCCTCGACGAGCATGCAGGCGGCCTGCATCCCACCAGCGGGGGCTTAAGGATCGGCAAAGAGATCAATGAACGCAAGCCCACGGATCCATTTGACGAACGTCTAGAATGGGATCGGGATGGCCAGTACTTTCATTACCTGACGAAGTGGATGTATGCCCTTGATCGTGTAAGCCGGGTCACCGCAGACGCAACTTACAATCGGTGGGCCATAGAGCTTGCCAAGTCAGCGCACGCCAGGTTTGTCCACCCGACCTCAGGCGGTCAAAAGCGGATGTACTGGAAAATGAGCATCGATCTCTCCTATCCGCTGGTTGAATCCATGGGACATCACGATCCTCTCGACGGATTCATCACCTATAACCAGCTTCGGGCGACGGCCGCCCTGTTTTCGGCTACCCTTACGCCGGATCTCACCGCCGAGATTGCCGACATGGAAGGCATTTGCAAGGGAAAAGACTGGGCCACCGGTGACCCGCTGGGCATCGGCGGTCTCTTGGCCGACACATACCGATTGGCCCAATTGATTGCTGCCGGGAATCTTGAACAAACCGGTCTAATGGAGGGTCTATTGCTGGCGTCCCTGCAAGGTCTGGAATCCTTCAAGAGGACTCATTCCCTGACGATCCCCGCCGATCACCGTCTTGCATTTCGGGAACTGGGGCTGGCTATCGGATTAAGAGGGGTTGAAAGGCTCAAGGGATTGATCGAGAAAAACCCGGAACACTTCGGCATAAAGGGTCCTGTGCTTTCGCGGATTGAAAGGCTGATGCCCTATACCCCCCTGGGCGGGTTCATTGAGAATTTTTGGCTCAACTGCAAGAACCAGGAGGCCGGCACCTGGATTGAGCATCGTGACATCAACATGGTGATGCTTGCCACCGCTCTCGCGCCTGACGGATTTCTCTCGTGGAAAAAGCGCCTGGCAATTTCTCACGAACATCGAAAATAGTCACTATAGATGGGCTCCCCAGGTTTTCAGTGCCTCCCCTTTTGAAAACTCCTTGTGGCAAAAGGGGCAGCAAAGTCTAACGTTGCTGTACCTGGGCTCGTAAAAGGCCCTGTGGATATAGAAGAGCTCGCGGCACCCCGGACACATGACCCATACTTCTTTTGGGGTACCCACTTTCTCGATATTCTCCATCTTTCTTCCCCCTCACGTTCATCCCTTATCAGTAAGACGTGGGAAAACCCTCAATCCTTTTCCGATCCACATAATCTTCCAGTCTCACCCTTTCCTCCACTTCGTCGGGAGTCTTATTTCTCATCTGGTAATATCTCGGCAGGCCTGGTTCTATGGGCGGAGGACAGGTCGCGTCTATGCCGCCTCGGGTTCCAAAATCGCCAGGGGCAGGAACACTCGGATCAAGGGGAAAAACAGAGGCCCCTTTGACAACAACCAAGTCCCTGTCCCATTGACTCCGGTAGGCCACGGACCACAGGACTTCCCCTTCATTGAAAAGGTCTACATCCTCATCCACAACAAAGACGTGTTTGAGCCGGGAATCAACAGGAAGGGCCGCCATGATGGCCTCCTTGCCTATCCCTGGACGGGTCTTGCGGACCTGCAGGTACACATGGCTACGGCGCCCAGAGATGGGCACAAAGACGTTCAGGAGCTCAGGAACTACGCTCTTCACAATATTATAGATACGGGCCTCCATGGGGAAATTGCCCAGGAGAACCAAATGATCGGCCAGCCCTACGCCCAGACCGTGATATATGGCATCTTTGCGGCAGGTCATGGAGGTCACTTCTATGACCTGGCTGGGACGCTGTGGGCCGATATAACCGGGATATTCACCAAAAGGGCCTTCTGCCTCAAAGACATCCACAGGCACATACCCTTCGATCACGATCTCTGCATCGGCAGGCACAAGAAGCTTGTCTCCAAAGGTCTCTGTTTCAACCAGCCTGACCGGTTGCCCCAGCACGCCTCCCATGGATGGATAATGGCTTTCGGGATAGCCAAGCCTGGCCTGTGCCCCTGAGACGGCTGCAGGATGGTGGCCGATCCAGACGGCTATGGGCATGGGCTCCCCCCGCGCCCACCATTTCTCCAGGTTTCTCATGCTATGGGATACAATGGACGGCCAGTAACCCGTGCGTCGAGGGCTTTTGACCCATATGCGCTGCAGGCAGGTGTTGTCGATGCCGGTCTCAGGATCGTAGGTCGTACAAAATCCTGTCCCTATATAAGGCCCTGGATCCATGTAGTTGTGGGTCAGGACAGGAAACTTCAGGAGATCAACCTGCTCAGCTACTACCTTGACCGCCTTGACCGGCGCCTCCTTTTTCCCCATTCTCACTGGTTCAAGCTGCCTGCCCACCCGGGCCCCGTACTCCATCGCAACCCGGCGGGGGTCTATGCCCAAAAGCGTTGCACAGAGTTCCCGGCTGGCCGTCAGGTTGGTGACTACGGGAAAGGCGCTCTCATTGCCGTCGTCAAGAATGGGCCGTTCAACTATGATCACGGGGTATTTCCTCAGGGCATCTAGCTTCCTCTGCAAGGCGGTGATCTCATAAGCAACTCGCATCGGCTTGGTAATTCTCAGAACAGCCTCAGGATATTTCTCCTCGACTTCTTTCAAATAGGATCGAAGATCTCTTACCATAAAGGAACCTCCCTTTGCTCTTTTCAAGGTTTGTCTGAAAGCCTTCCTCCCTGAGTCTCTGGACTCCGTTTCAACTGGAATTTCTCTTTCATATTGCCTGCTCCAGCACCTGCAAATGCCAGGACCCCCGCCAGATCGAACCAGCCGCTCGCCTTGCCTGCCCATAGGAAAACGCCGGCCAGGATGAACAATATCCTCTCGATATGATTCAACCTCCTGCTGAACGTGCCCATGTAGACGGAACAGAAACTCACAACGATGAGACCGGCCTTTAGAAACTCGAGGACAATCCTTGACCAGGGTCCCACAAGCAAGAGCGATGGGTAGGTGGCAAATAGGAAAGGAATCCCGTATATGGCAATCCCCAGATAACAGGCCTTCAGCCCCACCCTTGAGGAACTGGCATCCGCAAGCCCTGCAGCCGCATAGGCCGCCAGGGCCACGGGCGGGGTAATCATGGAGAGGTTGGCAAAGTAGAATCCAAAAAAATGGGCGGTAATGGGTAGAAGGCCTGCCTTGATCATTGCCGGTATGGATAGGACGGCAACGGTGATATAAGCGGCGCTTGTGGGCATTCCCATGCCAAGGATAAGGCAAATCAAGGAGGTCGTGATCAAAATCACAACCATGTTGCCTCCGGAGATGTTGAGGATCATGCCTGTAAACTTGAGCCCCAGACCGGACAAGGTCAGGACGCCAACGATAATCCCGGCAATGGCGCAAGGAATGGCCACGCTTATAGAGGCCTGGGCGCCGTCCTTGAGGGCCTTGAGAAAGACCCCGAATTCTCCCCACCTCCCTCTTACAAGCATTGGGATGGCTGAGATTACGAAACAGGATGTAATGGCCATCATGGCGGACATGCTGATAGAATGGCCCTTGCCGAGGAAATAGACGATGACGAGGACAGGGATGAACATGTACCCTTTCTTGAGAAGGAGGGTGGCGAGGGGTCTCTTTTCACCCAATGCCACGTCAAGATTCAAATTCACTGCCTCGTAGTGCACCACGCTATAAACGGCCACATAGTAGAGCAGGCTTGGAAGGATGGCGGCCAGGGCGATGCTCCAATAAGAAATGCCTGTCAGTTCAGCCATGATGAAGGCTGCAGCCCCCATAATAGGCGGTACAATCTGACTGCCCGTGGATGCCAGGGCTTCCACAGCGCCGGCTGAGACCGGAGAGTATCCCGCCCTCTTCATCATGGGTATAGTAAAAGATCCGGAGGTAGAGACATTGGCGACCGCGCTCCCGCTGATAGTTCCCAAGAGGCTACTGCTTACGACAGCTACCTTCGCGGGCCCGCCCTTGAGCCCGCCCGCTATGGCCATGGCAAACTCATTGTAGAGCTCCCCCAATCGCCCGTATTTCAGGAATGCCCCGAACAGGACAAAGAGAAACACGTAGGAGGTAGAAACCCTCAAGGGGACGCCAAATACGCCCTCTTGGGTCAAGACCATAAACTCGGTAAAGCTTGAGAAGTCAATGGAGCGATGGGCCAATGCCCCCGGGAGCAAGAAACCTAGAAAACTGTACGCAATGGCAATTGCCCCCAGGATCGATAGCCCGAGCCCCATGACCCGTCGGCCGGCCTCCAAGATGAGCAAGATCAGGACACAGCCAAAGAAATAGTCACCTCCCAGCACAGGATCGACAAAGCGGTATCGGGTCACTATTCTTTCGTAACTCAAGAAGAAGTAGAGGCCGCTGGTAAGGGACAGGAGTACGCACAGGTAATCCAAAGCCGCTCCGTACCTGAGCCCCTTGAACCCCGGCTTCATGAGGTAGACGAGCATCAAAGCACACCCGATATGGACCACTTCGATTTCGAAAAGATCCATTTCAAGGGTGAGGGCGTTATAAAGCTGAATCAGGGACCAGGAAATCGCAACAAGGGAAATCGCCTTTGATCTGAAATTCAGAGCCATCTTGTGCTCCAACGCCTTGCGCCCTGCCCTCACGGGACTTCAGGGTAATCAACTATTGGGAAGGCCTTCCTGGATCCCTCCGGCTCCTCGGCCTTTCTCTTCGACCCGGCCTCACTTTTTCATGTAGCCGGCCTCTCTGTAAAACCTTTCCGCTCCCGTATGCAGCGGGATGTTGCCGTCCCAGGCCTTCTGCGGATTGAAGACATTCGCTGCCTTGTAAGTTGCTACAAGGTCATCCTTGTGCTCGCAAATAGCCTTGGTAACCCGATAGGCAACATCTTCGGGCAATCTGTCAGTGGTTATGAGATTGGTGGCAAATCCCAAAGTCGGTATGTTTTCTGAAACGCCGCGAAATGTACCCTTGGGAATGGCGCCTTTGTTAAAGCCGAATTCTTTCCCGAAGGCCTCTATGATCTTTTCGCCTGTCGGGAGGAATCGTATCTTTACCATAGTCGCCAGTTGGGTCCAGCTGGGATGACCAGGTGTGCAAACCTGGCCGAAGGCGCAGGCCTGACCGTCCTGCATCATTTCAACTGCTGCGGGAAAAGACGTATTCATCACCTTCCCTCCCCAGGCGGCCAAATCCTTGTACATGTCAATTCCATAAGCCCCCAGGACCTTGCCGGTCATCCATTCGCCGCTGCTCCCTTTAGGGAGAATGACCAGGCGCAAGGGATAACGCTTGTTCTTGATGTCCTCAAAGCCCTTCAGTCCTGTATCCCCTCTCACGGCAAAGGCGTACCAGTACGTATCAAATCCTTCAGCCAGCAATTTGATCTCTTTCATAGGTTCCTTGTAAGGGGCCCGCCCTTTGATGGCAAGACCGCTTTCGACAGGGAAGCACAGGGCCAAATCGGCCTTCCCCTGGTGGAGCAGCAAGGGATTGCCTACGCCCCCGCTGTAAGGCAATACATCGACCGTCGACCCTGGGGGAAGGGCCTCCTTCATGACTCTTGCCATGGCCTGGGCCATTATGAACCAGCCGCTTCCGCTCTTGAAAGTTGCTATGGAAATGTGGACCGGCTTGGCCTCCTGTGCCCAGGCCTGGTTGTTCAGACCCAGGACAAAGAGAAAGATAACCGCTAGGATTGTCAACCCGAACTGATTTCTTTTTCCCATTTTGATCTCCTTTCTATGTTAATCACTTCTTGTCTTGAGATTCCCTGAGTTCATACAGAAAATGACAGGGCTTCGCCCCCGACCACTCCCGCCTTTTAGGCAACCAGGGTCGCCATCGCCCGGTGACCCATGTGCCTTCGAAAGATCCCGGAGCGAATGCGGGCATTCGGGGTCCTGGCCCCTCCCAGAATACCTGGAGCAAGCTCTTCTGCCTTTGGCCAGGTGGGCAATCCGCGCACCAATGGAACGAGTCTGTCGCGCCTTTGTGTAAGATTAGCCCAAAAAACCCATTTGAGCAAGAAACATCCCAGACCAGCAGCGGTCCGCTATCCGGGAAGAGAGGAAATGACTTGACTGCAAAAGGCCTATATACATAGTATGAATTTGACTATAAACATGGCCTTTTCCTTTGGTCATCACTGGGCTGTTCAAGGGCTCAACCATTCCACCACTCAACCACTCAACAAAATCTGGATTATGAGAAAGGAGACTATAATGCGGGCCTTATTTGTATTTACCCCCCCTGAATCCAAGCGATTCATTGCCAAGGCCGTTGCACGGTTGCCTGAGGTCGTCAGTGCCAAGGAGAAGGGAGGGATCCTGATCGGCCACGGTTCGACGAACGTGCGCGTGGCCCAGGAGATCCTGGGCAAATGTCCTCAGCCTGATAGATTCCTCTCCGGGCTTGTCATCAACAGGGTCCTCTGTATAACGCAGGCAGAGGAAAAGCCGCCCATGATCGTGATTAGAGATGGAGAACCCATCGCTCCCGAACTCACGATGGAAGAGACCCTAAAAGGTTTTGACGCCGGGTCAGTATTCATAAAAGGGGCAAATGCCGTTGACGCTGAAGGGAATGCTGGTGTGTTTGTGGCACACCCTTCGGCCGGGACAATAGGATTTGCCTATGGGATTCTCAGCGCCAGGGGCATCCAGCTGGTCGTCCCCGTTGGATTGGAAAAACTGGTCCCGTCGGTCAAAGAGGCGGCTAGGCACCTGGGTCAGCAGACCCTATACTATTCAATGGGGATCAGGATAGGGATGATCCCCCTTGTGAATGCGAAGGTCATCACCGAAATAGAGTCCTTCCGCATCCTTTTTGATCTGGATGCAATTCACGCTGGGGGCGGTGGAGTGAATGGATCAGAGGGGGCGGTGGTTATTGTAGCTGATGGGAAGAAGGAGCAGCTGGACAAGGCCATCCAATTGATTGAATCCATAAAAGGGGAGGCCCCCCTCCGGGCAAAGAAATCCCTCTGCATCAACTGTTTGCCAACCAGTCCAAGCGTGCTCTTGTCACCGGAACAGCAGTTTGCTGAAGGGGAAACCAGGCACTGTATGTTCTGTGGAAAAAAGGAGGAAGAACTCCCCGCATTTTTCCGACAAAAGGCCTGATCTAGGATTGAAGATTGTCGATTAAGAACTCAGTTCCCATTCTACCGGTCCCTCTTCGAGGATTGCAACGGCCCGCAACGGTGAGCCGGTTCCCTTCCTGATCCTGAGTGGCAGGGCAATAAAGGTAAACCGTTTGCCGACCAATTTGTCCAGGTTGCAGAGGTTTTCCATGTGGGTGACCCGGCGCTTACGGCAGACCATATGACAGGGGTAGGTCTTATCCAGAAACATGTCGGGGCTCGTATTGTCCACGCCGAAGTTGACGACACCCTTGTCGATAATGTATTCTGTGGCCTCTTTGGTCAGTCCAGGCTGGTGGGAGGCATACTCCGGTTTCCCGTAATACCTATCATAATGGCCGGTATAGAATAACAGGGTGTCCCCTTTCCGGATATCCAGATTCCAGCGCTTGAGCTCAGACTCGATCTTCTCCGGTCCAAATTGCGTCTGGACGGGAACGTCGCTCACGTCAATACAGATGGCCGATGTGATGCAGTCCTCTAATGGAATTTCGTCCACAGAGGGGGCATCAGGGTCCGTGGACAGATGGCTGATCGAGTCAATGTGAGTGGGCCCGTGATCGCACATCATGATGCCACTCGATCGGTAGGAAAACCCGGTTCCGAGGGTACGCCCGGATTCTTCATGGGACATGTGTTC
>CAYVMN010000112.1:0-15528 GCA_964452575.1 uncultured Desulfobacteraceae bacterium | reverse complement strand
TTGAACAGTTAAATGAGGCCGCAAAAGGGCTCCAGGACGAGGTGTCACGCTTTAAATTAGGATAAAGGGATCGGGGGGAAAGGCATGCTCGTATTGTTCTTTTACCTGGGAGACGTCAAGTATAGCATCAAGTGTGAGAAGGTCAGGGAAGTGGCACCCATGGTCAACCTCAAGGAGGTGCCCAATACCCCTAAATACTTTGCGGGACTTCTCAATTACAGGGGTATGATTGTCCCTGTGGTCGACCTGTGCCAGCTAATCCAGGGACGTCCCTGTAAGATGCGGCTCAGCACCCGGATAATACTTGTGGATTATCAAAGAGATGACAATACCCCTTACGTTCTTGGTCTCATGGCGGAGAGGGTTACTGAGGCAGTGAGAAAGTCGGAAGACTCCTTTGTATCTCCGGGCATCAATATGGGTAGGGCCCCGTATCTAGGGGGAATCGTTATGGAGGAGAAGAAGATGATCCAGTATATAGACCTGGATCTCTTGCCGGAGAGCTTCAATTTTCTACCAATGCTTCACAGTAGTGTAGATAATGCACTTGAATAGCATTGAATCCTTACTGGAAAGGAAGATAGGCCTATCGACCGAGTCCCTAGGTGCCGATACCATAGCGAAGGCCGTCCAGCGACGCATGCGTGCCTGCGGGTTGGAAGAGGGTGGGGACTACCTAAATCTTCTCAGTAAATCGAGAGATGAATGGGAAGAACTGGTTGAAACGGTGGTGGTTCCGGAGACATGGTTTTTTCGAAACAGGAAGTCATTTGCCTATCTAAGCCATTACGCGAGACACAAATGGCTGCCAGCGAATGACGATGATATTCTAAGGGTCTTGAGCATAGCATCTTCTTCTGGAGAGGAACCTTATTCAATTAGCATGACTTTGCTGGACGCGGGCCTTCAGGAAGGCCGTTTTTCTGTCATTGCATTAGATATAAGCAAGAAGACGCTTGAGAAGGCAAGGGCAGGATTTTACGGTCCCGAATCCTTCCGAGGAGAAGACCTATGGTTTCGAGAACGGTATTTTGATGCAAGACCCGAGGGCTATCAGCTGCACCCATCGGTCATGAACACTGTCCAATTTGTCAGGGGAAACATACTGGATGGACAGGTTCTGTCGGGGGATACAGCATATGACATCATCTTTTGCCGCAACCTATTGATATATCTGAGCCCCAAGGCAAGAGACAGGGTCATGGAGGTCATTGATCGGCTGCTGGCAAGGGGGGGCATCCTCTTTGTCGGGCATGCCGAGCGAACCCTGGCCATTACCGCTGGACTCGAAATGGTAGGGGAGGCCGGGGTTTTCGCCCTCACCAGACAGGTCGCGGCGCCAAAGCCGAAATGGCCTGTGAGACCCAGGCCTCTGGTAGGCTTCGAAAGGAGGCGCCATACACAGGGTAAACCCTCAGCCTCTCGCAAGGCCGATGTCCCCCCTGACCTTTTCACAAAGACCGGTCAACTAAACCATAAATCGTACCCTGTGAAGGACCGCAGACGGCCCCCTGATGAAGAGGCAGGGCTGCTTGAACAGGCAAGGGCGTTGGCGGATAAAGGGGCTTTGGAGAAGGCCTCCAAACTGTGTGATAAGGTCTTAGACCGGGACATGGTCCATGTCCAGGCCCATTATCTGAAAGGGCTGATTTGCCTGGCCATGGACAAAGAAAAGGATGCCGAGGAATGGCTCAATAAAGCGGTCTATCTTGACCCCCACCATTACGAGGCATTGAATCATCTGGCACTAGTTGCAGAACACCGGGGTGATAGAGAAAGGTCAGCACAACTCCGGCAAAGGGTGAAACGTATCCGCCAGAAAGAGGGCATCAGTTGAAAGATCTAGTTGTCCTGAGACAGGAGAATTGCTGGAAGCGGATCGGGGTGTGGGGAAAGGAAACTCCACGTTGCGCAGAACTTAAGCGGGTAATCCACTGCCGTAACTGCGAGATATTCACGCAAAGTGGGCGAAACCTCTTGGACCGTGACCTCCCCGAGGAATATAAGGAGGAATGGACCCAGGTATTGGTGGAAAAAAAGGAGGAGGAGTTCCCAGGGACCTTATCCGTGGTCATTTTTCGCATACAAAAAGAATGGCTCGGGTTGCCTGCCAGCCTGTTTGCCGAGATCATTGAACCTGGCAGGGTTCACAGCCTTCCCCACGGCAAAAGCCAGGCCCTTATGGGCGTAATAAACGTACATGGCGAAATCCAGTTATGTGTTTCGCTCCAGAGGCTGTTGGGCCTAGAGACAGAAGAGCCAGAGCAGGATGAGGACCGGAAAATGTATAAGAGAATGATGGTGGTAAATAAGGATGGTAACCAATGGGTATTCCCAGTGGACGAAATTCACGGGATTCACCATGTCCGGCCCGAGCGTTTCCAGAATGTGCCTGTCACCGTGGCCAAGGCCAAATCTACCTTTACCAAGGGAATTTTCAAGTGGGATGATAAATATGTGGCCTTCCTAGACGACGAACTGCTGCTTTACACACTGGGGAGGAATATGCAGTGACTGTGGGGAATGGACAGGATTTAATCGATTCTTCCATGCTGGATCTTTTCCGTACAGAAGTAGACACACATGCGGCGACTCTAAAGGACAGTCTGCTGACATTGGAGAACGATCCCTCTGCCTTCGGCAGGCTGGAGGCTTTGATTCGTGCCGCCAATTCCCTCAAGGGGGGCGCAAAGATCGTTGACTTGGATCAGGCGGTACGGATTGCTCATTGCATGGAGGACTGTTTTTTAGCGGCACAGAGAAGGGAAGTCTCCCTAGGATCGGAGCAAATCCATATCCTCCTCAAGGGTGTTGATATGCTAACTCAGATTTCTAACGCCCTCGGGGAAGGCTTAGAGGGTTGGTTGACACAACATCAGGCAGAAATCGACCGGGTAGTTTCCGCCACAAAGGGAATACTCAAGGGTGGGGGCGAAGAACCACCGGCACCTTTACCGAGAGAACCTGTGGTCAAAAAAGAAGATACACCGTCTTCACCTACACGGGAGCAACGAAAACAGAGGGAAACCATGCCAAAGGCGGTGATCGCCGATGCCTCTATGCTGGACCTCTTCCTGACCGAGGTGGAGACGCATGTGGCGATCCTAAACGACGGTCTGCTGGTGCTGGAGAACGACCCCTCTGCTGCTGACAAGTTAGAGGCACTGATGCGCGCTGCCCATTCGATCAAGGGGGCCGCCCGGATCGTGGAGTTGAATCAGGTCGTAAAGCTGGCTCACTCCATGGAAGACTGTTTCGTAGCGGCACAGAGAGGAGAGATCCTTCTGGGTTCGGAGCAAATCGATATCCTCCTCAAGGGTGCTGATATGCTAACCCAAATCGCCAATGCCCTAGAGGGAGACCTGCAAGGTTGGTTGGTACAACACGAGGCCGAGATCGACCGCCTGATTGCCAACCTGGCCCTTAGCCTCAAGGGCGAATCTCCGGAACCTGAACCACCCAAGGCCGCCTCCCAGGTCGAAGAACCGGCACCGCCTCCCTCTCTGAGGCCGACTACTGATCCTGCCCTGGCCCACCCTGGCGATCGAGAGGAAAGGGCGGTTGCCGAAAAGGTAGCTGAAGCCCGACCCTACTACCATGAGCAAGATGACAAAGACCGCATGGTGAGGGTTACGGCGGGAAAGATCGAGCGTCTTATGGGACAGGCAGGAGAAGTGGTTGTTAGTGCCCGTTGGCTCCCGCCATTTTCTGCCTCTTTATTGGAGTTAAAGAAGAACCATATCGAAATATTCAAGACCCTTGAAGAATTGAAAGAGGCCGTGGAACGCAAGCAAGGAATTGAAGAGGTATCTGGGTTATTGCTCAATGCCAGGGAAAAGACCAAGGAGTGTAGTCTCAATTTGGCCGATAGATTGAATGAGCTTGAGATGTTTACTAGTACAACAGCCAGCCTCTCGGACCGACTGTACCACGAAGTCATTGGTGTGCGTATGAGGCCCTTTGCGGACGGTGTCGGGGGTTTTCCGCGGCTGGTTCGAGATCTGGCCAAAGAACTGGGGAAGAAGGTCAGGCTTGATATAGTTGGTAAATCTACGGAAGTGGATCGAGACATCCTTGAAAAGCTGGATGCGCCTCTCAATCACCTTTTGCGTAATGCGGTCGATCATGGCATAGAGCCCCCTGATGAGCGCCTGGCTGCCGGAAAGCCTGAGACAGGAAGGCTCCGTTTGGAGGCGGTGCACCGTTCAGGGATGCTTATGATTACGGTCGCCGACGACGGCCGCGGCGTTGATTTGGATAGGCTGCGGCAAAAAATATTGCGCAAGGAGATGGTCGCCCGCGATGTGGTAGACAAGCTGACCGAGACCGAATTGATGGACTTCCTGTTTCTGCCAGGGTTTTCTACTGCGGATAACGTTACCGAGATATCAGGCCGTGGGGTGGGCCTGGATGTGGTCCGCAACATGGTCCATGAGGTGGGAGGCGTTGTGCGTGCCGTGTCTAAGCCCGGTGAAGGGCTGAGCTTTCAAATGGAGTTGCCGTTGACACTCTCTGTGGTCCGCACATTCCTGGTGGAGATCGGCGGGGAGCCTTACGCGTTTCCCCTGGCACGTATAGACCGCTGCCTGATACTCTCCCAGCAGGATATCCACACGGTGGAAGACCGCCAGTATTTCGAGTTTGATAATGACAACATCTCTCTTGTAAATGTGCACGACGTGCTGGGTACCAATGAGCCCGCTCACCATGAGGACAGGTTCCATGTGGTGGTGGTAAGCGACAGGCTAAACTCCTACGGCCTGCTTGTTGACGAATTCTTGGGTGAATATGATCTTGTGGTACGCCCACTGGACCCCCGGCTGGGGAAGGTCCCTGATATCAGCGCGGTTGCGGTGATGCTGGACGGTTCTCCTGTCCTGATCTTTGACGTGGAGGACCTGGTGCGCTCCATCGATAACTTGCTTGCAGGGAGACGGCTGAGGAAGGTGACCGGTGCATCGGACAAGGTCGAGGTAAAAAAACAGAAATCTATCCTGGTTGTGGACGATTCTATCACTGTGCGTGAAATGGAGCGAAAGATATTGGAGAACAAAGGTTACCGAGTGGAAATAGCAGTTGACGGGCTGGACGGCTGGAATGCCGTACGCACGGCTGACTTTGACCTGGTGGTCTCCGATGTGGATATGCCGAGGATGAATGGTATAGAACTCATAACCAACATCAAAAACCATGCTGCCCTGAAATCGCTCCCTGTGATAATCATCTCTTACAAAGATAGGGAGGAAGACCGCATGGGAGGTCTGGAAGCGGGCGCCAATTATTATCTCACCAAGGGCAGCTTCCAAGACGAGTCTTTTATCGACGCTGTTGTAGACCTTATAGGAGAGTCCTGATTGTGAGGATAGCTATTGTCAATGACGTAAGAGCGGCCGCGGAAGAGCTGCGCCAAATTGTGCTTAGCGGCCGTGGCAACGATGTATGTTGGGTCGCCCAAAGTGGTGCTGAGGCCATAAAAAAATGCGTTGCCGATAAGCCCGATCTCATCTTGATGGATATGCTAATGCCGGGAATGGACGGGGCAGAGGCGACACGCCGGATAATGCTTGAATCCCCGTGTCCGATTCTGTTGGTAACCCCAACGGTAGATGGTAATGCTGCCAAGGTCTTCGAAGCCATGGGACACGGGGCATTGGACGCCATCAATACACCTTCGATGGGAAAAGATCCCGTGGCCCGCAGCAGCAGAGAAGCCCTGTTGAAGAAGATTGAGATGATAAGGAAACTGGGAGGGCTTCCCCGCAAGCCTTCCATTTCTAAGCCCGCCGAGCGGGTAGCAACGGAAAAAGTTCCGCCCTTAATAGTTATAGGCTCGTCCACCGGTGGGCCTAAGGCCCTTGCAGGGCTCTTATCTAACCTTCCGAAAGACCTGGATGCCGCGATAGTCATTGTGCAGCATGTGGACGGGGCCTTCTCTGCTGGTCTGGCCGATTGGCTGGGCCACCAGACCCCTCTGAGGGTAAGGCTGGCCCCGCAGGGAGGCAGGCCAATGAAGGGGACAGTACATATGGCCGGGACAGGGGAGCATCTGGTACTCACACCAGACCTTAGATTTTCCTACACCCAGGAGCCCCGTAACAGTCATTATCGGCCCTCGGTGGATACCTTTTTCCGGAGTGTGGCCGATCATTGGCCTGAAAAATGCGTTGCTGTTCTGCTGACCGGGATGGGTCGGGATGGGGCTGAAGGTCTAGCTGTCCTGCGCCAGGCAGGCTGGTACACGCTGGCCCAGGATGAGGCAACCAGCATAGTATACGGCATGCCAAAGGCGGCCAAGGAACTGGGCTCTGCCATGGAGATCCTTCCAATAGAAGAAATCGCTCCGGCCATTATTCGCTTTCTCAATAAGTCCTCGAAAGGAAAAGTCTAGCGACCAGTGGGAGGGAGCAAATACCGCGATTAAAGAGACGCCATGGATGATTCTGTTTTCTTGACCCCCCACCGGATTACAGTACTCCTGGTGGACGACCAGCCCATAGTAGGCGAGACAGTTCGCCGGATGTTGGCCACCGAGCATGATATCGACTTCCATTTTTGCCAGGACCCAACCAAGGCCATCAAGACGGCCAACAG
Organism: uncultured Desulfobacteraceae bacterium; assembly: GCA_964452575.1. Lineage (GTDB taxonomy): Bacteria > Desulfobacterota > DSM-4660 > Desulfatiglandales > Desulfatiglandaceae > CAYVMN01. The sequence goes on along the minus strand of CAYVMN010000112.1, from coordinate 8,937 downwards.
GATTTCTCCAACCGTAATCCTGCAAGACCTGGTTATGCCTGAAGTAGATGGGTTGACACTGGTTCGGTATTTTCGTGCCAACAAGGCCACCCGGGACGTGCCACTTATTGTCTTGTCCAGCAAGGAGGAGGCAATAACTAAGGCAGAGGCATTCGCCCTGGGTACCAATGACTATTTAGTGAAACTGCCGGATCGACTGGAAGTTATCGCACGCATCCGCTACCATTCCAAAGGTTATATCAACCTCTTGGAGAGGAATGAGGCCTATGACCAGCTGGAAAAGGCCAACCGCTTTATTCGTAAGACCTTCGGCCGATACCTCTCGGATGACATCGTAAACAGTATACTGGAGTCACCCGAGGGGGCTGCGCTTGGGGGAGAAAAACGCTTCGTCACGATTATGATGACCGATCTTCGTGGATTTACCTCCATAGGGGAGCGCCTTCCCGCGGAGGAGGTCGTAAGCATCATCAACATCTATCTGGAGACCATGACGGAAATCATCCTGAAGTATCAGGGGACCATTGATGAATTCATAGGCGATGCCATCTTTGTCATTTTCGGGGCCCCCATCCTGAGGGACAACGATGCCAAGCGGGCTGTGGCCTGCGCCGTTGAGATGCAGCTTGCCATGGCCCAGGTTAACCGTAGGTGCGCAGAAAAAGGGTATCCGAATGTAGAACAGGGTATTGGTATCAATACAGGTCAGTTGGTGGTTGGCAACATAGGTTCAAGAAAGAGGATGAAGTATGGTGTGGTGGGTCGCAACGTGAACCTTACCGCCAGAATAGAGTCTTATACAGTGGGTGGCCAAATCTTGATTTCAGAAACAACGCTGGAGGAATGCGGCCCGATCCTGAGGATAGACGACCAGATGGAGGTCATGCCCAAGGGCGTCAGGAAGCCTATCACCATTTACGATGTGGGAGGGATTCGAGGCGAGTTCAATCTCTTCCTCCCTGAGAAAAAACCGGTTGAATTGGTTGGGCTTGTGGAGCCTTTGAAGGTCCAGATTGTTCTCCTGTCAGGAAAACATGCGGGTAAGGTCTCTTATGAAGGCAAGATAACAAAGATGCTAAAAAATGTCGCAGAGATACAGGGCGAGATGGAAGCCCATAGGCTGGATAACCTCAAGATCTCTCTGTTTGACAACGATCAAAAGGAGATCACCCCCGACATATACGGCAAGGTCACCGAAGAACTCACAGGCCATCCCAATACCTTCAGGGTCAACCTCACATCGATTCCCCCTGAGGCCCAGGCATTTCTTGAAAGAATAATGGAGTCCAATAGAATCGAATAGCTTCATGAAGATCAAGTTCATTGGCGTCGGATCCGCCTTCACCACTTACAGGTATTATCAATCCAACATGTTGATCCTTGCCAGAAGCGGCAAGAAGATGCTTGTCGATTGTGGCAGTGATGCAAGATTTGCCCTGAGTGAATGCGATATCCACAATCTGAACCTCTGTGACGAGATTGATGCGGTCTACATCTCCCACCTTCACGCGGATCATATCGGGGGGATGGAGTGGTTGGCCTTTAACACCTATTTCTCTCCCAACAGGGTGAGACCCAAGCTCTTCATGGAAGCAAGGCTCATGGATGAGATGTGGAATAACTCCCTAAAAGGGGGATTGGGTCGCATAGAGGGTAAGGAGATGGATCTTTCAGACTACTTCGACTGCCGGCCCCTTGGGTGTGGCGACTCATTCCTCTGGGAAGGGATCAGATTTGAACTGGTCAAGATGCCTCATGTGATTGTTGACGAAGAGGGACACTCAAGTTTCGGACTCCTGATAAAGGAGGCTGAACGGAACGGACCGGCCGTGTTCATTACCATGGATACGCAGTTTCGGCCCGATGTGATCTCCAGGGTCGGTGAAGAGGTGGTGGCCGTCTTTCACGATTGTGAAACTACACCTTTCAAGTCTATCATCCACACCCATTACGATGATCTATGCACCCTGCCTGAGGCCCTGAAGAGAAAGATGTGGCTTTACCATTACCAGCCTGATCCCGATTTCCGGCCAGAGGTGGACGGTTTCAAGGGATTCGTAACAAAAGGCCAGGAATTTGATTTTACCGAAGAATCCTAGGCAACGATACCAGAGGAGCGTGGGATCGTGATGAGCAACATGGCCCAAGGGCTGGACGAACGTCCGATCGGTGTAACCGTAAGTCCCATTACGGTCTTATTGATTGACGATCAGGTCATCATCTGTGAGGCGGTCCGTCGTGTGCTGGCAGACGAACCCGATATTGCCTTTCATTACTGCCAAGACCCCGCCAAGGCCGTTCAGATGGCCTGTGATATTTCTCCGACCGTTATCCTCCTGGACCTGGTTATGCCGGAGATAGATGGACTCACCTTGGCAAAGTTCTTGCGGGCCAGTGAGAAGACCCGCAATATTCCATTGATTGTCCTATCCACCAAAGAGGAACCTGCTACCAAGGCAGAGGCATTCGCTTTGGGGGCCAATGATTATCTGGTAAAGTTGCCTGACAAGATCGAGCTTATTGCCCGCATCAGACACCATTCGAGGGGCTACATCTCGCTCCTGGAGCGTGACGAGGCGTATAAGGCCCTCATGGCAAGCCAGAAGGCGCTTACCAACGAATTGAATCAGGCTGCTGAGTACGTTCGTTCTTTGATCCCCCCCCCTCTCAACGGAGATATCAAGGCCGACTGGCTTTTTATTCCCTCCACATCCCTAGGCGGCGACTCCTTTGGCTATCACTGGATAGACGAGGATCACTTTGCCATGTACCTGTTGGACGTGTGCGGGCATGGCGTAGGCGCTGCCCTTCTTTCCGTATCAGTAATCAACGCCCTGCGGTCTGAATCATTGCCCGCCAAAGACTTCCGGGATCCCGGCCACGTGTTGGCAACCCTCAATGCGATCTACCAAATGGAAAGACATAACAACATGTTCTTTACTATTTGGTATGGGGTCTACCATCAAGGCAGAAGGGATCTGGTCTTTGCCAGTGGAGGGCATCCTCCAGCGATTGCAATATTGGGGAATTCACCTCAGGACAGCGAGACGGTCCTCCTAAATGCTGGCGGGGTTGCCATAGGGGCAATGCCTGGGCTGGAGTATCAAAGCGCCAGCCTCAAATTGAAACCGTTTGCCAAACTGTACATTTATAGCGACGGTGCCTATGAGATAACCACATCTGAGGGCATAATGTGGAAGCTGGAGGACTTTGTGAGGCTAGTAACGGGTATCCGCCGTAAAGGTGATTCAACAGTGAACGACATAATTGCGGAGGTCAGACGAGCCCAGGGTGTGGAGACATTTGAGGATGACGTCTCCCTGTTGGAATTTAACCTTTAGTACGAGGCCATCAAAGCATTTCGTTTTGTTTTATCTCCTCAATAAATGCCTCTACAAGCTCGGAAGACAGACCTCTCCCTTTCAGACTTCTCAAAATGGCATAGGCCTCCTCTTTGTCTCTCCGTTTCTGGTAAGACCTTTCAGTTGTAATGGCATCAAAGCAATCGGCAACGCTTATGATCTTGGCCCCGATGGGGATCTCATTATCTTTGAGGCCATCGGGATAACCCGTGCCGTCGATACTTTCATGGTGGTGGCGGACGTAATCCAGGACAGGTCCGAGGAACTCTATGTCTTTGAGGATGTTTGCTCCGATCTTGGGGTGATGGCGGATTTCTTCGATCATCCCCTCCGAGATCTTGACATCCTTGCTGGTAAACATCCGGTCGCTGAACCCGATCTTCCCGATGTCGTGGAGCATGCCCCCGATCCTGATGTTCTCGACATCTTGTTCTGGAAGTTCAAGCGTACGGGCAAGCCTCTCTGCATAGATCGCCACCCTCTGGGCGTGCCCCTCGGTGTATCGGTCCCTTGCCCCAAGGGCATTGGCAATGGTGATAACGGTCTGGATGATGTTTTTCTTCAAAAGGGCATTCAGTTCACGTAGCTCTTCTATTAATTGCTCCAGCCGGATCTCTCTGGCCTCCACCTTCACCATCATTATCCCAACCGCCTCGGCAATCCTCTGGATGGTTTCCGAATGGCCAGGCTTGGTGAACTCCATTATATCATTAGAGTACTTGCCATTTGCCACCTCTTCTAGGATGGAGATCAGCTTCTTTACCTCATCCGGAGAGGCACCATATTGGCCATATCTTTCCCTGTTGTTATTCGCCAATTTTAGGACCTACCAATCCTGTTGACTTTACCCCAGTTGACAAGATCCAGTCCACGGGTGTAGCATATTTGGCCTTATTCATGCCCTGATCTCCTATACATTATACATACTATAGGACAGACGGCTTTGCTTGTCAAAACTATTGGCCTGAAAGAGGGGGGAAAGGGCGAAAATGAGGAAGGGAGAAAATGAATGCCTAGATCATTACTGACCCTGAAGGATTTAACTAGCGAAGACCTCTTTGAGATCCTTGAGAAGACGAGGCTCCTGAAGAGTGATGTTAAACAGAGGAAGACACTCAAGGTGCTGCAAAACAAGGTGATCGGGATATTTTTCGAAAAACCATCTACAAGGACTCGAGCGAGTTTTCAGGCGGCCACTTTGAGGCTAGGAGGATCAACCATTTATCTCGCTCCAGGCGAGCTTCAACTCAAGCGCGGAGAGCCCCTAAAGGATACTGCCAGGATCCTTGGTAGCTACCTTGATGCAATTGTTGCCAGGGTCTACGACCATCAGACCGTTGAGGAACTTGCCGAATATTCCGGAATACCAGTCATAAACGGGCTAAGCGACCTTACACACCCGACACAGGCCATTTGTGATCTGTTCACTGTCTTGGAGGTAAAAGGCAGGCTCAAAGGAATTTGCATCGCATACATCGGCGATGGAAACAACGTATGCAACTCGCTGTTGATGGCATGTGCCCTTGCGGGGGTCAACATGAATGCCGCTTGTCCTTCAAGATATCAGCCTGATCCGGGCTTCATCAAGGATGCCAGGCGAATTGCAGAGAAGAGCGGTTCCCGGCTCAAGGTCTTTCGAGACCCGAAAGATGCTGCGAGGGGGGCTGATGTTCTTTATACTGATGTCTGGGTCAGCATGGGTGAAGAAAAGGAAAAAGATACAAAGCTGAAGGCGTTTCAAGGTTATCAGATCAATGCCGAACTCCTCAACTTGGCGGATGGCAATGCATCGGTCATGCACTGTCTCCCGGCCCACAGGGGGCTGGAGATCACAGACGAAGTCATGGAAGGCCCCAGCTCCATAGTGTGGCAGCAGGGCGAAAACAAGATGCACGGGGCCGCGGGCATACTGGACTTCATCTTGTCTTGAGCCATCTAAAACCCCTCCGAAACCGACTGTCTTGCCTACCCTCTTCGAATACCAGTTCACGATAAGGAACTTGCCCTTTACGTCACGCCTGATAATTTTTCTTGGAAAGATTGCCCATCTCGATGAGGATATCTGAGGGGGCAACAACATCTGCACGGGCCAGAATTCTTCTAAAAAACTAGTCCAGATCCAACTTCGCTCCACACTGATTACATCTTACAACGCCTCGGAAAACCTTATTGCCGCATTCAGGACAGATATAGCGGGCTTCTTCATCTTGAATCCATTTTTCAGTATCGACCTCTCGCCAATACGGAATAGCCCGCAAAATAACCTTCTTGCCAACAGTCATGGGAAAATTTTCAATATACTGACAAGGAAACTCGTTACATTGATGACATCCAATGTAACCTTTCTCTCTTGTGCAGGCCCTGATCTCACATTGTCGGCAATGCATAAAAGGATCATCAGATAGGCAGCCACGGCATTTAATATCTTCTGTGGAAAGGTTTTCGCTATTAGGAAGAATACCTTTACCGGAAACTTGTCCCTTGTAAAGATTCACTAACCGCTCCTTGAATTTGCGATTATTATCACGGTGTGCCATATAAATGGCGCAGACTCCGCAATAAAGACCACAAGGAGCAATAAAATCCGGATTCATCTTCATAATCCTAATCCCTCCTGATGTACTATCTTCTTATATTATAAATGCCTAACAATAAGGATAGGTGGAAAATTTTCCATGTATCGCGTATATATCATGAAAAAAACTCCCCCTTTTATAATAATGATACATAAGAAATGAAAGAAATCCCCTTGGCTTTTCTCCATATGATAGCATTGATAGCATGGAAAATTCAAAAAGACTCCGATCGGATCCTGGGCGCAGGCTCATGGATCAGGTTCGAAGTGCAGGTGGGAGGGAAAATTTCCGGGTGCATTGGCACTTTCTTGGGCATAGGTGCAACAAAGCGGTCGGGGTCTTCTTCGGATTCTACCCTGCCCGCAAGGCGTCGTGCATGGACCCCATCGAGGCCTTACGGTACGAATAGGGCGTAAAGGGGTGGACGCAAATAGGTCTTTCGCTATAAAATTGATCCAGGATGATCTGTCTCGCGTCAGCGAGGCCAGGGTTTCAACTGCTGAGGCGATTTAAGAGGGCTTAGGCTTCTCAAGGGATCACACCGTAAAGGATCAAACCAGTTGCAAATGCAGTCTGAATTTATTATGAAAATCCCTAGACTGCAGCGGTTCGGTTAGCCCAGACAAGATTGGTCACCGAAGCGCATTTTCCCCCACTCTCTTCGAACATGGTGCCCTTTTTGAGGTTCCCCATTTTTCGTGAGGATCAGAATGACATAGCTGGGAAGCCTTGCGGAATAGCTTTTGCGAAAGTTAGTTCACTGCCTTCAGCAATCCGTCCGCCACAACTCTTGGATTTGTAAAAAGCGTCTCATGCCCACCTTCAACCTCAATGAGGTCATACTGCCCAAGCCCCCTTGCCATCCCGAGATAGGCACCGGGCGGAAGGGATGCGTCCTCCTTGCAGAACACAACAGACTTCGGAATCTTCAGTTTGTCGAATTCCTGAGTATTCACCGGTGTCGTGAACAAGGCTATCGGCTGAGGCACCAGTCGCTTGATCAGAGCATCCTGCTTCTCCTTGGACTCATCCGCCATGAGCATGTTACGGACAAAATCTTCGTCGACAGGCACAGACTTCTCTGATGAGGCATTAGCAGCAGCAGTCATCCCTTGGGCCACTTCCGGCGGGACAAGGTCGAACTGACTCTTGCCGTTAGGCAGTATGAAGGCATTCAAAAAAACCAATCTCTCGATCTTCTGAGCTGCTTTGGGCGCTGCACTCTGAAGCAGAAAACCGGCACTCGAATGGCCTACCAGTACCACCGGAGTTGTCTTTTGCTCAAGCACGCTGACGATTTTGCTCACGTAATCTTGAAATGTCACTATGGAACGATCATCCGCCGGCTGGTGCCCCGGCATAGTAGGAGCTTCCGCCGTATGCCCCGCTCTTTCCAGCTCCTTAATGACTCCGTCCCAACACCATCCTCCATGCCATGCTCCGTGAATCAAAACGAAGTGCTTTCCCATGACTCTTCCTCCTTTATCTCGGCTTGTGGAATTTGAAGCCCCGGCCTTCACCCAATAAGAGGAAGGCGCCACTTGAGCCTATAGAGACACGAATTGACTATTCGGATTCTCAGCTCCCTTTGTCCGATAATTATCTCTATGTGGACCCGCAGTATCTCTCCAGGCGCAGGCTCTATGACCCCGAGGCCAGAGGTCTACAGCGTCCCGCTCCCGACGCTCCCCGATGTGGTTTCATAGTAAAAGGCTAACGACCCGTCAGATAAACCTGTCTCTCCACAGGTCAGAGAGAAATTTTTGCCAGGGCAGGCTCAGGATGTTATCGGTACGGGTACTTACCGGGTCCTGGCTAACCACGATGAGATTCTGAAATACACCTTCCTCCTTTAAATATTTCAATCCTTTGAAGTCATCCCTGCTGATCTTCCTGGATGCTTTTACCTCTATGGCCGTCCTGGTGCCTAACAGGAAGTCCACCTCATGACCGCTTTTTGATCTCCAGTAAGTCAGGGGGAGCTTCTTTCGCCTGTAATTCAGGTAAGCCCGCAACTCCATACAGATGAATTGCTCAAAACTTTTTCCATACAGATCGGAGTTCCGGTCCAGCGTTTCAGTCCCGGCCAGCATGTGTGTGATGCCCGGGTCAAAGAAATAAAATTTTCCGGTCTTGATCGACTTTCGCTTTTTGGATTGGGTCCAGGCGGGGAGGAGAAAACCAATGAGTGTATCCTCTAAGAGCCTGACATATTCAGTGACTGTTGAGGGAGGCACCTGGCAATCGTTTGCAAGCTTGGTAAAGTTGATCATCTCGCCATTGGTCAATGCAATGGTCTCCAGGAAACGGGAAAATGGCGGAAGACGCCTTATCAGACCTTCTGCCATTATTTCTTCTCTAAGGTAAGTATTTACGTAGGCATCAAGCGCTTCCTCCGGATACTTGCTCAAATATACAGCAGGCAAGCCACCATATCGCAGGTAGCGGTCTAAATCGAAATCAGGCAGCTCCCGGTGAATAAGAGGGAACATCCTGGCGACCCAGACACGACCGGCTAAGAGGTTTGCTTTGCCCCTGCGCAGTTTTCCTGCACTTGAACCCGTCAGTAAGAAAGTGATGTTTTGGGTTTCAATTAGTCGGTGAATTTCATTGAGAAGTTCCGGAATGCGTTGAATTTCGTCAATGACGATAATGTCTGCAGGGGCCGCTGCAATGAGGGATTTCAGTTCATGGGGACTGCTGGATAGCCTCAGGAAGTAACGTGAATCCAGAAGGTCTACGATGGTGGCAGTTTCTGCTAATTGTTGGCGGATGAGAGTGGTTTTCCCTGTGGCACGTGGCCCAAAAAGAAAGAAAGATTTCATCGCAAGCAAGGGGGCAAGTTTCAATTGTCGCTCAATTACCATATAAGAACTCTATTGTGGATTATCCGGCTAAAACGTAATATAGATGTTTACTGTCCGGGATGCAAGAGAAAAAAATAAATGTGGGTATGCACTTGACTCCAGTAGGCACAAGATGTAGTGTTTGTGGATATG
>CAYVMN010000111.1:0-15624 GCA_964452575.1 uncultured Desulfobacteraceae bacterium | reverse complement strand
TTGTGTTTGGGATTTGGGATTTGTTTGTAATTTGGTGCTTGAGATTTGGAATTTGAAGACAGGCGCCTCTGAAATCTGCCCACTGCCCACTGCCCACTGCCCACCGGACACTATTTCGGTTGCGGCCGAAGGCCTGCATTGGGATTTAGGGTCTTTTCCCATGGGACTCAGCGCAGGAAAACTTGTTATCCTTGGCAAATGGCTCTTCACAAGGCAGCCCACTTCTGCGGCTATCGACATTACCCACCGCTGCAACCTCAGGTGCCTCCACTGCTACTGGTGGAGGCAGGAACACCCTAGAGAACTGAGCGATTCTGAAATGGTGGCCTGCATGGAACGATTGCGGGCGACAGGCCTCCGTGCAGCAATTCTCTATGGGGGTGAACCGACACTTCGGCCGGAGCTCTGCAGGGCAGCCTGCAGGATCTTTGATGCAACACTTGCCTTTACCAACGGGACAAATGGATTTCCTGTACTGGAAAACGGACAATGGATCCTCTCCCTTGATGGCCCTGAAGATGTTAATGACAGGCTTCGAGGCAAAGGCGTATATGGTTTGGTGCTTGAGAACCTGCTTAAGGCCCCTCGGCCTCCTATAGTCCACATTACCATATGCCGGGCAAATCAAGACAGGATAGAGGATTTTGTAAAAGAGATGATGGGCTTGCCTATTAAGGGCATCGGCTTTTCGTTCTACACCCCCCAGCGGGGTTCGCATGATAAAGAGTTCTTTATCCCCCTTGAGGAACGAGACCGTGTGGTAGGAGATCTTCTGGGGCTGAGGAGAATCTATGGGGAGAAGGTGGGTTTTACGCCTGCCATGGCACGCCAATTTCTGACCTATGGTGACTTTGGGAAATGGAACAGCTTCTCCGCCTGTCCCGTAAGCATGAGAGTCAGGTGTTTCGCGTCGGATGGGAAGTTAAAGGATTGCACTTACGGGGGCAATGCCGATTGCTCCAGGTGCGGATGCACAGCTGTCGCTGCCTACCGGGCCGCCTTTAGACCCCTCGATTACAAGACCCTCAGGTTGATAATGGGTCTGATGGTACCTGAATATCGCGCCCCGGATGTCAATCCCTGATCTTGCGCCACACCGGGCCTTCAATTGTATCCGTCACCGCTATTCCCATCTCCTTGAGTTCCTCCCGGAGGCGATCTGCTGCCTCCCAGTCTTTCTCTTCTCTGGCCTTTTCCCTCTTCTCAATCAGGTCCTTTGCCTCACTACTGACCTCAGGGGGTTCAAGGTCTATGACACCGATTACCAAATTGATACGTTCCAAGGCCCTTAACACCTTTTCTTTGTCTGAGGTGGAGAGGCCCTTTCGGTCCATACCCTTATTTATCTGGCGGATAAACTGGAACAGGGCTGCCAGTGCAGGGGCGATATTGAGGTCATCGTCCATGGACTCCACGAACCCGCGCCTCAGATCATAGACCATCTGATCCATATTTGGGTCGTCCGGGCCCGATCCAGAGGTATGGACCTTTTGGACGAACTTGTCGAGGTGAGCCACAGTATTCTTGGCCGCTTCCAGCTTGGTATAAGAAAAGAAAATGGGTTTTCGGTAATGACGACTGAGCAGCCAATAACGCACATCTCTTCCGGTGTAGCCCTGATCCAGGAGATCTCTAAGGGTCAGGCCGGCCCCCCCTGACTCAGATGAGGTCTTCTTATTATTAATCAAGACCTGTTCATTATGGACCCAGTAATTTGCAAGTGGTTTGTCTGTTACCGCCTGGCTAATAGCGATTGCGTTTTCGTGGTGAGGAAATATCAGTTCAACGCCGCTCGTGTGTATGTCATAGGTCGGGCCAAGGTATTTCATGGCCATGGCAGGGCACTCCATGTGCCAGCCTGGCCTAATATTCCCCCACTGGGTGTTATAGAATATCCCGCTCTTTAGCTCGTTAAGGGTAGATCTCTTAAGGAGCGTAAAATCGCGGGGGTTCTCCTTTTCGTACTGGTCCAGATCAACGGTCTTACCTAACCTAATCTTGTCCAGATCGATCTTGGAGAGCTTGCCATACTCCTTGAACCGAGATATGTCAAAGTAGACGGATCGGAATTTCTCATAGGCATACCCCTTCTGAAGCAGTTTCTGTGTAAGCCGTATCATATCGTCCACATGCTCACTCGCCTTAGGATAGCTGGTGGCCTTTTCTATGTTCAATTCGTCCAGATCCTGCATAAAGGCCTGGTAGTACTCTTCTGTAAACCCCTTTAGTGACATCCCAGCCTTCTCGGCCCCTTCAATGGTCCGGTCATCCAGGTCCGTGACGTTCATAATGTGGGTTACCCGGAAACCTTTGAACTCCATATACCGCCTGATCAGATCAGAGCATACCAGACGCCTGCAGTGGTCCAAGGGGATCAGCTGGCAGAGGGTGGGTCCGCATGCGTACAGGGTTACACGGTCTTCCTCAATTGGGACAAATTCTTCTTTCTTGCGGCTCAGGGTGTTATACAGGCGAATCCCGGACTTCTTTTTTGCCACAAATAGAGGCGTGCTCAGATATCTTTCGCCTCCGTCGGGCAATATTACTACCAGGCGGCCTCTCTTCATCTCCGTTGCCACCCTAAATGCCGCGGCCATTGCCGCACCTGAACTCATGCCCACAAAAATGCCTTCCTTTTTGGCCAGGATGCGGGATGTCTCATAGGCCTCTTCATCGTCTATATGAATGATTCGACTCAACCGGTTCCTTTCAAAGATGCCGGGCTGATATGATTCCTTCATGTTCTTGAGACCCTGTATCTTGTGCCCCAGATAAGGCTCAACGCCAATAATTTGCACCTCGGGCCTTAGTTCCTGGAACCGTCTGCTGAGACCCATCAAGGTACCGGTGGTACCCATTGTTGCCACAATAACATCCAGGTCGCCACCGGTCTGTTCCCAGATCTCTTCGGCAGTCCCATAGTAGTGTGCCATCCAGTTTGCCTTGTTATTGAACTGGTCGGCGAGCCAGTATTTCTCTTTCTCTTCTCTGGCCAGCCTGTAACCGTATTCAATGGCTCCATCAGTCCCCAGGTGTGCAGGCGTAAATTTGATCTCTGCCCCCATGGCCTCCAGGATCTTGACCCGTTCCCGGCTTACTGCCTCTGACATGGTGAGGACAACGCGATACCCCTTGACTGCCGCCACAAAGGCGAGCCCTATCCCGGTGTTCCCGCTGGTGGCCTCAAGGATGATCTTGTCCTTTGTAAGCTCCCCCTTTTTCTCCGCCTCCTCGATCATATAAAGGGCGGGCCTGTCCTTTACAGAACCGGCCGGGTTAAAGGATTCGAGCTTGGCCAGGATCTCCACATTTTTGTTCGGATTTATCTTCGTTACTGGGACCAGTGGCGTCTTGCCAATCTGATCCAGGATGTTGTTGTATTTCTTGCTCATCAATTCTACTCCGACACCCCACTACTTTATCCGAGCCGTAAGCCCCACGCTCAGGAGGCCAACAGAAAATTATGAGAGGCAATCTCTCAGATCGAACCGGTAAGAATCTAATATACTAACAGCTCAAGACTTTCAATGGTAATAATTCGTAATCTCTATATCTTCTCTGAGGCCTTGACCTTAGGTGTTAATGCTGGTAAGTTTTCCCCCCAAAGAAGGCAATGTCTTGTTGTGGTACACTATGAAGATTCTGGTTACCGGTGGCGCTGGTTTCATCGGTTCAAACGTGGTGGATGGTTATCTCAGGGCCGGCCATGAAGTCCTGGTGGTCGACAACCTTTATACCGGCAGGCGGTCAAACGTCAACCCTCAGGCACAATTCCATGAGTTAGATATTCGTTCACCGGAGGTCCTCAGGCTGATGGAACTGGAAAGACCGGATGTGTTGAACCACCACGCCGCCCAAATGAGTGTGCCTGATTCGGTATCTGACCCCATCTCTGATGCAGACGTCAATATCAAGGGGTTCCTGAACCTGCTGGAGGCAGCTGTTCGATTTAAGACCAAGAAGGTCATTTTTGTATCCTCCGGAGGGGCCATTTACGGAGAGCCGTCTGAATATCCTACATCCGAAGACTGTGAGCCAAGACCCCTTTCCCCTTATGCAATTACGAAATACTGCTCAGAGCATTACCTGGCCTTTTACAGGCATCAATATGGGCTCGAATACACTACCTTACGCTATTCTAATATCTACGGGCCACGGCAGGCCCGGCATGGTGAGGCCGGTGTTGCAGCCATCTTCATGGATAACCTCCTAAAAGGGGTGGATTCCACCCTGAATCACTTCCCTGATGATGAGGAGGGAATGATCCGCGATTACTGCTATGTGGGGGATGCAGTGAAGGCAAATCTCTATGCCCTTGGGAGGGGGGATGGGGATTTCTTCAATATAGGGACGGGTCAAGGGACCAAGACGCTGGCCCTGTATGACATGATCTTTGAGGCCTTTAAGAAGGTAAGACCAGGTGTATCGGATAGACTGGCTGTGCCTGTCAAACGGCTTGCGCGACCAGGCGACCTGACCAAGAGCTGCCTTGTGGTAAAAAAGGCAGGTGCCGGCCTGGGGTGGACTCCGGAGACAGGACTGAAGGAGGGAATTCACAAGACCTTGGACTGGCGTTTTGATCAGCCGGTATAGGATCCATGTTGTTTTTTTGTTGTTTCCCCTTGACATTTGGTATCCTGTTATTAGCTTTTTTGAAATTCAGGTCTTTGTGGCGTATCCGCAGGAAGTCTAATACCGCTTCTTAGGAAGATGGCGGTCTGCTTTTTTGCGACATCCGGCCCTTTTTCGGGCCTTCATGCTGGCGATTTGCCTGGCAGGCAACAGAGGGATATTGAGGGTATCTAAAGGGGGTGACATCTGATTTTTTCATGAATCAGAGGGTAGTCACCAGAAAATCATTCATATTGGGAGGAGATAGCTAAGATGAAAGTAAGACCGTTGCATGACCGTGTAATTGTAAAGAGAGTAAAAGAAGAGGAGAAAACAAAGGGCGGCATTATCATTCCTGATACGGCAAAGGAAAAGCCCGTAGAGGGCAAAGTGATCGCAGTTGGGGATGGTAAGGTGCAGGAGGATGGCAAGAAACTTCCTCTCGAGGTCAAGGCAGGGGACAGGGTCCTGTTTGGAAAGTATGCCGGGACTGAGATCCAGATTGATGGCGAAGAACACCTCATCATGAGAGAAGATGATATTATTGCCGTCGTTGAGTAACCCCTGTCGTATGGTTTTCGGCCGACCACATTTTAGAGAATCGTAAGGAGGAGATTTAGAATGGCAAAAGAAATCAAGTATGACGTGAAGGCCAGGGAATCAATCCTTAAGGGAATTGATACCCTTGCCAATGCTGTCAAGGTGACACTGGGACCAAAGGGGAGGAATGTCATCCTGGACAAATCCTTTGGCGCCCCCAACATCACCAAAGACGGTGTCACCGTTGCCAAGGAGATCGAGCTGGAAGACAAGTTTGAGAATATGGGCGCCCAGATGGTCAAGGAGGTGGCATCCAAGACCTCTGACGTGGCCGGAGACGGTACCACCACAGCGACGCTCCTGGCCCAGGCTATTTATAGGGAAGGATCCAAGCTAGTAGCAGCGGGCGTCAATCCAATGGCTATCAAGAGGGGGGTCGAGGCGGCTGTGAATAGTACAGTGGAAGAACTCGAAAAACTCTCCAAGCCGACCAAGAATCAGGAAGAGATTGCACAGGTGGGAACCATATCAGCAAACAATGATCCAACCATTGGTAACATAATTGCCGAGGCCATGAACAAGGTAGGAAAGGAAGGCGTCATAACAGTAGAAGAGGCCAAAAGCATGGATACCACTCTAGAGGTGGTGGAAGGAATGCAGTTCGACAGAGGTTACATATCCCCCTACTTTGTGACCAATGCTGAAAAGATGGAGGCCAGTCTTAGCGAGCCCTACATCCTGCTCAACGAGAAGAAGATCAGCAGCATGAAGGACCTGATTCCTCTCCTGGAACAGATTGCCAAGATGGGGAGACCCCTGTTGATCGTTGCAGAAGATGTGGAAGGAGAGGCACTTGCCACACTGGTAGTCAACAAATTGAGAGGTACACTTCATGTGGCAGCTGTCAAGGCCCCCGGTTTCGGCGATCGGAGAAAGGCAATGTTGGAAGACATCGCCATTTTGAGCGGTGGACGGGTGATCTCTGAGGACCTGGGATTGAAGCTGGAGAATGTATCCGTTAACGACCTGGGCACAGCCAAGACCGTCAACATTGACAAGGACAATACCACAATCATTGACGGTGGCGGAAGCCGGAAAGATCTGGAAGGTAGAGTCAAACAGATCCGGGCACAGATCGAAGAGACGACCTCTGACTATGACCGCGAGAAGCTCCAGGAAAGGCTGGCCAAACTCATTGGGGGTGTGGCCGTAATCAACGTGGGAGCGGCCACAGAGGTGGAAATGAAGGAAAAGAAGGCCAGGGTGGAAGACGCCTTAAATGCCACCCGTGCTGCAGTGGAAGAAGGTATTGTACCCGGGGGTGGAGTTGCCTTTATCAGGGCGATCCCGGCGCTTGCCAAGTTGGGATTGAAGGGTGAGGAACAGGCCGGGGTCAATATTGTCAAGAGGGCCCTGGAGGAGCCGATCCGCCAGATTGCCAATAATGCCGGGGCAGAAGGCTCTGTTGTGGTTGAAAAGGTGAAAGAGGCAAAGGGCGCCTTTGGATACAACGCCGAGACAGGCGTTTATGAGGACCTGATGAAGGCAGGTATTATCGATCCCACCAAGGTCGCCAGGTTCGCCTTACAGAATGCCTCATCCGTCTCATCGCTCCTGTTGACTACGGAGGCAATGGTCGCGGAAAAACCCGAAGAGAAGCCTGAGATGCCACCAATGCCACATGGAGGCGGCATGGGCGGGATGGGCGGAATGATGTAAGCCACCCTTGCGAACGGGAAGTTTATGACCTTGCCCGTTACCTGAGTCACCATAAAGATTGTATCCGGAAAGGCCCAGTTTCATTATCCGGATACAATCTTTTTTTTTGGCCCTGCTCGCGGCTGCCAGTCTCCTCTGATACCTTGCCCCAAAGGCGTGCAAACACAAATTGTGGGGGCGGGGGGAGGGCAAAATCCTGTGGCAATTCCTTTACATGTCTGATATTAGGCCCATAGGCCTCTGGAATCCCGTGGCTAACCATTGGGTTTAGACGGAAGCCGCTTACGCAAACAAGGTCAGGTCAGGATCAGGGGACATCGTCATGTCTGGAAAAAGCAATACCATCCTGGTAACGGGGTCGGCAGGATTCATAGGGTTTCATGTCTCCAAGAGGCTCCTTGAGACGGGGGAGGACGTTGTCGGAATTGATAACCTGAACGAATACTATGACGTAACCCTCAAGAAGGCCCGGCTGGAGATCCTGAGATCGCACGATCGTTTCAGCTTTTACAGGGAAGATATTCGGAACCTGGAGGTCCTGGATGATATCTTCGAAAGGCATCGCCTGGATATCGTCTGCAATCTTGCCGCCCAGGCCGGGGTCAGGTATTCATTGAAGGACCCATTTTCTTACCAGAGAAGCAATCTGGAGGGTTTCCTGAACCTTCTCGAATTGGCACGAAAGCACGGGGTAAGAAATTTTGTGTACGCCTCATCCTCTTCGGTCTATGGAGACAACAAAAAGCTCCCGTTCAGTGTGGATGACCGAGTAGATACCCCCATCTCCCTCTATGGCGCCACCAAGAAGGCCAATGAATTGATTGCCCATGCTTACAGCCATTTGTACCATATCCCTTGCACAGGGCTGAGATACTTCACGGTATATGGGCCCTGGGGAAGGCCCGATATGGCGCTTTTTCTATTTACCGACGCCATTCTGAAAAAGAGCCCTATAAGTGTCTATAACAACGGGCAGATGAAAAGGGATTTTACCTATATAGACGATATCGTGGAGGGCACGATTGCTGCCCTTCGAAGGGCCGTCGCTTACGAGATCTTCAATCTGGGGAATTCCCAATCCGTTTCCCTCCTGGACTTTATCCGTACCCTGGAAGAGGAACTGGGTGAGAAGGCCCAAATGAAAATGATGCCCATTCAGCCCGGAGATGTCCCGGAGACATTGGCAGACATCCGGAAGTCCAGGGAACTCCTGGGCTTCAATCCCAAGACCCCTCTCAAGGAGGGGGTCAAGAGGTTTGTGGCCTGGTACCGGGGATATTACGAGGTATAGGCCCGACACCCAAAGGGCGCCTGTTGGAGCCTCTCCATTGCAGAGATATCGTGACTTTAACACCTATTTAAGAGAAATATTTGGAGAACGGGTTCAAAAGATATCCCTGGATGCAGGACTGGGCTGTCCAAACAGGGATGGGACCATTTCCAGCAGAGGCTGTATCTACTGCGATGGGAGGGGCTCAGGCACCGGGGCCTGGATCAATAGAGGGCTTTCAATTGACGAGCAGATCTCCGCTGCAAGGGAACATATCCAAAGGCGCTACGGGGCCAAGAAATTTATTGCCTATTTCCAGTCATTTACCAACACCTATGCCCCGGTTTCCAGATTAAAGACCCTTTATGACCAGGCCCTTAGCCACAGGGACATGGTCGGACTATCGGTTGCGACCAGACCGGACTGTGTGGGCGAGGAGGAGCTGGATCTCCTGCGCTCGTATCAGAAAGATCACCTTGTTTGGATCGAACTTGGATTACAGTCGGCACATGACGCTACCCTCGAGAAGGTCAACCGGGGCCATGACGTGGCCTGCTTTGAACGCGGGGTGCTCCTTGCCAATGAATTCGGATTGAATGTATGTGCACACATAATCTTGGGCCTGCCTGGCGAGGACCGGGAGATGATGCTTGATACGGCCCGTTTTCTCTCCAGGTTGCCCGTCCAGGGGGTCAAGATACATCTCTTTTATGTGGTAAAGGGTACAGAACTGGCAACCCTTTATGAGAGCGCGGAGTTTTTCTGTCTTACGAGGGAGGAGTACGTGGAGACGGTTGTGGACTTCCTGGAGCTCCTGCACCCCGGGATGGTTGTGCATCGGCTGACCGGGGACCCCGTGAGATCTGAACTTGTGGCCCCTTCCTGGGCCACGGAGAAATCCAGAAACCTGGATCTCATCAGAGACGCCCTGGAGAGGAGGAATACGTGGCAGGGTCGGCTATCTTAGAAAACCCTCCAGACTCTCTGCGTCCTGGACGTTGTGAATCCTTACGTCCTTATTCGCAGGGACGATCTTCTTGAGTAGACCGGTCAAGATCTTATTTGGTCCAACCTCAACGAAACTGTTCACTCCGCTATACAGCATATTCACCATAATATCGTACCATCGGACCGGGCTTACAAGCTGGTTGGCCATAAGATCCTTGATCTTCTCCGGTTCTCTCTCAATTGTGGCAGTAGCGTTAAACAGGAGCGACGATTCAGGCCTTGCAAATGGAATGTCATCCATAAATCTTCTGAACTCCTCAACTGCACCTTCCATTAGTTTGCAATGCCATGCACCGCTGACCTTCAGGGGGATTACCCTGCCCTTCCTCTCTTTTACTATTCTTATGGCACGTGATATAGGCTCCTCCTGACCTGTAATCACAATCTGCTCGGCAGTATTGTGGTTGGCGACGGCCAGGACGTCTCTTCCCCTGGCCTGGCTTACAATATCCTCTACGGCATTGATATGGATGCCTATGACAGCAGCCATATTCCCAGGATTTGCCAGGGCCTCCCTGTGCATCAACTCGCCCCTTTTCTTGACGAGCCTGAGGGCATCATAATAACTGAGGACACCCGCGGAGACGAGGGCCGCATATTCCCCCAGGCTATGACCGGCAGAGGCTGTTGCGCTCACGCCCGCGTCATGGAGGGCGGCGAGACATGCCAGATTGACGGCAGTTATGGCCGGCTGGAGATTCTCTGTAAGGGTCAATTCAGACATGGGTCCTTCGAAACAGAGCCTGGATATGGGCCTCTTACAGATGTCATCCACCTGCTCAAAAATGGCCTTGATTTTGGGCGAACGCTCCCTCAGGTCCTGACCCATTCCCACAAACTGGGAGCCCTGACCGGGAAACAAGAATGCTCTCTGGGCAGACATAGAGAAATCCCTCCTGCTTATCGGGTGGTTTGATCAAAAAACCCCGCTAATCGCTCTACACCTATTGGATGGAGATATGAGGACCCAGGGTGATGGTAATGGATAGGGAATCGCCAAAGTCATTTGAGAAGAGAGGTTCTCTTGGAGTCTTGAGATTCCCCCACTTTCCTTCGGAAGACCTGATCCAGGGCTATTTCATACTCCCTTGAACCAGGGAGCAGTGACTTATCGCGTGCCAGTTCTGAAATGGCTTCTTCTTCTGCCTTTTCAAAGCGGACACTTGTCTGGCTGAAGATCTCATTCACGGCCTCGTATATGTCTCTGTCCGTCCCGTAAATCTCGATTACGTTCTGGTCATCAATGAGGGTTTCCATAATGTATTGGGTCATATACAGGGAATAGGGGTTCGGTCGTGGGACCAGGTCACGTATGGGAGCAATAAAATATCTGAGATCGAATTCTGAGATGTTCAGCAACTTCTTCAGGCCTTTGAGTAAGGCATCAGAAATGGCAGCGGGGTTTTCTGTCTCAATAATCTTTTTCATTAGCAAGGCCTGAAACAGTTTGCTATGGATTTCAGTTACCTTGAACTTGAAAAACCTGTCCCGCTTAAAGGCCTGCTGTCTTTCCTTCCTCTCAAGCCTGTTTAATATTTTTTCCTGGACCCTGTCGCTGCCCCACCTTTTCACAGTCAGTCTTCCTCAAAGTCCTCAAGGTGATTGCTGCAGATTATGCCCTTAGGAGGGTGTAGGACCCTTCTTTTCAGAACTCCCTGTCGAGCCCTTTGCCTCGGTCTTATGGGATTCCGGGTCTGCCTTGGGGGCCCCGCCTTGGCCCTCCTCAGACCTGCTACTGGGTTTGGAGTCGGGGCGAGAACGGGAATTTGAGCCATAATCGGTCACATACCAACCACTACCCTTCAAATGGAAAGTGCTCTGTGAAATGAGCTTCCTCATCTCACCGTTACACGCCTCACACTTGGTAATGGGGGGGTCTGAAAACCTTTGCCAGGCCTCTGTGTGGTGTCCACATTTCTGACATTCATACTCGTAAATAGGCATTGCTAACAAACCTCCATCGCTTTACATCCTAAAGACTATTGAACGGCCATGTCACATACCCTATGGCCTTGGTATGAATCAAGCACATAGTTCAATTCTGGCATTGATACTCGCTTAAGGATATCAAATGTTATAGAGTGAACGATCCTTTCTTCCTCTACCCTCTTCTTCCCTGAAACTTCATATCGCTGCAAGAAGTTACAGAACCTCACGATATGGACCAACTCATGCGTAAATATGTATACGAGGAGGGGCAACAGCTCAAGCCGTTTGTCCCTCGTCAATGCCCTCAATATATGGTGATCCTGTAAGCAGATGAAATAAAAGTCCTCTTCTCTGGCCTTACAATGAAATCCGTCTCTGACCCATGAGCATTTGCTAAGTAATGCAAAGCTGTGAGGCGTTATCTCATGGCTGCTCAAAGAGGGCAGGGTTCTGATGTCATACCGATGTCTTTGCCATTGCCCAAGGGAGAACTTGTAAAAGCCCCCTGTCAAGTCCTCCGCAATATCGAGGGCCTCGCTTACAGTCATAAGCTCGCAATTTTGAAATGACCGCTCGGCCATCTGGAGGGCCCACTCTCTAGAGAAGTTATGCTGAACATAAGGCCGGACAGGGAAAAGTCAATACCTTAATAGGTATTTGCTGGTGGCGGTGACTGGATTCGAACCAGTGACTCTGCGGATATGAGCCGCATGCTCTGACCGACTGAGCTACACCGCCACTTCAACGGCCCCTAATTTATAGAAATCTCATTCTTTGTCAATAGATAATTGGAGAAGTCTTCTAACCCCGCTCCCGACACGTTATGGAGAGCCGGGCCAGGAGTTCTAAGCCAGTTCGCGCCATTTCAGGTGCAATGGTGCCCATACCGCATGCAGGTGTGAGAATGGATCTCTCGGCAATTACATGGGGGTCTATACCCCATTGACTGAGGCCATCAAGTCCTACTTGGAGTTTCGAAAGGAGACCTTCCAAAGATACATCCCCGCTAAGGCTGGTTGTGGGGACAATTCCCCAGGCAACTGTGCCACCCTTGTGGACAAACCGGGAAATATCATCAGGATACAGCAAGAGGTATTGCATGTGCTCAAAGGCGTCAAAGTTGATGATGTCAGGGTCTGCCTCTGCGATCATGGACCAGTCGGTGTTTCCACAACAATGGATCCCGATTAAGGCATCCGAATTCTCTCTGATGTAGTTTATAAGTGTTTGGAGTATTCCAATCACCTCTTGGCGCTGAATGGGGGAAAAGGCGGATCCAAAACCGGAAAGATAAGGTTCGTCAAGGAAAATGACTGGCCTCCTGTTGGTCTTGGAAAGCTCCTTTGCCTGCCAAAGCGCCTTGATGGCCAGGCCATCGACAAAGGCCTCAAGGAGTTCAGGGTTGTAGAGGACGGACCTTCCGTTCAGGTCTTTGATGCCTGCGGCAAAGGTAACGGGCCCCACTGTCTGCCCCTTTATGTAGGCACCATCCAGGTCCTTTTCCCGGGTAATTAGCTCGATCATGGCATAGAGACCTGGGGCATGATCCCTGCTGATGGCGAAGTATCCTATATCCTGTTCCAAGAAATGGTTGTAGAACGTCAGGAGTTCCCTATCCTTATCCTCCCGGGATATAACAAGAGACCTCTTTTCCTCACTGATTTCCAAGAGCGGGAGGCCCTCGCTAAATTGGATGCTCAGATCCTCAAGATGGCTACGCCTTACAAACTGTGGCCAGAAGGGGAGATAGGGGAGCCGTTCCAGGATCTCCCCGCAGGTCCCTTCAACATCTTGGAACGGAACGCTGCCTATCCCGGTTGCAGCAAAAAAGAATTGGTCCGTCTCACTTTCCATGATCTAATCCTTGGACCCTTTCCCGCCACCTTTCAAGGATCCTGATCATTCTTTCCTTTTTTGGTCTGAGTTCGTCCGTATCTTTGGGTCGTTCTCTGCCCGCTTCCTTTACCAGGGCCTTTAGCTCCAAGAGGCGCTTCTGTGAGGCCTTGTCATCTGGAGCGGTGAGAAGTACCCTCTCATAGGTGGATATGGCCTCTTCAATCTGTCCCTGATTGTAATAGATCTCTGCAAGGGTGGGGGTTGCCAGCTCAGAAAAGACTTCCTCATCCTCTTGTTCTGACACGGTCTCCAGCCCTGGCTGCTCCTCGGGCGTGCCATTCGTATCTCCTGGGCCCAGTCTTATCTGTTCCAATAGATCAAGGGCCTCCGGGTCACTGGGCTTGTGGGCCAGGTATCGCTTCAAGGCATCGGCAGCCTCATCTTGCCTCTCTTGCATTAGATAGATCTTGGCCTTTAGTTTATAAGAGGAGATCAAATCCTCAATCATAGAGGTGGCCTTTTCCAATTCCACCTCCGCCTGGCCGATAAATCCTACTTTCAAGTAGGATTCCGCCAAGAGGATTCGCAAAGGGATGTCATCTGGGTATCTGCCCAGGGCCTTCAGGGATTCCCGGATCACCTCGCTGTGACGCCCCTCCTGTTCCATTTTCCCTAAGACTAGAGAAAGGGTCCCCGCCGAAGGTCCATGGCTCAGAATTTGCCCGATTAGATCATCTGATTTCTCCATTGCGAAGCACCTCCTTTTCGGGTCTCGTATCTTCATTCTGGTTCAAAAACCGGGTCCTGTGGCCCCCGCCACTGCCGCTTTTTTCCCTTTTTTTGGTGCGACCGTCCTGTTTGCCTCCAGGGTCTGCTGTTCTCCTGAGATCAACGCCGCCCTCTTGTTTCTTCTCAAATCTATAGATTACCTCGTTTTCCTTGATCAGGTTGAGTTGCCTCCTGGCCACGGATTCAATATATTTCATATCACTACGAAGGCTCTCTATCTCTTTCAAGAGGGCACGGTTTTCTTCAGCCAACTGACGTATCCTATTGATATAGTTCTCTCGTTCCATCTCTGTGCGGTAGAGGTTGATAAGCCCCTGTTGCCCATAGGCCAGCCATGCCACAATCCCGATTATACCGCACAGGAGAATCAGTGGGATTTTCCAGAATTTCGACTTTTTCCAACTCAATTCAAGAATGACCCCTCCCCCTTCAGAATTCTCTGTCAGGGTAATCCAAAAGGCCTAGCCAAAAGCTATATTTTTTCTTCGTAACGGCTTAGCACTCCAAGACCAGGGCAATGGGGGTTTCCCCGGATAAACGAGAGATCGGAAGAAGGGTAAAATGGTACCCTTCTCCTAATATTATAAACTCTGATGTGCGGGGAAGTCAAAAGGGATCAGACAAGGGCGAGCTTAGGGGTTATCAGCCATCGCCCATCCGGCAGGAAGTTAAGGCAGGAAGGAGCGCCTTCCTACTACTTTTTTGAGGCCCTTTCCCGGATCTGCTCTTCAGTCAAACAGCCGGTGCACCTTTTTCCCCACAGGGAGAAGGTCTTTTCACTCTTATAGGGGACCATGTGTTCATAGCCGTCCTCCAAAAGCCGCTTAAGCGCAGACACGGGCATGGAAGATCCCTCAATATCTATTTGTTCATTATCATTTTTTCCTGAAATGAGCGACTCAACCTTCATGGAAAAAACCCCCTTAAAGTGAACGCCTACTGTGTCCGCGGAAGAGCCAGGTTACGCCCTGATCTCCTGCAACATGAAGATGAGGTAGGATATGGCAAAACAGGCCAGTGTTATGGCAATTAGGGCTATCATATGGGGAAAGACAACTATGATGCTCTGTGCCAATGGGAGGGGATTCTGAAATCGAGACGACAGGACTTGCTCCATGGGCCCCATTAGGATAACGGAACGTGTGGTGTTGCGCATGGGGTCCGCAATTGTCCCGGTCGCTTCTGTATAGAGGACCATTGGAGAGCATAAGGAAATCGTCTCTTTGAGCCTCACATTTTTCATGATGATCTCGGGTTCCGCCTCTTTTGGCTTGTTTACTGGCGCAAAGGTGTTGGCCACAACATCCGCCCCCAGGGACACAAAGAAGGAAAGAAAGATCCAAAGTGCCACTGAGGCCAGTGCTGATGTGGCGATACTCTTGAATGAGATCGAGAAGAGTATGGCAATCCCAAGCCAGAAGGAGATGTAAAAGATGCTAATAATGATGAAAAAGAAAAGGCGCCAGATCTCTTCGACCTTCGGTACAGCCCCCACAAGGGCCAGCCCAAAACCGGAGATGACCAGGACAATGGAAACCAACATAATGGAGATAGTAACCACCCCGGCCAGGAATTTCCCGTTTATAACCGCATCCCGGTAAATGGGCTGTGATATCAATTTGATTAGGGTACCATCAGCCCTTTCGCGGTTTATGGAATCGAAACCCAAGACCAGACCGATAAGTGGACCAAAGAAGGCCACGAACTGGACCATGGAAAGTACCGCCCCGGGGGCACTGAAAAGGGTCAAAAAGGGAAATTTGGTCTTGGCAAGGGCTAGGAGATTCTCTTTCAGGTCTACGCCCGCCATATAGCTCGTTATGAAACTGACCATGGCGATAAGGGCAAAGAGGATTACAAATCTGTAACTACTGAAGTGATCTCGAAGCTCTTTGCAGAATACCGCATAAAGACCTTGCATA
>CAYVMN010000110.1:0-15724 GCA_964452575.1 uncultured Desulfobacteraceae bacterium | reverse complement strand
TGCTCGAACATTTTGTGATGGGGGATCTGACAGCGGTGTTGGCCTTCAATGCGGGCGCCATCTGGCATGCTGTGGGGATTTTAAGTGGGCGGACGGTATATCCGCGCTGGTTTGTGGTATTGTCGCCCTTTGGTGTGCTGACTATCACGATGGTTTTGGGTGCCTGCTTGCCCGCTCCGTTTGCAGGGTTTGTGATTGCACTATTTGGGACATGGTTTATGCTTGTTCCCTGTCTTGCAAGCACAGTGTGGCTGTGGCATCGCACCTGTGTCAATTAACAAACGAACCCTATGAAGATATTGATGCCTGACGAAACGCTGCAGTCTGAATCTATTTCGCCTTCGGCTACGCAGATCCGCTGAGCTTCGTCGTTCGGGAATACAAGAAAGGAGGACGCAAATATGCAGGCACGCGGTCCACTGATGATAGAGCATCGCCTGATTGAACGGATGCTCTCAGTCATCAAAGATGTCCTAGCGAAAATCGAATCGAAACACAAGGTAGATCCGGTATTCGTTGATATAGCGGTTGATTTCATCAGGGTGTACGCTGATCGGACGCATCATGGCAAGGAAGAAGACATTCTTTTTCGAGAAATGAAGAACAAACCGCTGTCCGCCGAGGACCGCCGAGTCATGAATGAACTGATCGAGGAGCACGTGTTTGGGCGCCAAACGACCAAAGCACTTGTTGTCGCCAACACCCGCTACCGTGATGGCGATGGGACTGCCTTGGGCGACATTGCCGACAAACTCAAAACCCTTATCGAGTTCTACCCCAGGCATATCGAGAAAGAAGACAAGGTATTCTTCCCGTCATCCAGAGCCTACTTCACTGATGAGGAGGAGCAGACCATGCTGGCAGAGTTCTGGGAGTTTGATCGGAAGATGATTCACGAGAAGTACAAGTCAGT
Organism: uncultured Desulfobacteraceae bacterium; assembly: GCA_964452575.1. Taxonomy (GTDB): domain Bacteria; phylum Desulfobacterota; class DSM-4660; order Desulfatiglandales; family Desulfatiglandaceae; genus CAYVMN01. The sequence goes on along the minus strand of CAYVMN010000110.1, from coordinate 14,811 downwards.
GGTTGAAGGATTTGAAAGCGTGGGAAAAGGGGACATTGGTTCTTTGTTGACAAGTGGGTAAGGAATAGTAACTGGGGGGCCCGGCCAGACGTCCTAAGATTGCAAGAACTCGGGCTTTTGTTGGTTATACTGCGACCCGGGAGTTGTCGATCTCCGGAGGCGAGGTGGCCCGTCGACTGAATGTGGACCGTTCAGCCATCAGCCGGGCGGTGCAAAGGGTGGAAAATGATGCGGACCTGATTGCAGGCGCGGGCACGATTCTGGGGCCGCTTGAACCTTAAACGAATCGACATTGGGGAATGTCCGCATTCACGACGAATGAGGATTTTCCTTTTTCCCCAAACATGCAACCGGATCGGGATCCGGCGGCGTCCAAGAGACGACTCCAGAGGATTCCCAAGGGAGAATGGACAATGCGTATTGCGCTGATCAACCCCAACAACCCCACAAATGCGGCAAACGTTCCATTCCTGCAGAAAGGTCTTCTATCATGGAATGCGAAGGCCTATTCGCCGCCACTTAACCTATGCATGGTGGCTGCTTATACCCCTAGAGATTGTGAGGTATCCCTTACGGATGAGTGTGTGAAACCGATCGATTTAGACGAGGAGGTGGACCTTGTGGCTCTCACTGCTTACACCAACAATGCACCGAGGGCCTATGAAATTGCAGACGCCTTCCGGGAGCGAGGGGTGGGGGTTGTGATGGGCGGGATTCACGCTTCCAGTCTACCTCAGGAGGCCCTGGATCACTGTGACGCCGTCGTCATCGGTGAGGCGGAAGGCGCCTGGGAACGTTTGATAGAAGATTTTTCCCGGGGTTGTTTACAGCGGGTTTACCGGAATGATCGGTTAGTCAGCTTGTCAAACCTCCCCCTGCCGAGACGAGATCTCTTGAATCCTCGGGATTATGTGACCATAAACACGCTTCAGACCGCTCGGGGTTGTCCGCAAAACTGCAGTTTCTGCTCGGTAACCCGCTTTAACGGACGTACCTATCGATTTCGGCCTATCGCCGATGTCGTTGCTGAAATAGGGCGTCTTCCCTCAAGAAATGTCTTTATTGTCGATGACAACATTTACAGTCATCGGGAAAGGACCAGGGAGCTTTTTGCAGCAATGGTCCCGTTGGGTCTTCGTTGGGGAAGTCAGTGTACCATATCGATCGCCCGTGATCCCGAGATGCTGGAGTTGGCCTCAGCAAGTGGATGTATCGGGCTGGCGATTGGGTTGGAATCTTTTTCCAAGGAAAGCTTGAATGAGGCCCACAAACGCTTCAACAACCCGGAGTTCTTTCACCGAGATATCGAGACGATCAAGAGCTACGGGATTCTGGTCTGGGGATCCTTTGTCCTTGGATTCGATGAGGACAACGAGAAAAATCTTGAAAAGACTATCTTGCTGGCCAGGAGATCCAAATTGGATTTTGCCTGTTTCAATTTTCTGACGCCCTTACCGGGGACCAAGGTCTATGAGCAATTTCGTGGTGAGGGCCGATTGTCCGAGAAGTCTTGGAATGACTATAACATGTCGCACCTCATTTTTAGGCCACGCCCTGTAACGGGCAAAACACTTGAGAGGATGGTGCGAAAAGCCTGGCTGGAATTCTACTCTCCTGGAGCGATCTTCCATCGACTCGGCCTTTCCCTCACGAAAATCCGTCTCTTTGTCTGGCTGGTGAACCTGGCCCTCTGCTTCTACACACGCAAGAAGCTCAAATGGGAGTGGAAGGAGCTTTGAGAGAAGACCGATGACATGAGCCGGACCTATTCCACCGATCGAAAGCCAAACAACAAAAGCGGATTAAGGCCAGGAGCCTTTCTTGTTTTTGGGCGGCTCACCAACTGGGAATTTCCCTTACTGAATTAGCCAAGTGTCTCGTATGAGCAGGGGGACGTCGCGTGGTTTTCACTATCCCTGGGAAAGCGCATCCGTTAGGTCCTTTTCCCGGAGGGTTCTATATTTCCAGTTCTCAAGCTTCGGAACCACGAAGGGAAGGAAGCGAAGGGAGTAATAGGAACGAAGGATCGGTATTCCCAAAAGATCCCCCATAGTAATCAGAAGAAAGACATATTCGATACGCGACTGGGTTTCCTCGGCCAAACGAGCCGTCTCATAGGCGGTCATCCCGTACACGAATTCCCCTGCTGCCCTGACAAACCTGCTCAGGAACCCCTCTTTTTTCTCTTGTTCCTCGGTCATGGCTTATCTCCTTTGCAAACCGCTGAGACGCAAACCAAATGGTTCAATGACATTTCGAGTGCGGCAGAGACTTAAGGATTTCCATTAGATCAGATTCCTGGCAATTTCCTGTTAAACTGATCATGATGGTGCGTCCCAAATCCAGGCAGGCGATGCAAAGGCGTAACGTTTTAGCCTGTCTTTTTTTTAGGGGTGAGGTGATAAGATCTCACTTTTTGTAACAAAAAGTATAGCCAAATTTCAGGTGGGCGTCAAGGGAAAAGAACCCTTGAAGATGTGAAGATGGGGGACATCCGTGACTTATTGACTTGTTGTTACCGAGATGATAAACAAAACCATGGCACGAAAATCCCTCATAGTAGAGGCGTCAGCTCTGCTGTTGAAGGAATACGGGAGTAGAATGGGGAGTTTTCTATTAAGAGGGCTGTCATTGGTTGAACAGGGAGATGTGGGCGTTTATGTTGTCAAGACTAAGAACTGGGTCCAAGGGATCGAGGGGGATGCCAAGTAACAGTCAACAGCAGACTTGACCCCGCGCACACGTAAGCAACGTTAAAGGGATAAGCTTAAGAATACGTCAGAGGACGCAGACATGCAAGCCCGCGGTCCAGTCATGATAGAGCATCGCCTGATTGAACGGATGCTCTCAGTCATCAAAGATGTCCTAGCGAAAATCGAATCGAAACACAAGGTAGATCCGGTATTCGTTGATATAGCGGTTGATTTCATCAGGGTGTACGCTGATCGGACGCATCATGGCAAGGAAGAAGACATTCTTTTTCGAGAAATGAAGAACAAACCGCTGTCCGCCGAGGACCGCCGAGTCATGAATGAACTGATCGAGGAGCACGTGTTTGGGCGCCAAACGACCAAAGCACTTGTTGTCGCCAACACCCGCTACCGTGATGGCGATGGGACTGCCTTGGGCGACATTGCCGACAAACTCAAAACCCTTATCGAGTTCTACCCCAGGCATATCGAGAAAGAAGACAAGGTATTCTTCCCGTCATCCAGAGCCTACTTCACTGATGAAGAGGAGCAGGCCATGCTGGCAGAGTTCTGGGAGTTTGATAGGAAGATGATTCACGAGAAGTACAAGTCAGTGGTTGAAGGATTTGAAAGGGGAGCCGATGCAGACTCCCTTATCTACGTCACTGTTCGGACGGGCTAGATATCCCTGGCTTTGCGCGGCTGTGCTGTGCCAAACGGATCGTCTAACCGCCCGGTATGGGGCAGGGGCACGTCTATGAAATAAGAACCTTACAAATCCAGTTTTTCTTTGGCGACGTTCTCCTATGCCTCGTCAAGCCCGAATAGATGCCTGCTTGTGCGTGTCCGCATGCAGACAGGCTCCAGATGCTCTGGACCATATTATGGTGAGGGGTAGTGTGTGGGGTGAAGTCTAGTCTTGGTTCTTTTAACAATGCTAACATGACTAAAGAGTAACCTTGACCCCAATCCATGACATATCGCCTGCCGCCCCAGACACCGCCGAGGGCAAAGACGAGATTGAGCACGATATTTAAGAGGCCATGTAGAGATTTTCCATCTCTAAAGAGGGTCATCGTCTGATAGCTGAAAGAAGAAAAGGTCGTAAACCCACCGCAGAAGCCGTTTGCCAACAGCTCTTCGTCCATGGCGGCGAAGGAGTGGCTTTGGGCAAAGAACGCCATCAGGATGCCCACCAGAGCGGACCCCACCACATTGACAATCAAGGTGGCCCAGGGGAACAGGCTGTCCACAATCCTTGAGAGGTAGGCCCTGCAGATCGCTCCCAGACCGCCACCAAATCCGAAGATCAGAAAATGCGTCATTCCCATGGTCAGCCCGGATGGACGATCAGGTCCTTGCAAAGTTTGTGTGCCAGTCCCAGACCGCAGCAGACCGCAAGGATGGTCACGACGACCGACAGAACAATATTGGCCATGGCAGAAAGGGCTTGTCCGGATTCCATCAGTTTCACGCTTTGGTAGGAGAAGTCGGAAAAGGTAGAGAAACCCCCGCAAAAACCCACGGCATAGAAGGTCCGGAGGTGATGGTGAAGTCTCTGTTCCATCCCGTAGACAAATCCGATGACAAATGCCGCAATGGTATTGATCGTGAGGATGGGAAGCCACTGGACCTGGGTGGGAAACAAGGGCGCCAGGACCTCCCGCAGTATCGACCCGATCACGCCCCCGGCAAAGGCCCAGAAATAAAATAGAAAATCCATGGATGCTACCTGAAGGAGATGTTTAAAGCTCCAAATAGGAATTTCTCAGAAAGGACCATAGAAAGAACCGGCTCGGGTGTCAAGCCAAATACGAGCCCATGAGGTTGTGAAACCTGAATCAACTTGATATGTGATATCATGGGTAGTATCGTAATTCATGGCAAAGGTGGTGTATTGGGAACTGTACTTGAAGGATGAACGGTCGGGCTGTAGCTGCAGGCAATCCAAGAAGCATACAAGCTCGCTCTCAGGTCGCAGTGCGATTCAGCCCGCCCACTATGTTCATAAGAAATAAACATGAGACTTTGGTCAATTCATCCGTGTTATTTAGATGCAAAGGGTTTGGTTGCGCTCTGGAGAGAAGGCCTGTTGGCTCAAAATGTCTTGCAAGGCAATACCAAAGGATATACACGCCATCGTCAATTAAGGCGTTTTAGGAATACAAATAACCCTATTGGAGCCATTGCTAGTTATTTAAGACGTGTAGCTGAAGAGGCTGATAACAGAGGCTACAACTTCAACAGAAGTAAGATTATAAACAAGAAATTTGAAGAAAAAATGCTTGTTACAAGCGGGCAATTGGAATACGAATTCGAGCATCTATTAAAGAAACTAAAAGAAAGAAATCCTGAGTTATATAAACAGTTAAAGATGGTTAAGCGAATAAAAATTCATCCACTTTTTAAAAAAGTAAGTGGAAATGTGGAAGATTGGGAAATAATCAATCCATAAAGCAACATAACAGAATTAGCTAGGCGTTAGGGATAAGCGTTGTCGGCCTTGGATATTCGGTGGGGAGGAGGGGAATTCCATTCCTCATGCTCGACGCGCAGTTCTTCTCGAAGAGAAAACAGCCGCTGACCATCGCCGGTCCGCAAGGCTTGGTCGAATGGTACGCGCGCGTAATGGAAACTGCCTTCCCGGGCTCATCAATGACCAAGCCGCGATTTGACTTGTCACTCGTTGAGCTTAAGGCACATGAACAAGCCACCATAGCGGGTATCACTGTCAAGCCTTTTCAGGTAAACCACGGCGATCCAGGAGGCCCGTCCTTCGCATATAGATTCGATGTTGAAGAACGTTCAATTGACTATAGTGGCGATACAGAGTGGACTGACGAACTTATCGACGCCGGAGCGGGAGTCGATCTGCTTATCGCAGAGGCATATTTCTACGAAAAGAGGGTAAGATTTCACCTTAACTTGGCATCATTGCTAGGCTGGCTGCCGGCGATGCAGCCAAAACGGTTAATCCTGACACATATGGGCGAGGACATGCTGTCACGATTGGATGCGATCCCATACGAAACCGCGAATGATGGGAAGTTTGTCGAACTGTAGGTCCTCTAACGAGGAGACCCTGACGGGTAGTTCTCTGTCGTCGTGTCAAAGGTAGGTCATGCGGTAGCGGACGGCTTGAGATGAGGTCCTATGGGTAGGCCTATCTTTTTTCAGTTTTATATTCCTGCAGCTTCGGAATGGGACCGGCCCCCGGCCTATCGCCGGTTCCCAGGCAAAGGCCCCAAAGTTGACGTCCCACAATCCGTTCTACTATTCTCCCCAGGTCCAAGACCTTGCCCGTGTCTATACCGGTTTCTATTCCCATTGCGTCCAGCATGATTACAAGGTCCTCAGTTGATACCAATCCCGGACGGCGAGAGACCTCGGTCAATCCGATCAATCCCGGCACTGGAACGCCATCCACAAAGTTGGCAGGCCAACCCCCAAGTCCACCCAGTGTAGCCTCGAAGCGGGTGACTCCCTGTTGTAGCGCAGCGAAATAGCAGGCTAACCCCATTCCCCTTGCGTCGTGAATATGAAATACGTGAAGGCGGGGATCGGGGAATTTCTCGAAGACCCGTTTGAAATAGTCATATACCCGATCCGGGGTGGCCTCCCCCAGGTGGTCTGGATGTTCAATGTCATCGACTCCCATGGCCAGGAGTTTGTCAATAAACTCCAGTGTCCGCTCTACCCGGTCCACCTGCCCCTCTCCTGGATCAGGGGGGCTGAATATGCCGGTAAGGAAGACGTTGACCTTCATATCCAGCTGACGGGCCTGATGGACCGTTTCTTGGATCCACTCCCAGGTATCAGGATAGTTCATGCCCAAAACGACCTTGTTCAGCTTTTCACTCGCCGGAAGAATGCCCAAAAGGATTCGATCGACCCGATATCCCTTCTGCCGTGCCTCCACGGCCCGTTGTGTCGCCTTCTTGCCCGTTGTAACGCACGAATAGACAACATCTTCCCGGTCGGGTAACCCCTTCATCACCTCTTCCCAGTCCCGGAACTGGGGCTGATAACGGGGTGGCGCAAATGCCGTCACTTCCATCTCTTTGAACCCCGCCTCAAGAAGCTGTTTGATAATAAAGAGCTTGGCTTCAGCCGGGATTACGCGATTCTCAGACTGGAATCCGTCACGGACGGTGAGATCCGAGAGGGTCACCTCTTGGGGGAGTTTACAGTGTGTCTCCATTTGGGTCTGACCTCCAAGTCCTTATGGTCGCCGAGTGTCCCTACAAGGCCGAAAGGCACGTGGCCCCTTTTTCACGACGCAGTAAATCTCAAGAAAAGGAACGTGCAAATTGTTTACGTTATTCTTAGAAACATTGTCAATGGTTTGAGTGAAAGAAAAGGTTATAAGAAAAATGAGTGAGAAAAGGCATCAAAAGGTAAATTTTATTGTTGACAATTTTGTTAATTCAACGATAAACAAAGACCTCACGCTGAAGGCGGTTTTCTCCCTTCCAATCGCGGGCCGAAGGGGTTGTAGATACGGCAGAAGACAATGGCGATCAGACTCCGCACAAAATTATGTGATCTTTTAGAGATAGAGTATCCGATCTGCCTGGCCGGAATGGGAATGGCTATATCCGGTTCTGATCTGGTGGCGGCGGTTTCCAATGCAGGGGGCTTAGGTCTGCTCGGTTGCAGCAGGCTATTTCCGGAGCAGATTCGCCAACTCATCCGGCGAACAAGAGAACTTACCTCAAGGCCCTTTGGGGTCGATATCCTGGCGCCCCCTTTGGGTGAGGGCGGCTTTCAGGACCGGGGTTTAAGGGAACAGATACCCCCTGAATATTGGGATTTTGTTGAAAGGGTAAAGAGAGAACTCGGAGTTTCCGATAGTCATCCCCCGGAATATGCCCTCACCGAAGGTTTCTTGAGGCAGCAAATGGAAGTCGTTATCCAAGAGGAGGTGCCCATATTTGCGACCGGGCTGGGGACCCCCCCGTGGTTAATCGAAGAGATTCGTAGCCATGGCATAAAGTATATCTCCATGGTGGGAAAGGCCAGACACGCCAAATATCTTATGAAGAACAGACCGGATGTGATTGTGGCCCAGGGGACTGAATCCGGAGGCCACACCGGGAAGATCGGAACGCTTCCGCTGGTCCCCCTGATCGTGGATCAGATGTCCCCAATACCGGTTGTCGCAGCAGGAGGAATCAGTGACGGTCGAGGCCTGGTCGCGGCCCTTGCCCTGGGTGCAGCGGGTGTCTGGATGGGCACGGCCTTTCTGGCAACCCATGAGGCATTTCACGACGCGATCCGTTTTGGCTGGATGACCGAAGAGGACTCTAGGGTCTATCATGACATCATCCTGAAGGCCAGCGAGGAAGACGCAGTCGTCAGCCGGGTAAAGACGGGCAAGACCTGCCGGGTGTTCAAGAGTGAGCTGCTAGGCATATGGGATCAATCCGGGCTCCAGCCGCTTCCCTACCAGTTACAGACCATTGTCATGAGTGAGCTTGAAACTGCCCTCATGAAGGGGGGAAGGCCCGAATATGTATTGCACGTTGGTGGTCAGGTGGCTGGGCGAATAACGGAACTGAAGGGGGCTGCGGATCTGGTGAATGAGATCGTAGAAGAGGCCTTCGAGATCATAACATCTGATATGCCTTCGTACGTTTCATGACCTTGTCAGGATGGGGACCTTTCTATAAAGATCCCTTGGGCCTTGGCTAGACCACCGTCTGGTAGGGGAAATGGAAGAATAAATCGGATTTCCACGTTTTGTCGTATGGCGATTTTGTTGTTTTGGCATGAACACCAAGTAAAGAGGAGGGCGAGAGATGAAGAAAAAGGTCATTTTGGCAGTTAGCTTAGCAGCACTGGTCCTGTCGTTTACCTTTGCAACAAATCAATGCCGGGCAGTCGAGCCGGTCAAGATCGGCTGCCAGGCCGCCTTCACAGGCAAGTACTCTGCCTACGGGATGAGCACATTAAACGCTGTTCGGTATGAGGTGGAGAGAAAGAACGCCGAAGGTGGAATCAAGGGCCTCGGTGGGGCCAAGATTGAACTCATTGAAATGGATAACGCTACCAACGCCAAGGATTCTGTGGCCAACCATGAGCGGTTGGGGGCGAACCCGGAGGTCCTCGCGGTAGTTGGCCCCTGCACGACACCCATGTCTCAACCTGTGGAACCAATTGCCTTGAGGTACCGTCTCCCGACGGTCCATTCCATCACCACCCTGGATAAGATATTTGAACACGGAAATCCCTATGTATTCACTGTGAGCGTTTTGGCCAGCAGATTCGGGGCAACCTATGCCGCCTTCATGATTGACATGCACAAGAAATACGGCCTACCCCTAAACCGGATTACCGTGGCCTACCCGGACAATGACTACGGGATCGCTGTGGCAGAGGGATTCAAAAAGGGTATCGCAGAGGCTGGACTGGGAAAAAACATCGTGCTCGAGCTCCCTTTCGATTGGAAGGCAAAGGATCTAGGCCCGGTCGTATTGAAGATCAAGGCGGCAAACCCTGATTTTCATTTGCAGGTAGCCTACTTTGCTGATGGCAAGCTCTACCATGATGCCTGCTACAGTCTTGATTTTCACCCGTGGCAGGTAGGAGGGGCGAGCGGGTTTAATCATCCCAAGCTGTGGAAGGTCTTGGGCGAGCAGATCGCCGAGGCGACCATAGGGAACAGCAAGACCTTTGCATATGACATGGCGGCCTTTGATTTACCCAATCCAGCCCGCGATGCCTGGATCAAGGATTTCGAGGTCAAGAACCCGAAGGTGCCGGTGGAGATGAACCTGCTCCTGGGCGCCATGGCAGGCCGATTCGTGATTGATGCCATCGAAAAGGCGGGAAAAAGGGACCGCGATGCCATTACTGAGATCCTTCATGGGCTATACCTCGAGAAAGACGATCCGCGAGACCTCACGGGGGCCTACAAGAAACCAGGCCTTGTTTGGATGCCCGACGGTAAGCCAAACAGTTACGGGTATGTTGCTCAATGGGAGAAGAAAAACGGAGAGTGGTACAAGAAGACCCTGTTCCATCCGTTGATGGGGATGGTTGCCAAACCCCGGGCCTTTAAATGATAGCTGGATAGACAATAGGACCAACAGTAAGGGTGGGCCATGTCATTTCTAACGGTGGAAGGTGTCTCCAAGAATTTTGGGGGACTGGTAGCCCTCAATGAGGTCTCTCTGGAGGTGGAGGAAGGGGAGTTAATGGGGGTCATCGGGCCGAATGGCGCCGGCAAGACGACACTTTTCAGCACCATCTCAGGCTTCCATAAACCCGAGAGAGGGGAAATCTATTTCAAGGGAAAACGGATTGATGGCCGCAAGCCCCACCAGATATGCAAGATGGGGCTGGTTCGAACGTTTCAGATCGCCCAGCCCTTCCTTGGATTTACCCCCTGTGAGACGCTTGTGGCGGCGGCATTGAATAGCCTATCCATGAACCAGGCCAGAAAGAGGGCCGAAGAGGTCCTGGAAATGGTGGGGTTGCGTGACAAGGCCCATGAAGACGGGGCCAGCCTTACTATCGCTGACAAAAAGGCCCTGGAAATGGGAAAGGCAATCGCTGCAGGCGGTCGTCTCATTCTACTAGATGAGGTGATGGCCGGCCTGACCCTACCCGAGGCAGAGGTTGTCATGTCGCTAATCGCGAGGCTCCGGGAGGAAGGCCTGACCTTTTTGATGGTAGAACATGTGATGTTCATTATTATGAGGCTGTGTGAAAGGATTGTTGTACTGAGCTTTGGACAGAAGATAGCCGAGGGGACCCCCGAGGAGATCGCCAACAACCAGACAGTCATTGATTCCTATTTTGGTGAGGAGTCCGACTTTGTTACTCAGGACTGAAAGTGTAACGGCTGGATATGGAAAGGTGGCCGTCATCAGGGAGGTATCCTTGGAGGTGGATGAAGGGGAATGGGTGGTTGTGATTGGAGGCAACGGCGCCGGCAAGACTACCCTCTTCAAGGTAATCTCCGGGCTGATAGTCCCCAAATCGGGTAAGGTATTTTTGGACACGACTGAACTTACGGCCCTTCCGTCTCATGAAATCGTAGACCTGGGAGTCATTCAGGTCCCTGAAGGCCGCATGGTCTTCCCCAGGATGAATGTCAGGGAAAATCTTCTGCTCGGGGGGCGCAACAAGCGGGCAAAAGGCCATGTGGCCTCCAATCTCGATAAGGTCTATCAGCTCTTCCCCATACTCAGGACCAGGGAGGGGCAGGAGGCCGGCACCCTTTCTGGTGGGGAACAGCAGATGTTGGTTACCGGAAGAGGACTGATGGCCATGCCTCGTGTCCTGCTCCTGGATGAGCCCTCCCTGGGATTGGCCCCACTCCTGGTGACCGAGATCTTCAGGACCCTGGAGGCATTAAACAGGGGAGGGCTAACCATTTTGATGGTCGAGCAGAACGTGGTTGTCTCATTACGAAGTTCCGACAGGGGCTACGTGCTGGAGAACGGGAGGATAGTGATGAGAGGGAGCAGTCAGGGACTGATGAAGGACGAGCGAACCAAGCGGGCCTATCTAGGGATATAGGAATGGAATTTACAATTATACTCCAGGCCTTGGTTCAGGGGCTCATGCTGGGCGCCATATACGGGCTCATAGGCCTTGGGATAACCATGGTATATGCCATTACAGGACTCTTGAATTTTGCCCACGGGGATTTCATGGCCATAGCCATGTATCTGTGCCTCGCCCTATATACCCATTTTCATGTGGATCCGTATCTCTCGATGCTGCTAGGTATCCCGCTCCTTTTTGTATTGGGTCTCTTGGTCTACCATTTTCTCTTCAAGCGCGTGTTGAAGGCCGAGCTGCTGATGGTGGTTCAGTTGACACTGGGGATGGTTTTCATCATTGAAAGCACACTCCTCCTGACCTTTACTGCTGACTACGAATCTGTTCCCAACTTCCTGCACACCGTAAGGCTTCACTTCGGGCCGCTCACCGTCACAGGGAGTTACCTGGTCACCTTTTTGGTGGGTGGCGGAGCTGGTGCGGCGCTTTATTGGGTGCTTCAGAAGACAGACGTGGGGAGGCAGATAAGGGCAATCTCGCAAAACAAAGATGCCGCGGCCTTGATGGGGATCAACACCACCCGAATACAAATGATTGTCTTTGCCCTGGGCATCGCCCTGCTGGGGTTATCCGGGTCCCTGACTACATCGATCCTAACGATGGAACCTTACATGGGTCTGGAGCTGACCTTGTTTGCATTCATTGTGTTTGTCATGGGGGGCGTGGGGAACTTTCTGGGTACCCTGGTGGCAGGATATCTCCTAGGGATTGCTGATGCCATGGGGTCGCTATTCATCGGCGGCCACCTGGGGGCCATGGTCCCTTATGGCCTGTTTGTCCTGATGCTTCTATTCAGGCCTCAGGGGGTCCTGGGGGCAAGATGAGCCCAAGACATCTCCACAAACGGCATAAGCACTACCTCTTTTTGGCCGCGGCGTTGATCCTTTTTTTGGTGCTCCCGTCTCAGTTCCCCATCTTCTGGGTCCGTGCCTTTGCCATGGTATTCCTCTTTATCTACTGGGCCTCTGCCTGGAACATCATCGGGGGGATGGCCGGGGAGATCAATTTTCTCCATCCCCTGTTCATCGGTGCGGGGGCTTACAGCTCTACCGTGCTCTATCTCAAGCTGGGGATGAGCCCCTGGCTGGGCATGTTCCTGGGAGCAGCCGTTGCGGTTGCCATTGGTCTGAGCATCGGATGGATATGCTACCGTTCCGGGCTCCCTCACCTTTCCTTTGCCCTGATTTGTCTGGGATTCTCCCACATCGGAGAGATCATCGCGTTGGAGTGGGATCTCCTGGGGGCCTCCCGGGGGTTGGTGATCCGTCCGGCTCCTGGTTTCCTCAACATGCAGTTTCGAGACACAAGCAGTTACTATTATATGGGACTCATCATGGCCGTATTCATGGTGGGACTGTGCCTATGGATCAGCCGTTCGAAAATCGGCATTTATCTCAAGGCGATCAAAAACAACGAGATGGCAGCATCGGCGATAGGCATCAATACAGTACGCTATCGTCTTGTGGCCCTGGCCATCAGCGCCTTCTTCTGCGCCCTGGGCGGGACATTCTATGCCCAGCTCGTGCTCTTTATTGATCCCCCCAGCGCTGTCTCCATCACTACCGTAATCAGCATGATCCTTTTTTGTGCCATCGGTGGCTTTGGGACCGTATGGGGCCCGGTGGTGGGGGCCCTCCTTCTGATGCCCATGGGGGAGGTGGTGAGACTCTATTTTATGACCGGGTTTCATCTGATTGTGTATGGGATTGTGGTCATAATTGTTATCCTGCTGACACCCCGCGGCCTGGTACCCTGGTTCCAGGATATGGTGAAGAGGAGGGAAACAGGGGGCCGGGGGGCGAGTGCCTGAGCTGTCATGGAAAACGGAAGAGACATGGCTTTCTGATTTAAGATGGACTCGAGAGAAGGCAATTTCGGATATCTCATGAACTTGGGTAGTGCGCTTTCTGTCAATGCCGAGAGGTACCCGCATAAGACCGCCATCGTCGTGGATGAACAAAGCAGAGACTACCAGACATTAAACTCCCGGGCCAATCAGCTGGCCAATGCCCTGGTGGGAATCGGACTGAGAAAGGGAGATCTGATTGGAATACTGTCTTTGAACTCTGTACCATGGGTGGAGGCCCTTTACGCCATCTTAAAGATGGGCGCAATTGCGGTTCCCATCAACTACCGTCTCTTACACCAAGAGATCCTTCGGGAACTCGAAAGAAACGATGTGGTTGCCCTTTTCTTGACTGAGGATTTCATTGAGGTGGGCAAATCGTATCTGAGGAGCAGGGGAAGACCGGTCCTCCTTATCCTCCTTGACGGGCAGGCAAAGGAAGGCATCCTTTCTCTCGATTCACTCGCCCACGGCTCTTCGGGTAGCGAACCTTCGGTGGAAGTGAGACGGGAGGACGTGGCATTGATCATGTTCACGGGCGGGACAACGGGGCTGCCAAAAGGGGCAGTCTGTACCCACGAGATGTTGATGTGGGTAACCATCAATTATATGATCGAATACGATACCCCGAGGACGGACCACATTATGCTTCACCCCTTTCCCCTATTTCATACCTCCGGGATGTACCGGATGATTTCGTACCTCTGGGCAGGGGCAACCTACATAACACTGGGGGCCTTTGATCCGGAGAGATGCCTGAAGCTGATTGAGAAATATTGCGTCACCGCCTTCATTGGGAGTTCTGCGGTCTTTGTCCCCATGCTGGATATCAAGAAGATTAAATCGATCGACACCTCCGCCGTGAGGATAGTCTGCGCCACATTCGCCTTCATGGACCAGGAGGGGAGGGCAAGACTAAAGGAGCTTTTTCCCAATGCCGGGGTATATGAGGGCTATGGTTTCACAGAAGGGGGGGCGATTTCAGCACTCAGGCCGGGTCAAACACCGAGAGGGGAAGGCAGTGTAGGTATACCCGGTGTCCACACCAGACTCAAGATCGTTGATGAGCAGGGCAAGGAACTTGGTCCAGGGGAGATTGGGGAAATAGCGGTTAAAGGACCACATGTGCCGATCGAGTACTTCAACAACGAAGGTGAAACCAGGGCCACCTTTAGAGACGGCTGGTTTTACAGCGGAGATATGGGCAGACTGGATGAAAATGGCTTTCTCTACATGGTGGATCGGAAAAAGGACATGATTAAAACAGGGGGTGAGAACGTCTATTCGCGGGAAGTGGAAGAGGTCCTCTTGCATCACCCTGATATCCTTGAGGTTGCAGTGATCGGTATGCCTCACGAGAGGTGGGGGGAGACTATCAAGGCCATTGTGGTCAAAAGGAAAGGCGCACATCTCACTGAACAGGAGGTGATCGATTTTTGCAGACAGCATCTGGCCAGCTATAAGAAGCCCACTTCAGTGGATTTTGTTGAAGCAATACCCAAGACGGAAACGGGCGGGAAGGTCTCCAAATGGAAGTTGAGACAGAAATATGGCAGGCCGCGAAGCTAAAGAAGCCATAACACTTTAGCGTTTTGAAAACACTGAGGAGTAAGAGGACCGTGAGGGTCTTTTTTCCAAAGGACGTGACCCAAATTCTTCACAGCTTCTGGCACGCCCCCTTAGCTTTAAATACAGGTTCTG
>CAYVMN010000109.1:0-15797 GCA_964452575.1 uncultured Desulfobacteraceae bacterium | reverse complement strand
GCTTTATCCTTTCTGCCTCTTCATAGTTGACACCGAATTCGGACATGATCGCCTGTGTGATATGGTAGCCGCCGTAGGACGAGTCCCTTGAAAACATTGAAACCCCATTCTTGACGGCATTTATTCCCAGTCTCTGGGCACCAACATCCACAATTGCAAAACAGCCCTTCGGCTCTTCTGCGCTTAACTCAACAGCGTTTTGGAGGGCAAAGGCGTCGACATCCAATACCCGGGGATTGAGGTTTGCCGATTGAAGCAAATTGACATAATCATCAACGATATCCTTTCTAGCGGCCACAAGCATTATATTCATCAGATCCCTGCTTTCCCCCGTTGCCTCAGAAGTTGCTGGGAACCCCACTTGACCTTCAGGAAACTCCTCTTCAATGCCTAGGATATCGAAGTCAATGTTTACTTCATTAATATCGAAGGGTATGTGTTTTTCGGCCTCCTCCCTGATTGTGGCCTCTATCTCCTCTTCATTCCTCTTGCTCAATGCTAGTCTTTTCGCTATCACCGAGTACCCGGAGACAGAGGTTGCCACATTACGGTTTTTCACCCTGAGGTTTCTAAAAACGACCTTTATTGCAGAGGATATGAGATCCACCTCTCTTATAGAGCCTTCAACAATCGCACCAGGGGGTAGACCTACTGTCCCGAAATTCCTCAGGAGCCTTCCCCGTTTGCTATGATCAAGCTCCACTAGCTTGATAGAATGGGAACCAATATCCAGTCCAACTAATTGCTTTTTCTTGGCAAGACCCAACTAAAATATTACCCTCAACCTTCTGGAAAAACCTTGTCTTTTTCAGAGATGTCAAACCCAAGGGCGAGTAAAATCTTTCTCTTGGTTTCCACCCGGCAACCCATGCCTTTTTCAACCCTGTCTATGGTGAGAGGTGAAACGCCTGCCTTCCTGGCAAGCTCTGCTTTGCTCACCAGGAGTTCCTCTCGAATCTGTCTTAAGGCATTCTGACTCAATTCTTCCCTCCACCTATTGGTTGACGAACCTAAGTAATTTGCCCTATGGAGACCACCCACAGGTATCAGGGATTACCTGTGGCAAAAAAAATGCCTTTGGGCATCTACTGCCAAAGGCACGACCTCCTCCCGCAGTCGGCAACCCGGCGATCATGGCTGTAAGCTTTAGATCCGTGGTTTTGCGCCGCCGCCTTTCGGCGGGTTTGCCCTTTCTCGCTGCACTCGGTTAACAAACCAATTTTGAATGCAAAATTTTTTATTATTAAACTACAGATCCATCTTTTTGTCAACCATTTTATTATAAAATAATAACAGTTAATATAATTTATGTATATATAGTATTAGAATGAACTTCATGCCACAACCTGTTGTGCATACCTACTCTTCAAAAAGCGGAAGATTTCACGCATTGATACAGATTCACCCCCAAGAATTGCTCTTTTGATATCATTAAAAGGAAAGCCCACATTACCCCGGTTTCACAGGGCTAAACTACTTCCTTTCTTGTAGGCATTCACGGGTTAAAAGGTTCAGGGTTCACTGAAAATCTGATCCGTTGAATCTTGAGTCCTCACAAAAAGGCAAAAATTTCTTTACAAACCTATAGACTAAGGATTAAATTCCCGCAAATCGCTGTAAGGAGGTTTTCTTGGGTACTTTGTTTTCGAGGAAGACAGGGAAGAAGAAGGGCGTTTTACGTGAATATACGGAAGCGGCGGCCATTGCGATACTGCTTGCGCTTTTTATACGGACCTTCGTGGTCCAGGCCTTTAAGATACCTTCCGGGTCCATGGAGCCCACGCTCCTCGTAGGAGACCACATCTTGGTAAACAAATTTATTTACGGAATCAAGATACCGTTCACGAATGACACCATAATCCCCATAAGCAAGCCAAAGAGGGATGATGTAATTGTCTTTATCTATCCGGTAGATACGAGCAAGGATTTCATTAAGCGCGTAATTGGCCTCCCCGGTGACACCATAAAGATCATTGGTCGGAAGATCATTATAAATGGCGAGGAGTATAAAGACAAAAATGGCTTTTACTCAAGAGAGGGAAATGGCGCTGGTCGTTATATTGGAAAGGCCAATTTCGGTCCGGTCACTGTTCCGGAGGGAGACCTCTTCGTTATGGGGGACAATCGTAATCACAGCTATGATAGCAGGTTCTGGGGATTTGTCCCGATACACTCAGTGAAGGGAAAGGCCTTTATCATTTACTGGTCATGGCCACATTGGAAGCGATTTCTGGACATAATCAGATAGCAGGGTTTCTGATCTGACGGAGACCTATTCCGATAGGTACCGATTCAATCCGTCCTTAAGCGCCCAATTTCAAAATCCCTCCTGCCAAGACAGCTATCGCCCTTTTCCACGTTCCTGTACCCCAGAGGTTATCAGTACGGCCTTTCCATAAGTGTCACATCCCTCCTTCCATTATGGGATATTCAGGATATCCTCTTTTATTTCAAGGCCTTGTATTAAGGATCTTACCATACTGCCTTGACAAGGTTAAATGCTATACCTTAGAGTAACGCCTGACTTTGAGGGCTGAATGGCTGGAATATACCCAGAACCGGGCTTGCCTGTGAACCGCAATCTGAAGTCATTGCAAGGATTTGAAAGGAAGGTTCGAACATGATGAATACCAACATGAAGACAGTAGAAGGAAATGAGGCAGCGGCCCACGTGGCATACGCGCTCAGTGATGTGGCCGCCATTTACCCAATCACTCCATCCAGCAGCATGGGAGAATACTGCGACGAGTGGGCAGCCCATGGCCGGAAGAATATATTTGGCCAGACACTGAAGGTTGTAGAGATGCAGTCGGAGGCAGGAGCAGCAGGTGCCGTGCACGGTGCCCTTTCCGCTGGGGCCTTGACGACCACCTTCACTGCTTCCCAGGGCCTGCTATTGATGATCCCCAATATGTATAAGATAGCAGGAGAGATTATGCCTGGAGTCTTTCATGTATCTGCCCGCGTGGTGGCCGCCCATGCCCTTTCGATCTTCGGAGACCATTCCGATATCAATGCTGTACGCCAGACAGGTTTTTCTCTCCTTGCATCCGCTTCCGTCCAGGAGGTGATGGACCTGGCCCTGGTGGCCCATCTTGCCAGTATTCGGTCAAGCCTCCCTTTCCTCCATTTTTTCGACGGGTTCAGGACCTCGATGGAGATACAGAAGATCCATGTGATCGACTATGAAGATATGGCCTCTCTGGTTGACTGGGAGGCTATAGATGATTTCAGGGGAAGGGCCATGAACCCTGAATACCCGCAACTCAGGGGTACGGCCCAAAATCCAGACATCTTTTTCCAGAACCGTGAGGGGGCAAATCCATTCTATGAGCAGGTGCCTTACATTGTCCAGGAGGAGATGGAAAAGGTGGGGGATCTGGTGGGCAGAAGATATAACCTCTTTGATTACGTAGGGGACCCTCAGGCAGACCGAATCATCGTCTCTATGGCCTCCAGCTGTGATGTTATCGAAGAGACGGTCAATTACCTCAATGGCCTGGGAGAACGTGTAGGCCTTGTAAAGGTGCGTCTTTACCTACCCTTTTCAAAGGCCCACTTCCTACGGGCCTTGCCCGCCACCACCCGAGCCATAGCGGTGCTTGACAGGACCAAGGCCCCAGGGTCCCTGGGAGAGCCATTGTACCAGGATGTCTGTACTGTCCGCGAGGAAGAGGGGGAAGATCTTGTGGTTGTTGGAGGTAGATACGGCCTGGGGAGCAAAGATTTTACCCCTAACATGGTCAAGGCGACCTTTGACAACCTCCGTTCCAGGGAGCCCAAGAACCACTTTACGGTGGGTATCAGGGATGATGTGACCCACACCTCCCTCGAACTCGGTCCAGAACTGGAGACCTCTCCAAAGGGGACTGTCAGGTGCAAGTTCTGGGGATTGGGGGCAGACGGCACGGTGGGGGCAAATAAGAATGCCATAAAAATCATCGGCGAAAATACTCCGCTGTTTGCCCAGGCCTATTTTGCCTACGACGCCAAGAAGTCAGGGGGGATCACCATGTCCCACCTGCGATTTTCTCCAAACAAGATCCAGTCTCCCTATCTGCTCACACACTCTGACTTCGTTGCATGTCATAATCCTGCATTTGTCAACCAGTATGACCTACTTGAAGGGATCAAGAACGGGGGATCCTTTCTCTTGAACTCCCCCTGGACCCTTGAAGAGATGGAGACCAAACTACCGGATCATATGAAACGGACAATTGCCCAGAAAAGTCTAGAATTTTACAATATTGATGCAGTCAAGATCGCGGCCGAACTGGGTCTGGGTGGCCGCATCAACATGATAATGCAGGCCGCATTTTTCAAGATAGCCAATGTGATCCCCCCGGAAGAGGCCTTTGGATACGTAAAGGAGGCCATCAAGAAGACCTATGGAAAAAAGGGTGAAGATGTGGTCCAGATGAATATCGATGCCGTGGACAAGGCGGTCGGTGCCTTGCAGAAGATCGAAGTCCCCGAGCCGTGGGCCACGGCAGGTCACGAGGTTTACGCCAGAGAAGAAGAACCTGAGTTTGTTAAGGAAGTGATGAGGCCCATGCTGGCCCAGCAGGGCGACAAGATACCTGTAGGTGCATTGCCCCCGGACGGGATCTTTCCCACAGGGACTACTCAGTACGAAAAAAGAGGCATTGCCATCAATACACCCGAGTGGATTCCGGAGAATTGCATCCAGTGCAATCAGTGCGCCTTTGTCTGCCCACATGCCGTTATCCGTCCTCTACTCGCACGGGAGGAGTCGCTCGAGAATGCCCCGAAGGACTTTTTTACCATCGACGCCAAGGGCAAGGAGCTGAAAGACCTCAAGTTTCGGGTCCAGGTCAGCACCCTTGACTGCACAGGATGTGGAAACTGCGCCCAGGTTTGTCCCGCCAAGAAGAAGGCCCTAGCCATGAAGCCCCTGACCACGCAGACCGAGGTGCAGGTTCCAAATCATCGGTTCTCAACCCAATTGCCCTCCCTGGGTGATCTCTTGCCTGTAACCTCAGTAAAGGGAAGCCAGTTCCGAAGGCCCCTCTTTGAATTTTCAGGTGCGTGCGCGGGGTGCGGTGAGACACCTTACATCAAGCTGGTCACTCAGTTGTTCGGGGACCGGATGTTAATAGCCAATGCCACAGGATGCTCTTCCATTTACGGCGGATCGGCACCGAGCTGCCCTTACACAGTAAATGAGGAAGGCCATGGGCCCGCCTGGGCCAACTCCCTATTTGAGGACAACGCCGAATATGGGTTTGGGATGGAGCTGGCCGTGACACAGAGACGGGAAAAGCTTGCCGATCTCGTCCGTGAGGCCTTAGAGGGCGGTGTCTCAAAGGACCTTGGAGATGCCCTTCAGGGATGGCTTGACAATATGAATGACGGAGAAAAATCTAAGGAGTTGGGTCGAAAGATCACCGAGCTCATTGGAAACGAGATTGCCAATCCCGAGACTGAACTGAAGACCGTGCTCCTGCAGATCTTGAACAGGAGGGACTATCTCACAAAGAAGTCCATCTGGATAATAGGCGGAGACGGATGGGCCTATGATATCGGTTTCGGAGGCCTGGATCACGTCATTGCCATGGCCCATGACGTCAATATCCTTGTGCTGGATACAGAGGTCTATTCCAATACAGGCGGGCAATCCTCCAAGTCGACACCCACGGGCGCTGTTGCCAAGTTTGCAGCTAGCGGGAAGAGAACCCGAAAGAAGGACTTGGGGCTTATGGCCATGACTTATGGGTATGTGTATGTGGCATCCGTGGCCATGGGGGCAAACAAGAACCAGCTAATGAAGGCCGTTACTGAGGCAGAGAATTATCCCGGGCCTTCCCTTATCATTGCCTATGCACCTTGCATCAATCATGGCATTAATATGGGGCTCAGCCAGGAGGAGGAAAAACGCGCCGTGGAAGCAGGTTATTGGCTGCTTTATCGATACAATCCCAGACTCAAGGAAGAGGGGAAAAACCCCTTCATATTAGACTCCAAAGATCCGAAGGGAGACCTCAAGGAGTTCCTGATGGGGGAAATCCGCTATTCAAGCCTGACAAGGACCTTTCCAGAGAACGCAGATAGGCTATTCAAGAAGGCAGAAGAAGACGCAAAGGAACGCTACGGGCTTTATAAGAGGATGGCGATGCAAGGGCAAGGGGGCGAGAGTGATTGATTCTTAGTCAAGGAATTTTGATATTGGCAATTTAGCTGGATCTATTAGTATGAATGTTTGGCCTAGTTTTTTCTCAGCGCCTTGAGCCAGAGTAAGGGCTTAGCGGCGAATCCGTGAGAGGGTTTTTTTATCTCCTACGCTAAACCAGCTCAGCGATTCAAAGGGCATCACAAGAAAGGGGGTCATAAGAGCTACCCTCTGGGTTGACACGGCCTGGGGAATGGGAATCGGGGCCTTTTCATTTCCCTTCTGCCCAGGGCCTCGCAGGATGGGTGGGGAAAAAGCTCAGGGGTGCTTGCAGATCACGTTGAGCAATGCCTGCCGCTTTTCCTCCCGTATTACTCGCAGCGCTCGCTGTAAGGCCGGAATCAACTCTTTCGGGTCTTCAACCCGTTCTCCGTACCCCCCGTTCGCCTCACAGATCATCTCATAGGCCGGGGCCGGCGAAAGCTCGCTCAGGGGAAAATGGTTGTTCTTCACCGCCCACCCGTTTGGATGCAACCTCTGGGTGGACCACCTTACGGCATTCCAGCACTGATTGTTGAATATGACCACCAGGATCGGTAAGTTAAAGGCCCGGGAGACAAAATGGCAGGCACCGGGAACACTGAAAAAATAACTCCCGTCTCCCACCGTGGCAATGACCGTCTTCTCCGGTGCGGCCAACTTTGCCCCCAAGGCCGCGCCCACACCCCAGCCCAGACCAGAGGCCGATGATGATCCGAAGAAACTGCCGGGTATCTCTAGGTCCACCTGGGTAGGAATCAGGTCGTATTCATTTATAATGATCGTTTCTGCATCCCTGACCCTCCCGATGCAGGCGGAGACCCAGACAGGATCGATCGGCTTATCATCCTTGACCGCCTCGGCCTGCTCGCGCCAGGCCTGCCTCTGGCGCATGTGCTCTCTGCTCAGGGCCTCAAAACGGTTGTTGATCCTTTGCGTCTGCTGGGCGCGGTATCGCTCCATCTCATCAATGAGCAGGCGGAGAGCGGTTGCCGGATCTGCCGCCATTGCAATATCTGCCGGATAGCCACGCAAAGGATAGCGACTGTACATGGGATCCGGGCGCAACTGGATCACTTGTGCCGTGTCTTTGGGCGTGACCACCGAGGGATACCAGGGGACATCCGAGTCAATGACCAGTACCACATCGGCCGCCCTCAGATAGGGCGCCGGGTCGAAACCGAGGTGAAGGGGGTGGTTCGTTGGAAAATTCATGTACCAGTTGTTCATTCCTACCACCACCGGGATGGCGAAAGACTCGGCCAAGGCGACCAGTGCCTCAACGCCCTGTGGATCTTTCCCCACCCCAGAGGTGATGATCAGGGGCTGCTCGGCCTGGGCGATAAGCCCTGCCACTCCAGATATCTGGCCTGGATCTGGATGGAGTCTTCCACCCCTCTGTTGTCTTCCCCCTGGGGTAATGGTTATCTCTGAATGTGCCTCTGCGAAGACCTCTCGGGGGAAAGAGAGGTATACCGGCCCGCGTGGCTCGGCCATGGCAATGGCCAGTGCCCGATCTACCACCGTCTCCAGTTGGGAAAAATGCCTGAGTTCGTAATCCCATTTGACAAATTCTCGGACCAGGCTTGCCTGGTCAAATGACTCCTGGGCCCAGTGAATTTGCACATCCCGTGAACCAGGCAATCCTGACTCGGTGATGGGGGTGCGACCAGCGCTGAAGATAATGGGGACATGGGCGCGGGCAGCATTCATGATGGCTGCAGTGGCATTAGCTGTACCCACGATGACGTGCACCATGACCACCTGTGGTTCACCGCTGATCATGTAATAGCCATGCGCCATGCTCACCGCGGGAAATTCATGGGGCACGGTGATGGGTTGCGGGTATGGTTTCCCTTCCTCGGCAAACTTGGCAAAACAATCTACCAGAGAGGCGAAATCGGTACCGGCATTGCCGAAGAAGTATTTGACGCCTCGATCTCGCAGGAGCTCCAGGTAGCCCTGGGCGGTATTCTCAATGGGTATGGTCTTTTGCATGGTACATCCTCCATTCTAAAAATCACCTGGATGGATATGGACATCCACCAGCGCAGGCCGGCCGAGGCTCAGGGCCTTCTCCAGGGTTACACGTAATTCATCTGGCCTCTCTACCCTGAAACCCTCCACCCCAAATCCCTTGGCCACACCAGCACAATCCAGTGGATGTTTGGAGAAGTTCATTCCGATATAATTGCTCTGGCGATCCCCGAGTCCAAGGGTGGGATAGTAATAATTGACCAGAAACTGCTTTAGTATCCGGTAGCTTTGGTTGTTGCAAATGACATAGGTGACCGGCAGGTCGTAGTAAGCGGCAGTCCAGAGGCCCTGGATGCCATACATGGCCGAACCTTCCCCCACGATGCAAACCACCGGACGATCGGGCCTCGCCAGCTGGATGCCCAAGGCCCCCCCCACGGCCCATCCGAGGGCGCCGCCTCTCAGGCTGAAGAAGCTGCCCGGCTCGTGGAACGTCATAGCCCTGAACAGAGGCAGGGTGGAGGTGACGGCCTCGCTGACGACGATGGTGTTTTTGGGCAGCACCTCCTTCATTTCAAGAAAAAGGCGGGCGGGATCCATGGGTTGGCTGTCCCACCTCTGACGTGCCCCCTCCAGGTAGGAGGACTGATCCTGGGCCCTTGCCTCGGCCAGACTGGATGCCCTAATCCTGGCCGCCGCCCGCTGCGATTCGGACATCACCTGGTCCATAGCCTCGGATAGGGCCGAGAGGCCCGTCTTTATGTCCCCCCATAACCCGACTTCAACCGGATGGTTTTTCTCGATTTCGTGGGAACTCACATCCAGATGAATTACCTTGCTTTTCCCTGTTAGGAACGGAGGGAGATAGAGAAATCGGCTGAAAATATTGCATCCAACGGCCAGGATGACGTCGTGCTGGCCCAGGGTTTCGGCCGTCGTTGGACTGTGCAGATCCAGGAGATCCCAAAATTGGGGATGATCTGTGGGAAAATTGACCTCAGAATAGATCGCCGCAGTCACTCGCGCACCGAGTATCTCGGCCACCTTCACGGCTTCCATGACCGCCCCGCTCTGGGCCACGCGGTCTCCAACGATCATCAACAAATTCTTCCCGCTGGCCAGCATACGGGCCGCCCTCTCCAGGGCCTGTTCATCCGGGCGGATGCGGGCGTAGACCGCAGAGACAGGCGTCAAATCCAGCTCGGCCTCCTCATCGAGGACGTTCCACGGGAAAGAGAGAAATACCGGGCCGGTCGGCGGTGTGGATGCGATGCGGAAGGCACGGCGTATGGCAACTGGCACATCGGCAGCGTGACGCACCTCCCAGCTCCATTTGCTATAAGGCCGGCACATGCCCACAAGGTCTCCCGATAGGAGCGGCTCCTCGATGAGTATGCGGGTGTCTGTTTGGCCTGCTGTGAGTATCAAAGGCGTGCCGCCGCGGTAGGCATTGTAGAGCATGGAAATGCCGTTCGCCAAACCCCCTGCAACGTGGAGGTTTACAAAGCTGGGTTTACCCTTAGCCCTTGCATAACCGTCCGCCATGGCAACCGCCGAGCCCTCCTGGAGGGCGAGGATGTACTTCAATTGGGGAAAATCCTGCAGCCCGTCCATAATGGGAAGTTCGGTGGTGCCTGGGTTGCCAAAGACATACTCTGTCCCATGGGCGATCAACATCTCCAACAGACCGTGACCAGCTGTCTTGCGCAACGTCTACGTGCTCCTTATAATAATTATTTTGGCCAACACCCCTGAGCCCTGACTAATAATCCGCACTAAAACTGTGTAACTCTGCAATGGCACGATGTACGATATCCTGATCAATCTCCAAGGCCTGGCATACCGCATCGGTGATCTTCAACCCATGCGGCGGGCACCCTGGAACGAATACACCCAGATGGCGATAGGCCTTGGCGCAGCGACCCAGGATAACAGGTTTATCTCTTAAGAGGGGTATTTCCTCGGGTGTTCCCATGATGAGCGTCAAATCGGGCAATCTTTCGTGGAATCCAGCTCTATTGAGATAGATGAATGTGCTCACGCTTTCTCCCATGCAGCCGCTGCAGGAGTCCTTCTCGATGACCTTTGCGCCACCATATAGATCCTTTGCTGCCTGCAGAAATGGGATGAATGGCCGTCTAACATCGTCTAGCCTCTCCCCCCGTACCTCGATGAGATCCATGTTGCAGATACCAAGATTTGCTTCGCCAGCCAGTTGAACATGCAAGATCTCCCTTACATCAAATCCTGCGGTGGTTGCACAGACGGTGTCAACCGCAACGACGTCGTCTCCTGCAAAAATCAGGTTCAAAGGAACCCTATCGGCCGCCTCGGCCTGGGAGCCCCATGCACCCTGAACACCGACAATCCCATCGACGATGGTGAATGTCGGCCTTGTAACCCGATTTAAATCGACTATCCCCCGATCCAATCCCAACTTGTGAGTACGTTTTTTCTCGTTACCCGGCAGGACCCCTTTCATGTTCTTGAGTCCGCACGTGATTCCCGTGCGAATATGAGTCTTGATCACGGGCAGGCAGATGATCACATCCGCCTCCAAAGCGGTCTTGGCAACGGCGAAATTCTCCATTACAAGGGCATCGGGCAGGCTCACATTTACCTGCTCGTCACGATTGAGATCTACCACCTCCACGCCAAGTCTTCTAGCGACTTCCGTGACGCCAGCTATCTCCATACACCGCATGGAGTTCCAGGTTTCTCGAAAATCATAACCAACAGAAGAGCCTTCACCAATGACGACCTTTCTTGGATTTTTTTCAAGGACCAATCTTGTGACAGCTTCTACGACCCTTACATCCGTGACGATTCCTGTTCCTGTCTTAACGGGGAGCACCGTATTGGGTTTGATCAGGACCTTGGCGCCCTCCCACGCCACACTTTCAAAACTGCCGGTTAAAGAGACGGCCTTTCTGACCGCATCCTCCACATTCCCATTTTGAAGCTTAACGATTGATACGACCGACAAAACTTGTTTCCCTTCTTGATCTTTACAAGTTAGTTCTATTCGTTCCACTCCATGAAGTGGCATTTCATGTAAGTCCTTAATAATCTAGGGCAGCACTCCATAAGTCCCAGCCTGCTTCTTCAAGACTCATTAAACCGCTGCATCTCCTAGTGGCAAAAATAGTATACGCGACGGCCTTCGGCTGCATCCAACTGCAAATCCTGGATTGAAATGATGCCTTAGGTCAGAGATTACGTCCCTGGACAGCGGATCGGAGGCTTAATCTGTGCCAATGGGCTCGGATCAGACACCCGCCAGTACGGCCAGCTGAGCCGATGCGTCATAGTCGTAGTCGGCCGGCGAAGTCACAGAGAATTTATCCGGCAGGCTCACCGGCGGCTCCCCTTTGATTGACTTGGCCAGCTCGAAGGCCTTCTCAACACCCTCCTCATCGCCCTCCAGGGAGAGGTGCACAGACCCCTCAGAGCCCCCGACGCCACCTGAGCCTATGTGGTAGGCCCTGACACCTGCCAGGATTGCGAAGGCCTGAATCTCGGTGATCACCTTGGCAAGTGGAAGCGGAACCAGCTTTATGGGTATTCCGGTGCTGTATTTGAAGTGGTAGATACCTGTATATTTTGCAACGTCAATGACCGAGGGGACCAGCTTCTCAAGGCTTACCGAGATGATAAAGTGAGAACCCCTTGGGGTGAGTATTGGCCAGGCCATTCCAATGGTGCCGGCTTTGACGGAAGCCACATAGACGCCGGCGTTACCTTCTCTGTCCACTGCATTGGCGCCTTTGAGGAAAACATCATCAGGCCCAAAGTTGAGTATCTCAACATTAGAGTCGGCCCCTTCCACCACCTTCCCTTTTCTAATGACATGCCGGGTGCTGGGGGGCGGGCCCATATTGGAAGTGGTGATCCCGTTGCAGACAATACCCACGGTCTGTCCCCCCTTGGGCTCAACCGGTATGCCAAAGAGCTCCTCGGTTATATAGGCGCTGGTAATTCCCCTGGCAATGATTATCATCCCGTTTCTCCAGGCATTCTGGACCTCGGGGGTCGCAACCGTGGCCTTTGCCAGAAGCCTTCGGGAGTCAGCAGGGTTCAGGACCACCATGGCAGAGATCTGTTTGCGGTCTGGCCTAGGTTTCGGGATTTCGATTACGTAGAACATAGTTACCTCCTTAGAATAGGGATGCCAGGAACAATTTTGACCTTTATTCAATGCGCCCTCTATAAAAAAAAAGCCTCTATTTGTCAAATGAAATAGAGGGAGCAGGCGTTTTTTCGACTTGACAAGCGGCCGCAGCTCGGTTAGAGGGGATGGCCCTTATCATATCAGCCTTCAGAAACCTCCGAGCCGTCTGCCTTTTGACAGGCACGAGATTTGCGTGATCTGTTCTCAGGATTGAAATGATCCATCTTGATCATTTTATCCTGTTTTGTCTATAATCATGAAGAAAATAGGTGTCATGTGAGTCCAATACTGCTTGAGTTAGTCGCCCCCATGCTCTCCTGCCCGGAGATCAATTCCTTGCGTTTAGGGAGTAGGCATCGCAACGCCTGCATCAATGAATACCCTGATGATTGGAAATATGCTGTTAGCTACCTGTCGGAATGGATTCAAGAGCTGTCACATCTATATCGACACCGAATCGTGATTCGAGTAATTGATGCCATGTCTCCTTTGGGTTTATGGAAGCAGATACGGTACAGGCTTTTTCGCTTTCCCGCCTTTATTATAGATAGGAAACGCACCTATATCGGGTGGGATTACCAGGAACTTGAGACCCTTATTGACGAAAGAATCCGCAACGTTGGAAGAAGTCTTTAATTGATCTCCGATCTTGGCCTTTCCGATTTGCCTTTGCCCTCAATACCGGGAGATGCCTAGGCTTGCAACTCCCCCTCTTTTTTTTATTTGACACAGCACTTAATTTGAATATACTGCAAAATGGAAAATCAGGTTTCTATTTGTAGTTCCAAATTAGAATCAGGATTGAGAGTGTTTGAACTTCTATTCTGACTTGTCAAAAAAAGGAGAGGGGCCATGACTGAAGAAGAAAGAGAAGGGTTTTTAAAGAAACTTGGAAAGGCCGCCAAGGAGTTCATTTACGGGATGGCGGCCCACGATACCGCCCGATTAGCCCTGAAGACCCGTGGGAGCATGGAGCATCTCTTCATCTTGATCACCATGGGGGACCTCCTGGGAGTGCCAATCCTTCCTCCATACTATTCGTTAAGGATACTTCCTTATGTGGTTCCTCAGGTATCCACCTGGAAGCGTAGGATGCTGCGGGAAAGGGACCTAACAGACGCCCTTGCATAGGAGGCCTGTACCCCAAGAGGTACGGTGCATAATCGAAAAGCCAACCCCTTGCATCATGTAGAGATAAGGAGGTGCGCCATTTCAATCGCTAATATTTTCACCCAGTACCCCAATCGAAGGTACATCATGTTTGGAGGAAAAGGAGGTCTGGGTAAGACCACCTTCTCTGCAGCCGCAGCCTATTATCTGGCCAAGCAGGGACATCGAGTGTTGGTCTTTTCCGTAGACCCCCAGGCCTCCCTGAGCGATATCTTTGAACGAGATATCTTCGGCAAGGGGGCCGTGGAGATCATGCCGAACCTATATGCCCAGGAGATAGATGCCGATCGAAGGATCAAGGAATACCAGGAGGAGATCCGCCAGAAGATCTTCGATATGTATGGTCTGAAAAAGATACCCGAAGAGATCGAGAGTTACATCCAGGCCGCGGCCGCCGAGCCGGCAATGGAGGAAAGCGCCATATTCGATGAGGTGGTCGATATCGTGGTCAAAGGGGGCTACGATTACTACATCTACGACCTGGTTCCCCTGGGCCACGCCCTCTACTATCTGAGCATGGCCTCGGTCTACGACAGCTGGATCGACAAAATAACCAAGCTCCGAGAGGAGATGGGGGAATATGACCAGGTAGTGGCCATCGCGAAGCGGGAGAAAGAGACAAAGGAAGACGAGATCCTCAACGAGCTCTTGTACATCAAGGACCGCATCAACAGGTCATCCAACATCCTTACTGACAAGGAGAAGACGGCCTTCTTCTTTGTCCTGGTGGCAGAAGAGATGATCATCAAGGACACCCAACAGGCCGCCCAGCTCTTTGCCAAGTTCGACGTCCCGCTGAGCGGGTATATTGTCAATCGAGTCATCCCCCCCGAGCTAAAGGACCAGCAGATCCCTCCGTATTTAGTCCACCGCATGGAGATGCAGGAGAAATATATGGATGTAATCCATAAGACTTTTGGCGGAGAGATTCTGGCCCATGTCCCCGAGATGGAGAGAGACATCACCGGATTGGTGATGATCGAAAAGATGGCTGATGCCATGTTTGGTCCTGGGAGGTAAGAAATGGGAACGATCACACAGAGCATGACGAAGTTTGTAGAAATGCACCCGGGCCTCAAGTACGTCTTTTTTGGTGGAAAAGGAGGGGTGGGGAAGACGATCATGGCCGGCGCTGCGGCACTGTGGTTTGCTCAGCATGGGAAGAGGACGCTTCTTGCCTCCACCAATCCTGTTCACAGCCTTACCAACCTTCTGGGGCAGAACGTATTCGGCAAGCCCGTGCTGATCGAAGATGGGGAAGGCTGCTATGCCTTGGAGATCGACACCAAGGACACTATCGAGCGCTCCAAAAGGGAGATTCGGGAAAAGATCAGCTGGTTTTTGAAGTTTGCGGACATCGCGGTGAAAGCAGAAGAGTTCGTGGAGTCTGCAACCATGAATCCTGCATTCGAAGAATCCGCCATGTTCGAAAACATGCTGGATTTGATATTTCAGGACGAATATGAGATCTACGTCTTTGATACCGCACCCACGGCAAATGCCCGAAGGCTCCTGGGGATGTCCAAGGTTTACTCCCTGTGGGTGCAGAAGATGATCCAGAGCCGGGGGGAGGCCAGTGAGTTGCGGAAAAAACTCTCTTACAGCCGGAAAAAGGAGGAGAAAGACCCCTTGATGGAGTACCTCCTCCAGTTCAAGGATCGGATGGCCCACGCGAGCAAGTTGTTGACCGAACCGGGAACAACGGCCTTCTTTTTTGTTACCCTGCCTGAAAGCCTTCCCATTGCAGTCATCACCCGATTCATTCAGTGGTTTCACGATTTCGGGATACCCGTGGGGGGTGTGATCGTAAATGGGCTGATCCAAAAGGAGACGGTGAAGGAAGATGCTCCAGAGTTTGTCCGCAATCGCGTTAAGATGCAGGACGAGCACATGGAAAAGGTCTGGCAGGCCTTCGGGGATGGGGTCAGATCAATTGTTCCCTTATTTGAGACCGAGGTACAAGGGCCGGCTATGCTCAAAAAGACGGCAAGCTATCTGTTTGCCTGACAATTTCTACAGTATTTGTAACACTTTCGCGTTTTGTAACAAAGGCAGAGGACCGCGAGGGTCTTTTTTCCAAAGGACGTAATCCAAATTCTTCACAGCCTGTGGCACGCCCCCTTACCTGTAAATACAGGTTCTGCCAGGCAGGGAAGACAGCTCTTCATAGGGACATCCTCTTATGGGGCTGTTCCGTGACGAGTTTAAAGACCTCACTGCCGTCCTTTGAAATGATACCGTCCTTTACGTCCTTTGGAAAAAAGACCCTCGCGGTCGGTCATGTGACGCATCACTGTTTTCAAAGCGCTA